>JAAUZZ010000023.1:38019-125384 GCA_014804345.1 Lachnospiraceae bacterium | reverse complement strand
CACTCCTCAATTTCCATAAGACTCTCCTAATTTCCTTCGTTGTATACCTCATAGCTGTCCGGCCATGCTCTGCAGATCAGCGTCAAATGATACTGCTTTGCCATCTCCACAGCATCGACAGTCGGCACCGCTTTTGACACCAGTGCCGGTATCCCCGCCATGATCACTTTCCGCGCCATATCGACCGGAACTCTCCCCGTCGTAAACAGCATGCAATCCGCAAATGCCAAACCGTTTATCAGCGCATGCCCTACTGCCTTGTCGAGCGCATTATGTCTTCCGATATCCTCAAACACACCCTGATATTCTCCCATACAGGAAAGATAACAGCTATGTGTGCCCGCTGTTTTTTTGTGCAGTGACGCATTTTCACTGAATTTATTGATTAGCGCAAAAACATGCTCCTTTGAAATTGCCGTACGCGCTACCGGCTGAAGCGCTTTTGTCCCATAAAAACCGCCCAAAATCCGATTATCCGTACAACATGTCGGCTCAATCGGAAGTTCATATTCTTTGTTTCCAAACTCCGGTTCCCGCTTCAAATATAATTTTGCCCTGTTTCCGCTCTCGCATATGTAAAGACTTTCCACATCATCACTGCTCTCGATAAAACCCTCTGTCACAGCACGTCCCAGTATAAGTTCCGCCAGTTTATTCGGCGTACACACAAGTCGAAGCGCAGGTTTTTCGTTAATGCTTACTTCGATGACATGCTCTTTTACCAGACTTGCCGCCCTTGTATCGACTGTCCCATCCGGTCTGAGCGCTTTTGCCTCCGTAAGAAAAGTCTGCTCTATCTCCACAAATCGATTATTGATTGTCATGTCAAACCTCCGTGCATTCCATAACGCAATGCCTCTCGACGTTTTTCACACGTTTCAAAACAAAACCGTATTGAGTGAAGTATATCATAAATCCATCAAAAAAACAAATGGATTGAAACGGATTAAAAAATTCCCAAATGTTGAATACACACGGTTTTAATGTTATGATAAGATTATTATGGAAAACATATCCTCAAATACAGGGAAAGAGAGATCGATAAATGAAACTGTGCAGTAATGAATTTTTTGATTTTTTTATGGCAATCCCCGATTCAATAGATTCTATTGAGGAGCTTTCGGGTTATATTGCAAAAGCGGTGGCTCCTGTGTGCGAGCTGTGCGGCATCGGTAAAATAGAGTTATGCCTAAACAATCCAAAATCGCCGTATGAGGAACGCATCAAGGACAATATCACCATGCTTTACTGCCATCCCGAAGGGTATGACGACAGCTCTATCGATAACTGCGTCAATAACATCTATACCACACATTCCGGCGGCACTGCCGAAGTAATATTCTATCCGCGCAAACAGACCGTGTGGAAAGATGACGATCTGGAATGCCTGAAATTTCTTTCAAACATCATCAATACGCTCTGCGGAAAGGCGGGACTTGCAAAACTTGCACAGATTTCCGCCGTGACAGACGCGCTCACGGGCATTGCAAACGCGGATGGTATCGATGTTTTCATTGCGGACTGCTGCGAAAGAAATGTCGAAACGGCATACACGGCAATTTATGTTGATATTAAAGATTTCAGTTATTTCAACAAACAGTTCGGTGTGTCTTATGCCGATGTCATTCTGAAAAAGTACGCACATTGTCTTCACGACTTTATGCGCAAAGACGAAATCTGCGGCAGACTTAATGATGATAATTATTTAACAATCATAAAAAACAACCGCGTCGACAAATTTTTGGACTTTATATCGGACATACAACTGCACCTGAACATCGATGATATTGCAAATACTTTCAATATTCAGGCAAAAATATGCGTTTATCCGATTGCGGAGAAAAACACCCTAAGTACCATAATCCACAACATCTCGATTGCACTCAATGCAGAAAAAGACTCCTCCGATCCTGACCGCGTATGGTTTAAACCAAGCATGTTAGATGATACAATGCATGAGCGAGAAATCACAGGCAATTTCTCAAAGGCGATCGCTCTTAAGGAATTTGATGTCTATTATCAGCCCAAACTTCATCTTGAGAGCGGAAAACTGTGCGGCTGTGAAGCATTGGTAAGGTGGAATCACAACAGCAATCTTCTCTCCCCCGCCGATTTCCTCCATGTCCTTGAGAAGGACGGAACAGTCTGCGCGCTCGATCTGTATGTTCTTGAGGAAGTCTGTATCCGGCTTCGCGCATGGATCGACGCGAACATCACTCCTGTACGCGTGTCCATCAACTTTTCAAAGGTACATCTGCACAATCGGTTTCTTGCGGAAGACATTATGAAAGTGCTAAACCAATACGCCATTCCACCCCAGTATATCGAAATCGAACTGACGGAAAGCAGTGGGTATGACGACTTTACATCCCTCTTTGATTTTGTCAAACGGATCAAGAGCTACGGCATCCACACCTCGATTGACAATTTCGGAACAGGATACGCCTCCTTAAAACTGATGAGTGACCTTGATATCAATGTGATCAAACTTGACCGCTCCTTCGTTACAGGCATAACCGACGCGGTTTTAGAAGATATCGACACTTCTTTTTCCGACGGAAGAACTGCGCTGAAACGGGCAAAAAATAACGAAATCATAATGAAATCCATTATTGAAACCGCACATGCGCTCGGTATCAAAGTTATCTGCTCGGGAGTCGAAAACGAGCAACAGGAAAAACTCTTAAAACGGCACGGCTGTGACATGGGACAGGGCTTTTTGTATGACAAAGCGCTTCCGCATGACGTTTTTGCGAAAAAATTACAGGGCATCTCATGATGCCCTGTTGTGCTCTTTATGATCTTAAAAACGCGCTGTAACCTCTTACCGCTTCATAGACATCTGCCTTACTGCTGGCTTCATACGGCGCATGCATATTCATTACCGCAACCCCGCTGTCTATGACATTCATTCCGTATTTTGCCATAATGTACGCGATTGTTCCGCCGCCGCCAACATCTACCTTTCCAAGTTCCGCAAACTGATATTTGACATCCGCCTCATCCATCACCTTCCGAAGCTGTGCAATGTATTCGGCATTCGCATCATTCGAACCGCTCTTTCCACGCGACCCCGTATATTTATTGAACGTAAGGCCATGCGCCAAAAATGCCGCATTATTCTTCTCAAACGCATTCGCGTACAGCGGATCATATCCCGCACTCACATCGGACGAAAGCATTCTTGAATTCGCAAGCGCTCTGCGCACCAATCTCTGCGAATCCTCCTCCGTTGCTGCCACAAGCTCCGCAACCGCATTTTCAAAAAAGCGCGACTGCATTCCCGTAGCTCCCACACTGCCAATCTCCTCCTTGTCAACCAAAAGGCAGCAGAGCGTATTTTCCGTGATATCCGATGCCATATCCAGCATTGCAAAGAGCGACGTGAATGCGCAGATGCGATCATCCTGTCCATATGCTAAGATCATACTTCTGTCAAATCCCAAATCTTTTGCTTTTCCGGCAGGAACAATCTCAAGCTCCGCCGACAAAAGATCCTCCTCCTCGATGTCATACGAATCCTTTAAAAGCTTTAACACATTTGCCTTAAGCGCGTCTTTCTCCTTGTCTTTGTTTTCCTCACCCTCTTCCGTTTCATCGGAAAGCGGGCAGTTTCCAATCAGCAGATCAAGATTTTCTCCTGTCACAACCTCTGTGGCCTTTTTCGTCATCTGCTCTCCCGCAAGATGAACCAGCAAATCCGTAATGACAAACACAGGATCGTCGTCTTTTTCGCCAATGCAGACATTGACCGTCGTACCGTCCTTCTTTGCTACCACGCCGTGAAGCGCCAACGGGATCGCCGTCCACTGGTACTTCTTAATGCCGCCGTAATAATGAGTGTCAAAATATGCAAATCCGTCCTTCTCATACAGCGGATTCTGTTTCACGTCAATTCTCGGCGAATCGATATGCGCACCCAAAATATTCATTCCCTCTGATATCGGCTTTTTGCCAAGCTGAAAAAGCGCCACGCTTTTATTCATCTGAACAACGTAAAGCTTATCCCCCGCCTTCAATCGCTCTCCCTGTTTAAGCGCAGAATACAGTTCGCGATATCCTTTCTCCTCTGCCATTTTTACGACAAGCGACGCACACTCGCGCTCTGTCTTTCCCTCGTCTAGACATTTTTTGTAAAGACCGCAGACCCGTTCAAGCTCCTGTTTGTCCTCGTCCCGATATCCAAGCCATAAACTATCCTTTTTCATCTTAAAACCATACTCCTTTTCCATTCTTTTTATAACGCTGTAAAAATAGTGTAAAGGCGCTACGAAAATATAATAGCACAAATTATTTCCATTTTACAGCATTTCTATGCAATTTACACCAAATATAGCTTGTTTTTTTCCTTTTATTTGATAAAATAGTAGATATCATTCATAAAACATTGTTAATATTGTTAAATATTTCACATTATATGCATCAAGGAGGAATTCCCTTTGGCATCCGAATTTACAGGTCTTACGGTTAAGCAGATTTGTGAAGCAATTTCTACTCTTAGCCCATGTATGGACGATTATATCTATGTTTATGACTTAGTTCATGACTTCTACTATATATCACAGGCGGCAGTCAAGCGCTTTTGTCTGCCCGATTATCAATTTCATAATGTCGTTGAAAATCATGCGAAATTTGTCTATCCCGCGGATTTGCCCGAACTTCAGCGCGATTTGCGCGAGTTGATCGAGGGAAAAAAAGAGTTTCACGATATGCTCTACCGCTGGGTTTCCGTAGACAACGACCCGATATGGATTAACTGCCGCGGCACAGTGATCAGACACGAAAATAAACCGCTTTACATGATTGGCTGTATCAATGAAATTGGCGCCCGTCAAAAAGCGGATAATGTGAGCGGACTTTTGGGCGTCGCAAGTTTAAAAAAATATTTTGCGCAAGATCGCGCGTTACTTCCAAATGGTTATTTGATGCGCCTTGGTCTTGATGATTTTAAGGAGATCAACGAAAAGCTCGGCAGCGATTACGGGGATTTAATCTTAAGGCACACTGCTCAATGCATTACCGCGTGTCTTCTTCCCGATCAAAAGCTGTACCGCGCGATTGCGGATGAATTTCTCATTGTCAATTTTTCGGAGCGCAATATTGAGGATGCCCTTGAGCAGTACCGTCATATCCGTCAGACGATTGACAGTTTTGTCAAAGAAAATAATTATAAAGTCATCTACACAATCTCCGGCGGAATCTTAAAAAACGATCAGTTTGCCACAGCCTCATTTTCGGATACTATGAAGTTTTCCGAGTTTTCCCTGAGTGAAGCGAAGCGACGCGGAAAAAACTGCTGTTACATATTCCGTTCCGAAGATTACGATAAGTTCTTGAGAAAGCGCAGACTTTCACAGCTTTTACGGCGTGCCGTTACACATGGTTTTGATGGCTTTGAGGCGTATCTGCAGCCGTTGGTCAATACGGACACAGGAGCGCTTTACGGCGCCGAATCGCTGATGCGTTTCACAACGGAAGAGTTTGGTATGATCTCTCCCGCCGAGTTTATTCCGATTTTGGAGGAAACGGGACTCATCGTGCCTGTGGGAAAATGGATGCTCAATACAGCGCTGTTATTCTGCCACGAAATCATAAAAACCGCTCCGGATTTCAAGATCAGCATCAATATCTCTTTCGTTCAGTTACTGAAGAGTAATATTATCATTGAGATTTTAAATGCAGTCGATCGATATCAGATTCCGCCCGCAAACGTCATTATTGAACTGACGGAAAGCGGACTTGTGGAACAGGACAACCGCATCTCTAAACTTTGGGCTCATTTAAAGAATGCGGGCATCCATCTTGCGCTTGATGATTTCGGAACAGGCTACTCGAACTTCCATTATTTCTATGAGTTAAAGCCCGATATCATCAAAATTGACCGCTCCTTTACTTTAAGGGCAATCGCAAACGATTATGAATTTAATCTGCTTTCATTGATGAGCAGTATGGCACACAGCATGAATCTGCGGATCTGTGTGGAGGGCATAGAAACCGAAAGCGAACTGGAACGAATGAAAGGACTTCCACCCGATTATTGTCAGGGATTTTATTTCGGCAAGCCTTGTCCGTTCGATGAGTTTATAGAACGTTTTGTAACGTAAAAAAATGCGCATCTTTTGGATGCGCACTTTTTTTATCAAATTCGATTTCCTTATGCAAACGGATTTTCCGTCGGATACGGAAGCATCTTCGGCTGATTATAATTCAAATCCTCTACGGGTACGCCGATATACTTAAACACCTCATAAAGCGCCTTTCCGAAATGACCGAACGCCACAGCTCCGTGGTGCGGATAATTCTTCTCGATCAATACATGTCTGTAGAAACGCTGCATCTCGGGAATTGCAAACACACCGATACTTCCAAAGGACTTTGTCGCTACCGGAAGCACCTCGCCCTGCGCGATATACGCACGAAGCTTGCAGTCCGCCGTTGACTGTAAACGGTAGAATGTAATATCGCCCGGGATAATATCACCCTCAAGCGTTCCCTGTGTCACTTCCTCGGGAAGCGTTCTTGCCATGATCATCTGATACTTCATGTTGCAGAAACTGAGTTTCTTCGTATTGGTGTTTCCGCAGTGGAAGCCCATGAAAGTATCGTTATGTGTATAGTTAAATTTGCCCTTAATCGACTCCTGATACATATCCGCCGGAACGGTGTTATTGATATCGAGAAGCGTAACGGCGTCTTGGCTTACGCATGTACCGATAAACTCGCTGAGACAACCGTAAATATCAACCTCACAGGAAACAGGAATGCCCATACCTGTCAGACGGCTGTTTACATAACAAGGAACAAAACCAAACTGTGTCTGGAACGCGGGCCAGCACTTTCCGGCGATCGCAACATACTTTCTGTATCCCTTATGCGCATCAATCCAGTCAAGGAGAGTCAGCTCATACTGCGCAAGCTTCGGAAGAACCTCCGGCTTTAAGTTGCCCTCGCCGAGCTCTGCTTCCATTTCCTTAATCTTTGCGGAGATTCTCTAGTGACCCTCATGCTTATAAAATGCTACAAAAAGATCCAGTTCGGAGTTTTCCTCAATCTCAACACCGAGATTGTAAAGCTGCTTGATCGGCGCATTGCATGCGAGGAAATTTAAAGGTCTGGGACCAAATGAGATAATCTTTAAGTCGGAAAGTCCGATGATCGCCCTTGCGATCGGTAAAAATTCGTTGATCATATCGGCACACTCTTCTGCCGTACCGACAGGATATTCGGGAATATATGCTTTGATATTGCGCAGCTTCAGATTATAGCTTGCATTCAGCATTCCGCAGTAAGCATCGCCGCGTCCGCCAACCAGATTATTCTGTGTTTCCTCTGCCGCAGCGATAAACATGGAAGGTCCGTCAAAATGCTTTGCGAGCAATGTTTCCGAAATTTCGGGACCAAAGTTGCCAAGATAAACGCAGAGTGCATTACATCCTGCTTTCTTAATATCCTCTAATGCCTGAACCATATGTATTTCGCTCTCCACAATACATACAGGACACTCATAAATAGAATCCGCACCGAATTTCTTTGTGTACGCACTGACCAGCGCCTTTCTTCTGTCTACCGATAAGCTTTCCGGAAAACAATCACGACTTACAGCTACAATTCCGACCTTTACTTGTGGCAAATTATTCATTTTTAAATCCTCCTGTTCCAAACCTGTATCACACATTTTATTTTACGGATATTAAATTGTGCTCGTGCACATTAGGTATCCTATTACTATCATAATTGATGTGTATACAAAAATCAAGTATTATTTCTTTTTCGTCAAAAGATTATATTGTGACAATTGTGCTTTTTAACGCGTGCAGCGCACGGTTTGCGTGCAGGCAAAATTTTTTTCTTGCAAAATGTGATACGTGCACATATAATAATACTTAAATACTTAATAACTGACCAATCGAAAAGGAAAAGGGAAAACGTAAATGGCTACTATAAAAGAAATTGCGGCGCTTGCCGGGGTATCCCGCGGAACCGTTGACCGTGTTCTGAATAACCGCGGCTCCGTCAATCCGGACACAGAAGAAAAAATAAAAGAAATCGCAAAGGCTCTTGACTATAAACCAAATAAGGCGGGTCTTGTGCTGGCTGCCCAAAAGAAGAAAATAAAGCTTGGCGTTATTATTTTTTCGGCGGAAAATCCTTTCTTTTCCGACGTGCTGCACGGTATCAACGAAAAAGCGGAAGAACTTGCCGGCTATAGCTGCACCGTGATCGTAAAGCAAATCCATATCAATACGGACGAACAGCTAAACGCAATCGACGAGCTTGTCGCCGCAGAGGTGAACGGCATCGCCCTTGCGCCCTGTAACGATGACCGCATACGAAACCGCATCAATGAACTTTTTGAACAGGGAATCCCGGTTGTCACGCTAAACACAGATATTGAAAATTCAAAGCGTATCGCATATGTCGGAAGCAACTATACAAAGAGCGGCGCCACTGCCGCGGGACTTCTTCGTCTTATGACAAGCGGTGAAGTATACATCGGTATCCTCACCGGTTCCGCCGACATTTTATGTCATACGGAGCGCATTGCCGGATTTTCCAATACACTCCGTCCGCATTCCGATACCATTCACATCGTTTCCGTCACGGAAACGCATGATGATGAGATTGAAAGCTATGAAAAAACGAGCGCCCTGTTAAAAGAACATCCCGAAATAAACGCGCTTTACTTCGCGGCAGGCGGCGTGTATGGAGGGTGTCGCGCCGTGTCCTCTCTCGGTCTTGATCGGAAGCTTAAAATTATCGCTTATGATAAGGCAGACACGACAGAACAGTTTCTGAAAAACGAAATTCTATCGGCAGTGATTTGTCAGCAGCCGCACACACAAGGAAAAAAGCCGCTCGATATTCTTTTTTCATATCTCACAACCGGAGAATTGCCCGAAAAAGAATATCATTACACGGCTGTAGATATTCGCATACTGGAAAATATTTAGATTTTTAATCTCAAAAATATCTTATTGGAATTCAACCATATTTGGTCGAAACCGCAGCGGGAGCATACCTGTCTGGAGTTTTTCGTTCGTTCTTGATTCGATTGCAATCGTCTTGCAGAACCGCCGAAACAACTCCTGATATTCTTTCTCCGCCGCGGTTATTTTCATCTTATCACTGTCAAATTCCATGCCCTCGGCAGGATACCAAGGCTGAAACTTGGGGTGGAGTCCGTATGTGTCTGTATTTTCATCATATATGATAAAGTTCTCCATCGGCAGTCTGTCCGAAAAATGCGGCATGATAAACGGTAAGATATGATGCTTTGCATCAATCTTGGCATATAAGATGCCGCCCTCCAATTCCAAAAAACGCGTAAATTGAAGCATATGCCCTACTTCATTGTTGGACGCTCTTGCATATTTGAAAGTTCTCTGCACACAATCTTCTCCAAGCCTGTCCAAAATATTTCGGTCATTTGTCCGAAGACCAAGCACAATGGTATGATAAACCGCATCTGCCTTATCCGCAAAGCAAGACGCCATCGCCAAACATAACTGATAATACGTTTCCTCGCCTAATCGGCTCTTGACTGTGCCTATCACCTTAGCGGCATTGTCATCATTCGTTTCCAGCGACGTATACTCCGTAAAAAGACGGTACGTATCCGGCTGTTTTGTCGCCAGATGCAGCAAATCATGACTTTCTATTTTCCGCTCTTTTTTGAAGCGGTACGCCTCGTATACACCGTTTAGGATTCCCTCTATGCTGTCCTCACATAAAAACACATGCTCATCCATATGCCGCATTCCTTTCTTCTGCCATGCCAAACAGTCCCGCATTTTCCTGTGTATCGTCAAACAGCGATAACTGCTTGTACGTCATGCCATCTTTGTCAAAAGGCAGTTTTTCGTGCTCCGCCAAAAGATTTCTCGTGATGTAGTTCTCCTCGATTTTCGTATTGTACATCATCTTTCCGCTGCATGTGATAAAATACAACGCCCTTTTGAGCACGACGCCCATTTTCTTTAGGCTGTCAAAATCAAGCGCCCCGGTTCTCCTTGCCTTGCAGATACGCTGCGCGCTTTTTACGCCAATTCCCGGAACACGCAAAAGCATATGATAATCGGCTCTGTTTATCTCCACGGGAAACTGCTCTAAATGCTGAAGCGCCCAATCGCACTTGGGATCTAAAAGAATATTAAAATTTTGATGTTTTTCGTTTAAAAGCTCACTCACTCGGAAACTGTAATACCGAAGCAGCCAGTCCGCCTGATAAAGCCTGTGCTCGCGAAGAAGCGGCGATGCTTCTCTCACAGACGGAAGCGCCTTATCCTCGTTGATTCCCACATATGCCGAATAAAACACCCGCTTTAATCCAAACTTGTCATAAAGCCCCTCCGCCACTGACATGATCTGATAATCGCTCTCCGGCGTCGCGCCAATGATCATCTGCGTGGACTGCCCCGCCGGCACAAACGACGGCGCATTCTTATAAAGGGCAAGCTCCTGTTTTCCCTGCGCGATACCGTTTTGTATTTGGCGCATCGGTTTTAAAATATTGCTTCGATGCTTATTTGGCGCCAACATTGCAAGACTTTGCGCCGTTGGCAGTTCTAAGTTTACACTCATTCTGTCCGCAAGATAGCCTGTCTGCTGAATGATGATGGGGTCCGCGCCCGGAATTCCCTTTATATGAATATAGCCGCGAAACCGATATACGTTCCGCAGCTTATATAACGTCTGATAGATTAACTCCATCGTATAAGTCGGATTATTGACAATCCCAGAGCTTAAAAAAAGTCCTTCGATATAATTGCGCCTGTAAAAATTCATGGTAAGCTCACAAATTTCGTCCGGCGTAAAGGTGGCTCTCGGCATATCATTGCTCTTACGGTTGACGCAGTATTTACAATCGTAGACGCACTCGTTTGACATCAAAATCTTTAATAGGGAGATACATCTTCCGTCCGACGAAAAGCTATGACAAATGCCTGCGGCAATGCAGTTTCCCATGTCGCGCCCGTTTCCTTTTCTGTCAACGCCGGAGCTTGTGCAAGCCACATCATATTTTGCCGCATCTGTAAGGATTTCAAGCTTCTCCATAACGGATTTTGCCGCTGTCGGATACAGCTCTATATTTATTTCCTTTTTCGCAATCACGCGGCTTGGCACTGGTTTCAGTGAAAGTTCTCCCATTGTATGCTTCCTCTTTTCGAATACAATATCAGAATTTATGTTCGAATTTATGATAGCATACATTTGTTCGGTTTTCAAGTAGTTTTCGAAAATTTGTTTCCTTTATGATATTTCATTAATCAATTCCAATATCTTTAACACATTTCTTTTCTGAAAATCGCTGTACTTATTCAGCATCTTATTGATATAAAGGTTGCACGGATCCTCCCCACTCGATCCCGCAAGAATATAATCGCACTTTACATCCAGTACCTTTGCAATGCGATATAGCACATCGGCAGTAAAACCTTTTTTGCCTGTTTCAATCTCATATAAAAATTTCGTCGAAAGTTCCGCTTTTGCGGCAAGCTGTTCTCTTGTATACCCTTTTATGGTCCTAAGTTGGTGTATTCGTGCTCCCGCCTCCAGATATAAATCACTATTCAACATAGTAAGCACGCCCCTTTTCCTTTCAATTCTCATATTCGCATGCGCAAAATACAACACTCATGCATGCCTTCGTTTTCACTGATACATTTTCGATGTATAAATACCTATACAAGGTCTAATATACTATACCTATAGTTCCTTTTTACGAAAAATGTATCGAAGTAGTCAATTTCACGTTTGAAATGCGAAAAATGTCGAATTATGTCATTTTATGCGGTTAATTTACATAATCTGTTCCGATTTTCCAATATTGCTTCCTTTATAGAATATGATAATTCCGTGGAGGCGATGAGAATTGCAAAAGATATTGCGTATGGCATATGAAAACGCAAATTTGAGCACAAAAGAGCAAAAGTTTATGACTTTTCGCTTAAAATGCATGTTATTAGATATAAGCAAGGTTATCTTATTCGTAGCTTTTTTCGCGGCGGTTCATAAACTGGACAGCTTCGTGTATGCCTTTCTTATCTTCTTTCCGATCAGGCAGGAATCAGGAGGGCTTCACTTTAAGCATTATGTTTCCTGCTTAATGTTCTCATTTGTTTATATGTACGCTGCAGTTATATTGCTTGCACCCATGAAACTTGCACTTGCAGTCGTCATTCCCATTCTGGCAGTTTGTGCAGCTGTCGTGTATATGATTGGACCGATACTTGCGCCTACAAGACCTGCCTTAACGAAGCAGGAATTTGCAGAGCGTCGCCTAAAAACATTTAAAATTGTCTGTTATGAAATTGTTCTCACGATATTATTTTTTAACAGTGACCTTGCAAGTGCCGGTTATTGGACTATTATTTTGCATACTATGCAATTAATGATAGCGTGGATTATCAAAAATTTTAAGAAAGGTGGTGAATGAAATGGTTAAGGGACTATCAAGATTAGAAACACTTTTGGCATCAGCTCTTTCATCTCTTGTATCGTTATATGACGATTTACCTTATTCTCCCTGTTGTTTCTTTTTTGGAGAACCGGAATATCCGTCTGATGAAGAATAAAAGGCATCGCTTTATGCGATCCCTTTTATTTTTAAATCAAATGCTATTTTAAAACATAAATAATTTTCACCATATTTAAGGATATTTTCTACCTGAATACATGCCTTATATTTTTTCACTAACATATTTGCTCTATGCAGTCCTACACCATGTCCGTCCCCTTTTGTGCTGTATCCGTATTCAAAAAATTTCTCGATTTCGCTGTTTGTTTTCCGATCGCTTTTGTTTGCTACAGAAACAACAAATCTATCATCAGTCTGCATCAGTTTTACCTCTATTTCCTTATCATCTACGTATTCAAGTGCCTCAACTGCATTATCAAATAGAATTCCTAGGATTTCAATCAAATCGTTAATCGATATTTTCTCTATATTGATATCTTGAATTTCGTATTCTACGTTGATACCATGTGCTGACGCCGTCGTAAATTTAGAGTATAAATATCCGATTAAAATAGGTGATGTTTTTAACTTTAAGAGTTTATTAAATTTGTTATCATGTAATATTTTATCACAATATTTATCTTGCTCTTCTATCAGTTTTTCCGGATCATGTATGGTATATTGCATACATTTGATTGCACTGATATGATTGTCAAACTCATGCTGTTTCATTCTGATCGCTGCCACTGCATCTTCAAAAGTTTCCGTGTATAATTGATATGTTCTTAGTTCTTCTGCTTTATGCCGTTTCTCAATTTCTGAATTCATCCAAAGGATTAATATTAAAGCCACTATCAAAAAGAATACTACAATTTCTCCCATATAATGTGAATCTATAAGTTTAAACTCTAAATAATATGTAATTATAGATTTAAGCAGAAAAAGCACCAAACCTAAAAATACAACTTTCTTAAATCTAATAATAACATCTGTTAATGCGCTTAAATATGTTTCTTTCCAAACAAATAAAAATATTATTATCAAGATATTTATTATTATAGCTACCGCTAAATAAACACTAGATGCATCTTGAATTATATCACTAACTACTCCGTATAAGAACAATTGCAATATCGGCACCACACACATCGTTATAGCATACGCTTTTATCGCAAATTTCCATGTATCAGCTACTCTTATCCTTGTATATACAAATAAATATGCATATAAAAATAATCTACTTAAACCATATTTCTCTCTAAGATATATAAGTATCATATAACATACAAAGTATAATAAACTTTGCCAACTAATTCTTATCCGTTTTCTGGCAATTTTATGTATGCAAAGTATAATACTTATATATTCTGTAATTATTTCCACAGCAGTTGCAATCATAACTCATCAAAAAATCCTTTCTTCATCTTTCCGCCAATCTTGACCATTTTCCCATTCTTAAGCTTCACAACCAGATTTGCCTTATCCACATATTCAATAAACATTCTGTTCAAAACAACATTTCTGCTGCACTGAATAAAATACTTTCTCGGCAATTCCGCCATAATCTGCTTTAACGACAGATAATTGAGCGCAATCGTTTCATCAAGTGTATAAATTGTAATATTCCGTAACGCTATTTCCAGATAAATGATCCTGTCAACGTTCAGCGCATAAAGCACACCGTCTTTCCGATAGTAAAATACTTCCCTCTCCCGACCGTCACTAAGCGGCGCCTTGAGCGCGGCATTGATAACCTTCCTGACTTTTTCGATATCAAAAGGCTTCTCGATATAGTCAAAACAGTGCAGATTGTGAAACGCATTCATCGCCTCATCCACAAGACTGGTGATGAAAATGACAGGTGTAAATTCATAACGCTCCATTTTCCGAAGTTCCTTAACGATCATAATCCCCGAAACGTCATGAGCATCCTTCGTGTTTAGCACAATATCGACCAAAAATAGATCAATTTCTTCCTCATGCGCGTATTTATAAGCATCCGCGCTATTGTCAACGCAAAAAACAGCGCCGGCAGTATCACATTTTTGTGTCAATTCCGCCAGCGCTTCCCTACATTCTTTATTGTCTTCGATATTCAGTACATTTCTCTTCATATTTCACAACACATATCCCAAGCTACCCAATCTCCTGTTCAAGATCATGAAACAGCCCGCTGTGGAAGAACTCATCCAACGGTATATTCAATCCGTCACAGATTACTTTAATTGTGACAATTCCTGTATTCTTACTGTTGCCGTTCATAATGTTTTTCAATGTTGACGGCGGCATTCCCGCATTGTACGCTAACTGGGATATTTTCATGTTCCTTTCATCACATAATTTTTTGATTCTGCACACTACTGCCTCTTGTGTCTTCAATTGCCCTTCACCTCTATATGAAATAATTTCTCATACAAGTTTCGCGATCTGCTCGCTATCTTTTTGTATTATCTCATATTACAAGATTTCTATTAGGCAACCGGTTCTTATATGGTCTTTGACACATTTTTATACTTTTTTCGACAATTTACGACAAGGCTTCTTCACTCCTAAGCGCCTTTCGGGAAACGATCAAAAACGTAACCGCATGTATCAGAAGCGTGATCGTCCATGTCACGGGATAAGAGATATAAATCGTTCTCATACTGTGATACTGCGGCATCTGAAATACCGTTGCGATCCACAAAAGCCGCAGTCCGCACGCACCGATCAGCGACACGATCATCGGCACGACAGAGTAACCAATCCCTCGCAATGCGCCTACGAACACATCCATCATACCACACAATGCATAAAGTGTACAAATAATTTGCATTCGTCCCAATCCCGCCGCGACCACATCCGCACTTGGCGAATAAATGCCAAGAAGCGATTTTCCGAAAAACAGCGCAAGATTTCCGAGCAAAACTCCCGTGATAATGACGTAAAGCTCTCCCGCAAACAGAATTTTATAAATTCGCTTATATTCCCGCGCTCCGTAATTCTGACTGGTAAAGGAAATGGTCGCCTGATAAAACGCATTCATCGCCATATAAACAAAGCCCTCAATGTTTGCCGCTGCCGAATTTCCTGCAACTGCGACTGCGCCAAAGGAGTTGACTGCCGACTGAATGACCACATTGGAAAGCGAAAACACCATTCCCTGAAATCCTGCAGGCAGACCGATACGGACAATCCTTGCAAACTTTTCCCCGTTGATTTTCAATTCTTTCAAATCCAGATGAATTCCGCCCTGTTCCTTCATCAGACATCGTATCACCAAAAACGCGGAAATCGTCTGCGAAATCGCGGTTGCCGCCGCCACGCCCGCCACACCCATATGACAGGTAATCACGAAAAAGAGATTTAGAATGACATTGATGATTCCCGCTCCCAGCAAATAATAGAGCGGTCTTTGTGTATCGCCGACGGCACGCAAGATTGCGCTTCCGAAATTATATACCATTGTTGATGTCATTCCGAGAAAATAAATCCGCAGATAGATTACGGCAAGATTTAACACTTCCTCCGGAGCCTGCATCAGTTCCAAAAGCGGTTTTGCCCCGACAATTCCGATCACGGTTAGGATAAGACCGCTGCAAATACTCAAAAATATCGATGTATGAACGGTCTCCTTTAAATCCTTCTCCTTTTTTCCGCCGTAATACTGTGCTGTCAACACGTTCGTTCCGATGGAAAGACCGACAAACACATTCGTGAGCAGATTGATCAACGAACTGTTGGAACCGACTGCCGCAAGCGCATTATCGCCCGCGAAGCGTCCCACCACCACAATATCCGCCGCGTTAAACAACAACTGTAAAATACTCGAACACATCAGCGGTATCGCAAAAAGCAGCATTTTTTGAAATACGGAACCGCTGCACATATCAATTTCATATTTCTTTTTCAAAACGTTTCCCTTCTTTCATACACTTTCCTCCCGATTGTCATCTTGTTTCTCGGAACGCCAAATCGGATTTCGCAAGTTCATCACGATCAACGGTATCACCATCAAAGCCCAAATCACAGGCTCTGTCCAGATAATTCCCCAATAGCCAAACAGCCGCACAAACACAAAGGTAAACACCAGTTTCCCCGCAAGTTCGATGAAGCTTGAGATAATCGGCGTCCTGTAATCGCCAAATCCTTGCATGGAATTACGCAAAATCACAATAAACACAACGATAATTAAAAAGGACATATCCACTTTCAAGTAAGTCGCGCCCCAGTAAATGATTTCCTCATTTTTCGTGCTTGCAAGAAACGCGATCAAATAGGGTGAAACTGTGTGCGCAAGGACAAAGACGATTGCAATCCATATGCTTCCCAAAATGAGCGCGTCTTTCATACCTTTGCGGATCCGGTTATACTTTCCCGCGCCGTAATTCTGACCACAGTAAGTTGCCATCGAAGCGCCCAAAACACTCACGGGAAGCGCCCAAATATCAAACACCTTGCGCGCCGACGTATGCGCCACAATGATATTTGTTCCAAGCTGATTGATTCCGCTTTGCAGTACTAGCGTTCCGAAATTGACAATGCTCGTCATCAAGCCCATCGAAAGTCCACTCTCGTACATTGCAAAAATCTGACTTCTTGTAAGTATGAAATCGGATTTTGAAACATGCAAAATCGGAAAGCCTTTATATATTCGGATCAGGCACAAGACCACAGACACCAGCTGAGACAATACCGTTGCTACAGCCGCGCCTTTTACGCCCATATTCAATCCGAGGATAAACGCGTAGTCCAAAATAACGTTTAACACTGACGCGACAACAAGGAAAATAAGCGGTGTTAGCGAATCTCCGATTGCCCGAAGCATATTTGCGCAAAGATTATAAGCAAACGTGATAAACATTCCCCACACGAGAATGCATATGTATGTATACGCCATGTCAAGCTGTTGGTTCGGTACATTTAAGAGGATTAAGATCGGCTTTAAAAACAGCGCGACTGCAACAATGATTCCTGCTGCCGTGACAAATCCCAAAAGAATGGAGCCTGCCACATTTTGTTTCAATCCTTTCTCATCACCACTGCCAAAATATCTTGAAGTGATGACGCTAAAACCAAGGCTTAATCCGTTAAAAAAACCTATAAGCAGCGTATAGAGCGATGACACGGCGCCCACAGCCGCAAGCGCGTCCTCGCCCAAGATACTTCCCACAATTTTCGTATCAACTAAATTATATAAAATTTGAAAAAGATTTCCCAAAAACACAGGGATTGCAAACAGTAATATCAGCTTTAACGGTCTGCCCTGCGTTAAATTAATTGCGGTTTTTGATGTTTTCATACTATCTCCTAAGTCCTCTTGGATAGTGATTTTTCATGATCTGCCCTGCAAGCTTTCCCCAGCCGATACTGTAACCGTTACAGGTCATCAAATGCCAGCCCTTTTCTCCTTCATGATTTAACGTCTGCCCGTTCAGATAAGCATTTATGACACTCATGTCACTTTTCTCTCCATCGGGGCAAAGCTCCATAAAATACTGCACATCGTCTTTTTTGAGCGCGAGCGCCAATGCATGTGACGGCTGAAAACGGTTTTTCTTCAGCGTCCCGAGATGTAATCCCGCACGCAATACCTTTAACTTATGAATGGACGGCATCCCTTGCGGCATCAAATATAACTGTTCTCCAAACCGAAGAAGGCGATCTTCCTTCTCCTCTAAAAGATTTCTTTTCAAGTATTCCTTCTGAAACGCAAGAAACTCTTTCGCTTCTTTTGCGGGAGCGCCTTTTTGCAGTCCGTTTTGCAAAAATCCCCGATAACCATTTGGCGCTTCACCGGCTTTTTGCAGCACTGCCAGATAGTGCCCCTCTCCGTCTGTCAAATGCGGAAAAAGTCTTACGGTATCCCCAATATTTTCTGCCTTCAAATCTCCCGCCCACTCTGCTCTGCCGCCGCTCATTCCCTCGTATTTAGCAATCTTAACGATCTCATACTCCGGATGGCGGTCAAGAAACCTTGCTACGCTGCCCTCATTTTCTTCCGGCGCAAAGGTACAGGTAGAATACACAAGTCTTCCTCCCGGACGCAGCATCAAGTCGGCACAGTCCAAAATTTCATCCTGTCTGTCCGCACAAAGCCGCACATTTTCAAGGCTCCACTCGCTGCACGCCTCCTCGTTTTTTCGAAACATTCCCTCGCCCGAACACGGCGCATCAACGAGTATCCGATCGAAATATTCTCCGAATACTTCCGACAGATGCTTTGGCGTTTCGTTTGTCACAAGCGCGTTTTGAATACCCATCCGCTCTATATTTTCAGAAAGGATCTTTGCGCGTGCGGGATGAATTTCATTGCATGCTAAAAGCCCTATATTATCCATATAGGAAGCAATCTGTGTACTTTTTCCTCCGGGCGCCGCACAGAGATCAAGGATTTTTTCGTTGGGCTTTGCCTCTAAATATGACACAGGTGTCATTGCGCTTGGTTCTTGTATATAGTAAACACCCGCTTCATGAAAGGGGTGCTTTCCAAACGGCATATCCTCATTATAATAAAAGCCTCTGTTCTCCCACGGTACGCGCCGTATCTTAGTCTTTTCAAAAAACGGCGCTTTTTCCAGAAATTCCTCCACGCTTCCTTTCAGTGTGTTGACACGCAACGCCTGAATTTTGGGTTTCTCATAACTATGCACGAAAGCAGGATACGCACTTCCAAGCATATCCTGCATTCTCTCTTCAAAGTCTTTGGGTAAGTTGATCATAACACAAGCCCTTTATTTTCTTCACAGCCAAGAAGAATGTTCAAACATTGCACAGCAGCTCCCGACGCACCCTTTCCGAGGTTGTCAAACCGCGTGCTCACCAGTATTCTGTCCTCATTTCCCGTTATATAAATCTCAATACCGTCCCAGCCGGAACAGGTATTTCCCGCCAAAAATCCGTTGTACTCCGTTTCTTTTCCATACGGCATTACCTTGATAAACTGCTCACCCTTGTAATAGGCGTCAAACAGTTCGTGGACTTTTTCGGGTGTCGGCTTTTTGTTTAGCATATCCGCATAAAACTGTAATGTCACGACCATACCGCTGTAATAGTCACAGATTAACGGCGAAAACAACGGCGTTCTTGCAAGTCCCGTAATTTTCTGCATTTCCTTCAAATGCTTATGGTTTTGCGTAAGCGCATATTCCCTTGGCGCATCCAGCTCCTTGTCCCGCTCATCCGCCTCATAGACCGCGATTGTCTTTTTTCCCGCTCCGCTGTATCCGGACATTGCAAATGCCGCTACTGGATAACCCTTGGGAAGCATTCCTTGCGAGATCATGGGATAAGCGATTGTGATAAAGCCCGTCGCATAACAGCCGGGAACCGCGATCCGTTTTCCGTTTCTAATCGCTTCCCTATGCTTGGGTGAAAGTTCCGGATAACCGTATGCCCAGCCTTCCTCCGTTCTGTGCGCCGTGGAAGTGTCAATAATGATGGTGTTTTCATTTTCCACCATCGCTACCGCCTCCCTTGCCGCCGCGTCGGGCAGACACAGAAATGTGATATCGGAAGCATTGATATATTTTTTAATTTCGTCGGGGTCTTTCCGAAGCTCTGACGGAATCTTCAAGATTTCAATATCATCGCGCCCCTCAAAACGCTCAAAAATGCGAAGTCCCGTAGTGCCCTCGCTTCCGTCGATAAAAACTTTTTTCATCCGTTTTCTCCTCATTTATGCTTTTTCATATATTCTTAATGATATGACGAAGCGTGTAAAATGTCAATTTATTTATGCATTTGAAACGGCTGACACATTTTCCGCAGTGTCAGCCGTTTTGATACCAAAAACACGATTTCTTTAATCAAAATCAAACTTCGTAAACCGTTTCGCCATATCCCGATAACGGAATCTTACCATTTCATTTTTCTCGAGCACGTCCGCCTCTTTTCCCGTGTACTGGCAGCGCATGCAGTAGAACTCGTCCTTTTCTTTATCATAAAACATATCAATATCCAAATCTCTCATAAAGCATGAGGGACATCTATAATTTAATTTGCCTTTTCTACCTTGAGACATGTCGCAAATACCTCCTTATTCTTGAGCTTGGTTGAATAACCTAATGTGAGCATCGGTGAGAATGCATAGCCCTCCTTCACATAGCCTGTAAAGTCCTTTCCGCAGGCTGTGAGCGATACCTTTGTTTCGATAGGAGGAATGACTGCAGACACTTCCTTTGCACCCGCAAGGCTTTCTTCTCTGCACTTGTATGCATAATCAATCGTCTTTGTTTCTCCTTCACCCACACAGCGCAGCGTAATGCCGTTCATATCCTCGGAATACTCTGTCGTACCGTAGCAGCATACGATGTACTCGTTGATTTCTACCTCTGCATCGGGATTTGACATTTCTAAGATATTTCGCTCAATCTTAATGTCAGAGCTTCCTTCCTCAAAAATAACCTTAGACTGCAATTTAATTGTCAGATCATAAAACTCAATATCAACCGGATCAAGCGTCAAGATACGTGTTTTGCCCTGTCCGTTCGCGTTCGGCTCCTCTGAGAAATGCGCCTTTGTACGACATAAGCAAAGGTCAACTTCCTCGCCGTTATAGCAGACTTTCGCGCTTCTTACCGTACCCTCGCCTGCGTAATGCGTAAAGTAACCCGCTCTGTACTTCTCCTGAATTAAGAACGGATAAGATGCATCCCAAACATGCTTTGTTCCGATACCGGTCGGCCACTCCAGCTTTGCCGCATAGGGACGAAGATCCACGATTGCGCCGCCCTGATCCATATTGACGCACGCTCTCATAAACGGATCGCAGTACCAGAAAAGCTGTTTTTCCGAACCGTATAAAATATCTCTCCAAAGCGCACATTCCGGCTCTGTGTAAACGCCCTTTGTCACGCCCTTCTTTTCTCTGTAGTAATCGGCAAACTCCGACATTGTCATATCTGTGAGTTTACCTTCTTTCTTTAACTGACCATAATAAGCGCAGCCGTCCTCATAAGACTTTAACAGCAGCTCATACGGCGCCTCCCAGCGTCCCATCTTGTTCATCCAGCCGGGACCTACAAACATCATATTATATGCGTAACCGTTGTTGTATTTCTCCAAATCTCTGTACTGATCGATCAGGTTGTACATATAAGGGAAATCCCATGTCTTAGAATCGTAGATCATTCCACGCAGTACGTTCTGCGGGTGTGTTCCGAAGTTTGAACCGTTTCCGTCATAGCACGCAATCAAATCCCTTGACAAATGCGGAATTGCCACAATGCCCGAATCCTCCGCCTCGTTCGCGGCAGGCGCATGTGTATTCTGCTTTGAAGGAATCCAAGGAGCCCAAGGACCGCCGTCCATAAAGGTATACCATGAGTTGTTGCACGTGTGATAAGCCTTCGGGCCTTCCTCCCAGCAAGTCGCCACGGCACATTTTACCATCGGATATTTGCTCTTTATGTAATTTGTGAGGTCAGCGTCCATGTAGTAAGAACCTGTGGACTCGGGATAAAAACCAAACCGCTCATGGAACTTGCCAAACACGTCGTCAACGATTGACTTCTTGTCCTCCATCGAAAACATCCAGATGCAGAAGTCTTTCGTCTTATACTTCTCACGAAATTCCGTACAGGGAAGTCCCAACAACGTAAGCGCAATCTCATCACCGTATTTCTCGTGATGCTCTTTTGCGAGCGATACCGCCTCGTCATTGAAAAGGCTTGCATACGTCATCTGAATGGTCGTCTTTAAGCCGTTTTTGTGCGCACACTCCTGCTGCGTCTTAAAGATGTCAAGCGATTCCGTAAGCAGCGCTTTTCTTCCGATATCCTCTGCTTTTCCGTGTCCTGTTACCTTTTCTGCATACTCCGGAACCATCTCCGGACGATGGATAATGTTTACTACAAATTTATCCACGTTTTTCCCTCCTTATCCGAGGCTTCTGCCCCTTAAATATTTAAATTCAGTATAGCATTTTTGTGCCTTATTTGTTTCCAATATCTTTTCAATTTCGTGCAATTTCAATCATTCTAGAAAGCCCCATCCCCGCAGTGCGGAAATTTTATATTCCGTAAGCTTTCTTTCCCGATTATCGGGACGTTTTTTCCACTGATACGGCGAGGTTCCCACGATGCGCCGAAAGTTCCTGTTAAAAGTTGACGGTGTGATGAAACCGACTTTCAAAGCCACATCTTCCATGCTGATATCCGTCTTGTCAATCAGCTCGCACGCCTTTCTGATTCGCACGAAATTCACATATTCGATTGGCGTCATATTCATCTTTTCCTGAAAGATACGTCGAAAATGCGTTTCACTCATATGGCATTCCTTTGCGAGATCCACAATCTTGAAATTATTTGCATAATTTTTCTCCACATATTCGATTGCTTTCTCAAACGCAAGACTTCCGTTTCCGCCTATCGTGCGGCTCGCCTTTTTTCCGTTAAAGCGGGCAATCTCAAACAGAAGCGCATACACCATTCCCCGTATGCATTCCTGATGATATTCCTTTTCTTGTTTTGCCTCTTCCAATATCGCCCGGATTAGCGTCGCGATCATGGGCGCCTCCTGTGCATTCACAAAAAATGCGCGCGCGTTTACTGCCGCCAGAATGTCCCTGATTTCTTGCGATGATCTTTGATAATTTTTTAACGTTTCTGCCGCATCAATGTAGAGATATTCCCAATATGCCGGAATTCCGGCATCACTGTTTGTAGTATGCAGAACATTTTCGGGAATACACGATATCATCTCCGTTCCGAAACGGTAACTGTCATCATCAATCACCAACTCGCCCTGTCCGTAATAACAATACCCGATTTCCAAGAGATTGTGAAAATGTAGATTGTTAATATTTTCACCATATACCTGAATCCACTTATTGCCGGTCAGCGCAAGCGCCGGTTCCTCATTCGGAATCTCATAAAATCGAAATTCAGCGGACGCTTTCTTTTTCTTGGACATGCGCGCACCTCCGTTTTGACAGTATTATTGTTACAGGCTNTTGATAAACCGCATAAATGCCGCCTGACCGTCTGCATCTCTCTTGTAGACGCCCGCGTGCTCAAGCACCTTTTCAAACACGATGCCAACCTCTTTTTGAAGGATNTCCATNACGTTTTCCTTTGTNACCGAATCGTATTTTNGCANNATCTNGTCAACCCAGTCGGCATGTTTTGCAAGCGTTTCGTCNGCACGGATATCCGNTTTTGCAAGAATGGCNTCTGCNAGAAGTTCAAGTTCGGATTTCAGTCTTGAGGGCANCACAGCAAGTCCCATNACCTCNATCAGTCCGATATTTTCCTTTTTAATATGATGTAANTCCGCATGAGGNTGATACACACCNAGCGGGTGCTCNTCGGTTGTNATATTNTTNCNCAGNACNAGGTCAAGTTCATAATTATCNCCGCGNTTTCTNGCNATCGGCGTGATNGTGTTNTGCGGCTCNCCNTCCGTTTCCGCAAAGATNAATGCCGCCTCGTCCGTGTAACTTCTCCATTTCGTCAGAATGATATCCGCAAGNTCAATGATACGGTTATANTCCGCATGGGAAAGNCNGATCACAGACATCGGCCATTTCACAATGCCTGACNTGATATCCTCAAANCCCTTTACGCTGAACGCTTTCTCAACCGGCGCTTTCGCCATNGCAAACTCGTAGCAGCCGCCNTGAAAATGGTCATGNCTTAAAATAGAACCGCCGACAATCGGCAGATCCGCGTTGGAGCCGACAAAGTAATGAGGAAACTGCTCCACGAAATGAAAGAGCTTGACAAACGTATTGTGCTCTATTTTCATCGGAATNTGCTGCGAATTGAACACGATACAGTGCTCGTTATAATATACATACGGCGAATACTGAAAGCCCCACTGATTTCCCTGAATTTCCACGGGAATNATCCTGTGNTTCTGCCTNGCGGGGTGATTTACCCTTCCNGCATAGCCCTCGTTTTCCATGCAAAGCTGGCACTTNGGATANCCGCTCTGCTTTGCGTTTTTTGCCGCTGCNATCGCTTTCGGGTCTTTCTCCGGTTTGGAGAGATTGATCGTNATNTCCATCTCNCCATATGCCGTATCCGCTTTCCACTTCCTGTCNCGGGCAATGCGATACCGTCTGATATAGTCCGTATTCTGACTAAACGCATAATACCAGTCNGTNGCCGCCTTCGCGCCCTGNTCCTCGTAAATGGTNCGAAANGTATAGATCACATCCGACGGGCGCGGCACNAGTCTGCCCATNATCTTTGTATCGAATAAATCCCGATATACCACACTGTCATCGGGNAAAAGATCATGCTCCACAGCATAATCAAGCATTTCCTTTAACAATGCCTCCAAGTCGAATTCTGCCGGATCCGTNATCGCGGGGATACTTTTCGGTTCCTCNTANTCNTCAATCCCNAACAATTCCAAAAGGCTGTTGATCGTATAAATNTTNTCCGNNGGATCCAAAAGTCCTGCCGTAATTCCATAGTTTACAAGCGTAGCGATATTTTCCGTAATCATANTCCCTCTCCTTTTTCTTTCTCAATCTTTTGGNCGATATTCTTTGATNACCNGTAANGCGGGAAGCGCGTTTCCNTCATAGTCAAAAAGCGCCTGATTCGCCCATTCGTTTCCGCACGGNCCCTTCTCCTTGATATACGGAAGCGCCGGCTCCGCTGCCCAGCCGCTGCCCGCTACNGGAAGCCAGGCNGGCTCCCAATAGAAGAACCCTCGTCCCTTGTTTTCGGGCACATTCTCGAGCGTCTGCATAAANGCTTTCATAAAATCGCANTGCCCNTCTTTTGTCATCGGGAACGGCACCTTTGCGCACAGCTCCGGTTTTGTCGCCATCCCTTTCCTGTTTTCGGGCGCAAGCTTTTCGTATTCGATATAATCCTCTGTCGTNTGTCCCATGGANACCTCTGCCACAACAAGNTCNTTCCCGTAACGCNCGGCGATNTCATTCATGTTGTTTGCNAGNNNNTCCANCGTGCCNTGCCAGAACGGATANTAAGAAAGCCCGATNATATCAAAATCCTCNCCCTTGTTGACACGGATATACTGGTCAAACCAAGTNCGGTAAAGTTCGTTGTTTCCNCCGTTATCAAGATGGATCATNATCTTTGCCGAAGGNCATGTTTCCTTAACNGCTCTGATGCCCGCGCNNATAAAACGCGCNATGTTGTCATAATGNGGCACTTGTCCCTCGGGCCACAGTAAACCGTTTGTCAGCTCATTTCCNACNTGAACCATATCCGGNGNNGCGCCTTCCTTGATAAAGNCTGTCATNNTTTCCTTTGTAAAATCATATACTGCNTTCTCAAGCTGCTCTNCATTGTAACCTTCCCATGCCTTNGGCTTTCTCTGCTTACCGGGATCTGCCCAGAAATCNCTGTAATGAATGTCGAGCANAAATTGCAGTCCCNCGGCTTTTACNCGCTTTGCCATGCGAAGCGTTGTCGCATAATCCGTNTTTCCCGCACCGTAAGGCTCTCCGTCNGGNGATTTCGGATCGTTCCAAAGNCGCAGNCGTATGTAATTNACATCATAGNNCTTTAAAATCGCNATCANATCGCCCTCTTTGCCGTTATCATAAAATTTTGCTCCNAGCGNTTCGATNTCNTCAAGCGATGAGATGTCCATTCCTTTNATATAGTTTAGCATAATACNATCCTCCGTTCTTTTTTATATAATCTTTTTTAATTCNTCCAGATTTTGAATCTCATANTCAATCCGCAGNNCTTTTGTGTTTTGANNCCCNTTGGGNTTGTACCAGCANCATGGGATATNCGCATTGTTTCCNCCCTGTATATCGCTTGTAAGTGAGTCGCCTACGATTAAAATTTCCTCCTTTTTNAAATTTCCCACCTTTGCGATTTCCGNAAATACCNTGTCAAAAAATGCCGTATTTGGCTTTTCAACACCGATTTCNTCCGATATAAAGGCTTTGTCCAAAAGCTTATCAAGCCCCGATGCCGCAAGCTTTTTTCTCTGTGCCGTAAGCGTTCCGTTCGTNACCGCAAACTGCATCAGTCCCTGTTCTTTCAGTTCTGTGATCAGCGTCTTTGCATTATCGTTAAAAAATACAACGTCNCCAAGCCGCACCTGATANTCGTCGTTAAACGGAACTGCTTTTTCTATAGGAAGTCCCTCNGTTTCAAAAAACTCNCGAAACCGTCCTACAAGCACTTCCTGTTTCGTGATCTCATTTCGTTCCAGACGCTCCCAATATTTTGTGTTGATCACGGAATAACGCTTCACCATCTCGTCTGTACACNCACCCAGTCCAAAAATCTCAAAGCACTTCTTGACAGCGTAATTTTCCGCTNGTTCAAAATTTAACAAAGTACCGTCAATATCCCACAGAATGACCTTTATCATGATTTTATCCCTTCTATTTTAATATGATTTTATTCTATCATACGCATAAAAAAATTGCTATCTTTTTCCTTTTTATAATTTAATAACGAAGTTCACAAATTAAACACAAATAGATAACATTTAAAACACAAATTCTGTTTATAGTATAGTCATAACAGCAAAACAAAAAATCAATTTATACATGTATTATAAAAAGGAGAGGAACATTATGTACGATAACAATGACAACTACAACAACTATTCACAGCCACAAAACAATCCTTCAAACAACACCGCGCCAAACAACGGCTATCGGGAATACTACTACACAGCAAGCAGCAACTACAGCCAGACGCCACAAAGCNATCCCCCGAAAAAAAATAAAAAAACNGGCGGTTTCGGAAAAAAGGCAGTTTCCGCCGCATGTTTCGGGCTTATTTTCGGTGTAACGGCNGGCGCAGTATTCAGCGTTCCCGCGTATATGAGCGTCAAGGAATTAAATAAGGCAAAGGCATCACTCNAAGCAGTACAAAATGCAAATACCCAGACAAACAATGAAGCCTCCGGCAGTCAAGGCACTGCGCCNCTTTCCACCACAACAAACGCACTCTCGGCAGCAAACACCGCATTCTCCGGCAGCAGCAATGCCAACGTAGCGGCAATTGCTCAAAGCTGTCTGCCAAGCGTNGTTTCCATCACCAATAAAGGCGTCACAGAAGTGCAAACCTTTTTCGGACGCTATCTTCAAGATACGGAAGGCAGTGGTTCGGGTATTATCATCGGGGAAAACGATAAAGAGCTTTTGATCGTTACAAACTATCATGTCGTTTCNGGCAACACAGAACTCAGCGTTGTATTCAGTTATGATGAGGACAGTGAAGATCCTTCCGTTGTCAGCGCAAAAGTAAAGGGCTACGACTCNGACAAAGACTTGGCGGTCATTGCAATTTCACTTGACGACATTACCGACGAGATGCGCTCTCAGATTAAAGTCGCAACAATCGGCGATTCCTCANACCTNAAACTTGGTCAAGAGGTTGTCGCAATCGGTAATGCTTTAGGATACGGGCAGTCTGTTACAACCGGTATTATCAGNGCATTAAACCGTGAGGTTACTGTTTCCGACGAAAACGGAGGCACGATCACAAACCGGCTGATTCAGACCGACGCGGCAATCAATCCCGGCAATTCGGGCGGTGCGCTCTTAAATATGGANGGNGAACTTGTCGGCATCAATTCGGTCAANGTTTCCTCNAGTTCCGTGGAGGGTATGGGATATGCAATTCCGATATCCGACGTGCAGTCTATCATTGAAGAGCTGATGCTCAAAGAAAGCAGAGATGTTGTTTCCGAATCGGCGCAGGGATATCTTGGTATCACTCCGCTCGATGTAACGACGGAAGTTTCCGAAGCATATGGACTGCCTCTCGGAATTTATATCAGCAAAGTTTACGATGACTCCCCTGCTGAGGCAGCTGGTCTTTCCAAAGGCGATATCATCACGAAATTTGACGGTCAGACAGTCAAAACAAAGAATGATCTCATTACNCTTTTNACATACTACCGCGCAGGCGAAACAGTCGACGTTATCGCTATGGTGCAGGGNGCCAACGGCTACACNGAAAAGACCTTTACGGTCACGCTCGGCGCAAAAGATATTTTTNATGACACAACAGACAACACGCCACAGGAAAATTATAATAACAACGAAATACCGGANAGCGATTTTTTCTACGACCCGTTTGAATTTTTCTGGTCTATNCCNTAAAATCCTNANAAATGAAAAAGCAAACCTTTGAAACAATTTCAAGGGTTTGCTTTTTATTTTTGTTTATCAATAAATCTATTTAAGTTTACATAACTCTACAGCCGTCTTTGCCGCAAGCTTTGCATTGTTAAATACGAGCTGAATGTTCGAGTCAAGGCTGTCGCCGCCTGTAATCTCCTTAATCTTTGCAAGCAGAAACGGCGTGGTGTCCTTTCCGTGAATGCCTTGTTTTCTGCTCTCTTCAACCGCCTCGTCGATTGCCTTATTGATCACGTCGGGATCCATTGAAAACTCCTCGGGAATCGGATTGGTGACAAGCATACCCCCTATTAATCCGACCTCCTGTTTTACATGAAATGCTGTTGCAAGTTCAAGCGGCGTGTCCAACCGATAGTCAACGCCAAATCCGCTTTTTCTTGTATAAAATGCAGGAAGTTCCTCCGTTCCGTAACCGATAACGGGAACGCCCTTTGTTTCCAGATATTCGAGCGTAAGTCCCAAATCCAAAATCGACTTTGCGCCGGCACAGATTACCATCACGGGCGTCATGGAAAGCTCCTCGAGATCCGCCGAAATATCCATTGTCGTTTCGGCGCCTCTGTGAACGCCGCCGATCCCCCCTGTTGCAAAGATCTTGATGCCCGCAAGATTTGCCACGATCATTGTCGTTGCCACAGTCGTTGCGCCGTCCATTTTCTTTGCCACGATGACAGGCAGATCCCTTCTTGAGACCTTTGGCACGTCATAACCCGTCTTTCCAAGATATTCGATTTCCTCCTTGGAAAGCCCCGCTTTTAATCTGCCGCCAATGATCGCTATCGTTGCCGGAACCGCACCGTTTTCCCGTATCACCTGCTCTACCTTTAAAGCAGTTTCCACGTTTTGCGGATACGGCATTCCATGCGAAATAATGGTTGACTCCAATGCAACTACAGGTTTGTTCTCTGCAAGCGCTTTTGCCACCTCGGGCGCGATATCCAAATATTGATTCATTTTTGTAAACTACCTTTCTTTTTTTCTCGATTATAGCACAGCTCTTACAAAAATTCTACCCCTGCCCTCTTTTCAACTTCCGAAACGCTGAGCATCGGATTGATGGTCGACTCGCTTTCCGTCGCAATGCTTGCCGCCGCCACGCCAAGA
The DNA here is from genome assembly GCA_014804345.1 of Lachnospiraceae bacterium. GTDB lineage: Bacteria > Bacillota > Clostridia > Lachnospirales > Lachnospiraceae > COE1. The sequence continues at coordinate 95,742 of JAAUZZ010000023.1, read as the reverse complement.
CTTGTCATCTCTTTTAAGCCAAGCTTTCTTGTAAAACCAAGCGCAAGCCCTGCCATAAACGAATCCCCTGCTCCCGTAGCGCTCACAGCGTTTGCCGTTAATCCCGCGACCATGAATTTTTCTGTTTCATTTGCACAGTAAACGCCTTTTTCTCCAAGCGTGATAAAAACATTTTTAACACCTTTTCCGAGAATGGCATCGGCTGCCGCCGCTAAGTCCGCATCGTTTTTGATCGTAACGCCGCTCAANACTTGNGCTTCATACTGATTCGGCGTGATCGCATACAGCTTATCNAGTACGGGGAACAATTTTTCCGCTTTTTTGCCGGAAACCGGATCAACAAAAACAGGNGTTCTNCTTTTGTCNCANATATATTCNATTGTCTNCGCNGGCAGGTTCGTGTCTATGACAACCAATCTGCCGCGATTTATAAGCTCAAGTTTATTTTGTATATACTCGGGAGTAATATGATCNTANATTCGCATGTCCGAAAGCGCAAGCTGCATATCACCGTTTTGGTCTGCGATGTATAAATAAGTAGATGTATTTTCATTGGAAATTTTAATGCTGTCCTGCATCTCAATCCCAAGCTCCTCNCAGCTTTCCATAATCNGATGCGCATATATGTCATCACCGACAGCCGTTATCAGCTTTACGCTAAGTCCCAAAAGACGCATATTATGCGCAATATTCCTTCCTACGCCGCCCAGCGAAAAAACTGTTTTTCCGGGATTTGAGTCCTTGTCTACGAGCGCTGTATCGGGCATTCCGCCAATATCAATATTTGTTCCGCCGATGACCGTACAATAGCTTGGACCGCTTGTTACATAGCCTTTTCCCAAAATATACCCTTTTTTCATCAAATTCGAGATGTGTACTGCCGCCGACGAACGCGCAATTCCCGCCTTTGCAGCCAATTCCTCCTGCGATATCATAGGATTTTCCACAATCCACTGAAATATCTGTGCCTCTCTGTTTGTCATAAATGCTCCTCCCGAATGTGCACTTACTCAAATTACTACACTTTTGTTTATTTTGCTGAAAATTCTATCGTTTTTTTATCTATTCTTACTATAACATTAACAAAAACCGATGTCAATGAATTCTGTCCGAGTGGTGTACAAATAGTTTTGAATTTGATATACTAAATACAATATTGTTTTNACAAAAAGAATCCGGAGGTATTCCCATGAGTAAGAAAAAAGCAGTTGTCGCTTTGGGTCATGACGCGCTCGGCTCTACGATCCTGGCACAGCTTGACGCAGTAAAGAAAACAGCAAAAGCGCTTGCTGATTTAGTGGANGNNGATTATCAGCTCACCATTACACACAGTAACGGTCCNCAGGTCAGCATGATCCACAAGGCGATGACAGAGCTTCGCCGTATTTATATTGACTATACGCCTGCNCCGATGTGCGTGTGTTCTGCTATGAGTCAAGGCTATGTGGGATATGACATTCAAAATTCCCTCAAGTCGGAGCTTTTAAAACGCGGCATTTCGAAACCNGTGAGCACGATTTTGACACANGTAACGGTAGATCCGTACGATGAAGGATTCTATGAACCCAAAAANGCAATCGGCAGATATATGTCCAAGGAAGATGCCGATATTGAAATCAATAANGGAAATTATGTCATCAGACANGANGATGGCTATCGCAGGATTGTNGCTGCGCCAAAGCCAATCGACATTGTGGAGATTGCAGCGATNAAAACGCTTGCCGACGCGGATCAGGTCGTCATTGCATGCGGCGGTGGCGGCATCCCCGTCATTGAACAGCAACATGTTTTAAAGGGCGCTTCTGCCGTNATCGAAAAGGACAGTATTGCGGGAAAGCTTGCCTCTGACTTAAAGGCNGANATGCTGCTGATNCTTACAAGCGTGGATTATGTGTATCTGAATTTCGGAAGCGAAAATCAAACGCCCATAAAATCAATGACCGTCGAGGAAGCGAAACGCTTTATTGCAGAAGGACAGTTCGGNGAAACCGACATGCTTCCNAAGATTCTTGCAGCAATCGAATATCTTGATACCGTNCCAGACGGNCAGGNCGTTATNACAGCACTCGATAAAACCTCGGACGTTATAAACGACAAGGTGGGAACCGTGATCACAAAATAATTGCAACTTTTTATATACAAAAAGCGTCATGCCGTTTTCTGTCATGACGCTTTTCCCATTTGACTTATTACGATAAGCATGGCTCCAATCATTATTCCAAAATCCGATAGATTAAACACCACAGACTCAAATGCTTTTTGGAATGTTTTCAGTTCTTTCCTGTCAGTTGGCGGAAAGTGAAAAGAAACATAATCAACTACATATTGTCTTTTCAGACGGTCATAGGTGTTGCTGTATGCCCCGCCAAGAAGCAGCGCTAACCCACTTTTTAAAAGCACATTTCCCTTTGTTGTAAGTGTCACTGCAAATACGCCGGTCATAAAAACACTAAACACCAGGGAAAGCATCTTTACCACTACTCTGTTTTTACCGCCAAGATTGAACATCGCCCCTGTATTATGATAATTTCTGATCCGAAATCTGCCACTCAGCACAGGCTTATCCATTCCCTGTTCACAGCACGCCTCGATGTAATCTTTTACCGCATTATCGAAAGCAAAAAGTGACACAAGTGTCGTAATGTATTTCATAGACCACACCTCTTTTATGCTTTTCACCTTATCACAAGCATGTGGTCCTGTCAATGAGCTACCTGACTGTTGTTCCTTGAATAACCGTGTCTGCCGCATCGGCCGTCGTGTTATTGCCATTCTTATTGTTGTTTGCGCCGCTTTCCTTTGTGGCAGACGATTCACCCTTTGTACCCGTATTATTGCTGCGTGAAGTTAAATCAAGCTTTGTATGCAGCCCCTTGTAGAACTGCTCCATATTGTCATTTATCTGAAACTGATTTGTCTGAAGCACATCGATATATTCTTTCACGGCCTGACCAAGCGCGCTGTCTGCATTTGCCTCCGCAAACTGCTGATAATATTTTAATGCTTCTTTATTGACCTCATTATCTGTGTCACCCTTATAATAATGACCGATTCCTTCTGCGCTGTTATAACCACCCGAGATAGCGTTTGTCGCTATCTCCTCATAAATTTTTTTTGCCGCGTCGGTTGTCACATGATTGGGATATTTCTCAATATGCTGCTCAAATAATGCCGCACGCTCCAACATCTCCGAAAGTGTCATATTGATGACTTTTCTGTTTTCCTGATCGGACATGACCATGGAAGGCGAATCCGCTTCAAGCTTCATCAGATCCATAAACGCGATCATATCTTCGGGCATATACTGTCTGCTGTCATTCAATTTTGTAAAGTCAATATTACGGATATCATCACCAAAACTTAAAAGCCCCGAAAAAAAACGCTCCACATCGGCAACGCCCGCACTGACAATGTTCGTGTTGATATAGTCCATAATGTCATTTGGCGCCGCATTCTCATCATTGAGCATCGCGTCAAAATCGCTGAAATCTCCGTTATTTTCTCCGTTGTTGTCTCCATTTTCATCGTTATTTGCTGTCGACTGCTGTGTGTTGTTTAAATCCTCTCCTGTGAGCGGATCCTGATTGTCATTGACCTTGTTCTTGCTGCCGCAAGCAGAAAGCGAAAGCGTAAGCGCACATGCAATCGCTGCTGCCACTGCAAGTTTTCTTAACAAATTTTTCTTTCTCATAACTTTTCTTCCTCCAATTTGTTTTAATGTTGCGTTGCACTATCAGCATTTGTTTTTTTGCGTAAAATATGCATGAGAAAATTTGAAAAAATTCATTATTAAAAAGCCTCAACAATTTTTCCGTCTGTTTCTATTGAAATACTTGCAAAATTAGACTAAAATAGTAATAACAACCAAAAAATTTACACATACCACAAAAGGAGGTATTTCATGGAACATAGCAATCCTTTGCTCCGCGACAATGACGGCACAAACAAATTTATTACAATCGGCGAAATTATGCTTCGCCTGACACCGCCAAACTACGAAAAAATTCGTATGACTACCAGTTTTGAAGCAAGCTATGGAGGAAGCGAGGCAAATATTGCTCTGGCCCTTGCAAATCTTGGCATTGACAGCACATTTTTCAGCGTCGTTCCTAACAACAGTTTGGGAAAAAGCGCAGTTCGTATGCTGCGCAGTAATGATGTGCACTGTACTCCTGTTATTTTGAGCACACCGGAGGAAACACCCACACATCGTCTTGGCAGCTACTATCTCGAAACTGGTTATGGAATTCGTCCAAGCAAAGTTATTTATGACAGAAAAAACAGTGCGATCACGGAATATGATTTTAATAAAGTGGATTTACATGCCTTGCTGGAAGGTTTTACGTGGCTGCATTTAAGCGGTATCACACCGGCACTTGGACCAAACTGCGCAAATCTGATCATGAACTCTTTGCGCGTTGCAAAAGAAATGGGACTGACGGTCAGCTTTGACGGAAACTTCCGCAGCAAATTATGGACATGGGAGCAGGCAAGAGATTTCTGTACACAGTGCCTTCCTTATGTGGATGTCCTGTTTGGAATTGAGCCTTACCATTTATGGAAAGACGAGGAAAATCATGCCAAGGGCGATGTCAAAGACGGCGTGCCATTACAGTTAAGCTATGAGCAGCAGGACGAAATCTTCCACGCCTTTGTGGAACGCTATCCCAATATCAAGTGTATCGCGCGTCATGTGCGTTATGCACATAGCGGTTCGGAAAACAGCTTAAAGGCATTTTTGTGGTATGAAGACCATACGTTCGAAAGCAAATTATTTACTTTTAATATTCTCGACCGTGTCGGCGGCGGTGACGCGTTTGCAAGCGGTTTGATCTATGCGATGATGCACAATTACAGACCGATGGATATGGTCAACTTCGCAGTCGCAAGCAGCGTGATCAAGCACACTATCCGCGGCGATGCAAACATCACGGACGATGTTGCAAGCATCCGCAATTTGATGAACATGAATTACGATATCAAACGATAAAAAGATGAGTGCCGGCGCACTCATCTAGCAAAAAGCTTCGCTTTTTGTCAAAATGGTTAATGTAGTCGCAATTTTCTATAAAATAAAAAACGCAAGCTCAGCAGCTTGCGTTCAAAGAATTTGCGAACCCCCTCACCGATTACAAACAAGTGAGAGGGTTCTTTTTTCTTCTTATTCTCCCGAAGGCACAATCGCCGCCGAGGTATCGCCTTTCTGCGCCTGTGCAACGGCTGCCACTGTCAGCTTCTTAAAATTATCTCCTGACTCGCTTGCACCCGATATCACATCCACCTGCGTATCCTTCTGCCCGTCAAGCAACTGCTGCACATACTCTCTGGTATACCTGTTCGGATACATCCCGGTTTCTGATTTTGTCATCATATTGCGCATATATTCATTATCCCAGGCTTTAATAAAACCGTTTTCATCTTTTGCATTGAACTCCGCCGAAATAATCTCATCATTTTTCACATAAATGCACACATATTCTTTCCAACCGTAGGAAAAGTCAGACATCTCCGCCGTATAATATCCGTCTTTCATCTGATTGGAACCGCATCCGCTCAGAAACAGAACTAAGCACACACTTGCAACTGCTAAATAAATCTTTCTACGTCTCATTATCTTTCCTCCCTCAATGTAACTGCTTCCACTACCTGTTCCAATTCCTTTGCCTGCTGCAAAGACCGCGCCGCCGTTTCATCTGTCCTTTCCGATAATTCCTGATTGGCTCCTGCCACTTCCAATACTTTTTGGATTTCCTCGGATACTTGAGCAACCGCCTCCTGCTGTTCTCTGGCAATCACTTCAATCTGATTGGAAACACCGTGAAATTCTTTGGTAACTTCATAAATTTCCTTGAACGACTCTTCCGTCTGCTGCGCCGTTTTCATGCCGGTATCAATCGAAGCGTTTGCCTGGGCTATCATGCCCTCTGTCTGCTGCAGCGCCTGGGCCGTCTGTTCTGCCAACATTCCGATCTGCTGCGCCACAACGCCAAATCCCTTCCCCGCTTCTCCGGCACGTGCCGCCTCAATCGATGCATTTAAAGACAACAGACTGGTTTCCTCGGAAATATCGGCAATCATACGGCTGATATTGATAATTTCCTGCATGCTGGAATAAATATTTTCCATATCCGCCATCATGCTGTCCATCTGCGCTTTTCCCTGATCCACCTTTTCCTGAGCGCCCTCTGCAAAGCGCTTTACATTAGATGCGCTTTTATCTATTTGACCAATATGGTCAATAATGATATCAACACTGCCGCTCAAACGATCCAACGTCTTTTCCTGCTCCTTGGAACCATCGTATAATCGCTTGGCATAATCCGATACTTCCGAAGAATTCTGGTTGATTGCCTCCGAAGAATTCTGGATCTTACGCATGGTAAGGTTTAACGAATCTGTAATGCGCTCTAAAGCTTCCCGCATCGCCACAAAATCACCGACGAAGCTGTCTGGCACTTCTTGAGCATAATCTCCATGCGAAAGATATTCAAGACAGTTTCCCAACGCCTCTATGTAATGGTCAATATTCACAACGGTTTTCGCTAAAGCCTCCGTCATCACTTGTGCTTCATCACCGGTTTGGGCAATCACGACCGGCTCCTTTAAATTTCCTTCTGCCAAGGAAGCCATTCTGCCGGTGGCAAGCGCCAGAGAATCCGAAATTTTCCCACTCATTTTTCCACTATAGGAAATTGCCCACATTACCATCAAAACGCATAATGCGATACAGACAACCATCGTCACCACAAGAATACCCATGAAGTCCGAATTCGGGGCGTCAATTACCATCGTCCAGTTCGTTCCCGCCACAGGAGAATAAGCTACATAATGATATGCATAATGGATCATAGCGCCGCCCGCCCCTGTTTCAAACCTTAGCATTGCATCAAATACTTTATTGTTCATTTTTGAGCCGTATAACTCATAAATATTATCGTGCGCTTCCATATGCTCTGTCTGCCGGTCCGCAATGATCGTTCCATCCTCATCCAAAATATAGGCATTTCCGTTTGCTCCGATATTCATATTTCCGAGCACATCATTCAATATATCATTCTTTTCGCTTCCGAGCAGATAAGCGCAGCCCTCCCCGTCTTTCTTTTAAGGTCCGCCTACTTCCATCTGCCATATCCCGTTCTCATACACAGGCACTCCAATAGCAATATTGTCCGTCTGTGTCATCGCCTGATACTGCTTGCGATTTGCTGCTGATTGCGGCGCAATCTCATCTCCGTATAACTTCGCACCGGTCACATCATAAACAGCAAGCCAGACAAATTCAATGCGGCTCTCCCGCTCTTCCAATACGCTTCGTTTTGCCTCTATATCCGCATGTTCATCTGTCAGAACCTCTTCTATCGACAAATTCGCTATCCTGTCCGTCAAGAGATGCAGATTGGCGCTGATATCCTGCGATGCGACTTTTGCCATCATCTGCATATTATCCAGCAAAATATGTCTAGTGGATATGATATTGCTGATGATCATTGACACCATCAACAAGATTCCCAACAAGATGGATGTCGTCATTACATTGGATACGATTTTTTGTTTGATTGTCTTTTGGATTGTCTTTTGTTTCTTCTTACTTTCCATGATTCAAGCATTCCTTTTCCTCATCATATGATCAAATATTGCTGCTTCAAACAGCAGTTATAGTAATCATTATATAATATGTCTCTTACCCCGCACAACCTTTTTATCCAAGATTTGCAAAAAACTCAAATACTCCTGACACGTCAAGGCTTCCATACCCCCACTCTCTGTTGGGATATTCCAGATAAGCTTCCCTGTTTGCTCCGCGGATCAGATAATTTTTGATGTCCGTGGAATTGACAAATACGTCATTTTGCCGGACAACCGCCCATTCAAGAAGCTGTGCGCACCCTCCCGCAGTGATCGCCGCGGAAATGCTGGTACCGCTTGCGCTGCCAAACGGCGTCGATACATTGACTCCGGGGGCTGCGATATCGGGCACAATAAAACCGTCCCTTGCATAGCCGCGTCCCGACGAGGGCGCAATACTGTCGTTTGCCGACTGATAGTTCGCCACCGTGATCGCACCTCTTGCGTATGCCGGCTCCGTGATCGTAATCTGCGGATTCGATTCCAAAAAATAGGTCGCGGAGGATAAAAACTGTGTGATCGGAAGCCAGATGTCAAAAATACCCGCTGATACATCGCCCGCCGCGCTCACACGAATATTCCAGACTCCCGGCGTAGGATCTGTAAACCGAAAACGAATCAGCTGCGCACCCGAGGTCTGCTCTACCCAGAAATATTCTATGATAATTCTGGTCTTTTCAAACACGAAGGTAAACTCCTGCGGCTGTGTGCTTCGCGGATTAATCGACTGAATTCCCTCGCCGCCTGGCGTGCGCACGGTAACATTGTAAGAATACGGCGCTTCTCCCCACAAATCCATGATAAAGCCCTGCTCGTTATCATCGACACGCAGTTGAACGTCTTTATACGTTTCCCTCGTCGTAATCTCGCCATGAAAATGATGGGAAGCGTTCCCCTCGTTCCCTCCGCCAATGACATAGACCTGACTTTTTTTGCGGGATAACAGATCAATATATGTTTCGAGCGAACCTGAACCCGCGTGATCGCCTGTGCTTGTACCGATCCCCAAACATACCACCATCGGTCTTTGCAGTATTTTCACAAATTTTTGAAGATACGCAAGCGCAAGTAGAACATCTGTTTCCCCATAACACGGCACACCGTTTGGAATTTTATAGTATTCCCGTATGTAGGGCTTTACTTCCTTTAGTTTTACCACAACAATCTGCGAATCGGGCGCCGCTCCAAGAAAGCTCCCGTTCTCTATGGAACTTCCCGCCGCGATTGCCGCCATCTTGCTCCCGTGCCCGTTGGTGTCCGTACTCGGCACGACTTGCAGCGGATTGTCGCTTCGAAGCGCTTCGTTGATGTTCTCCTGTGTATATTCGGAGCCGTACTCAAATCCATCCGGAAGATTGCCTGTCTGAATGGTCTGATCCCATATCGCAAGGATACGGCTGTTCCCTGTCGCATCGCGAAATACCGTATCCTGATAACGGATTCCCGTATCGATAAACGCAATTACAACGTTTTTTCCCGTCAATTCCAGCGGCGGCCTTTGCGCAGATAATATTCCGGCATCGGAAAGACTTAATGTATTCAGATTTGTACCCGACTGTATCTGCATCAGTCCGTAGCATTTGGGCACAAACGAATACGACGAACTGGCATAACGCAGCTCCGGTATCAATCCCCTGTTAATATAGTATACCTGTAAATCTTCATTGATAACGTGACGGCAAGTATCCGTCGGTCTGTCATATTCGTATTCCTCAGGCAATATAAAATTTACCACCAAATCAGCATACTCGTTCGATAAAATTCGATCTCTGCAAGTCACGGCATTACCCCTTTTCAGGTCATTATTATACTGTATGCCGTTTGTCGCAAAGGGTGTGTCACGAGTTTTCCCTGTTGCACGCTACAATGTTTTTGATGCCCTCACAAATTCTTCTTGCTACCGCCGGATTGTTCATCGTATACAAATGAATTCCCTCTACGCCGTTTGTGATTAGCTCGATAATCTGACTGAGCGCATAGGACATTCCTGCATCAAAAAGCGCGTCCTTATTGTCCTCAAATTTGTGGATAATCTTTTCAAAACGCTCCGGAAAAGATGCGCCGCACATGGTCACCATGCGCTTAATCTGGGAGGCATTGATCACAGGCATAATGCCCGGATCAACCGGAACTTCAATTCCAGCGATACGGCAGTCCTCATAAAAACGATAAAAACGTTCATTGTCAAAGAAGAGTTGGGAGAGCAAAAGTTCTGCTCCCGCGTCCACTTTCTTTTTCAGATTCCGCATCTCGCTCACTCTGTCTGCAGAGTCCGGATGACACTCCGGATAACAAGCGCCGGCGATACAAAAATCTTCCCGCTCCTTCAGATATGTGATCAAATCGGAAGCATGTTTAAAATCATCTTTTTCTGCAATATTCGGATTCCGATCGCCTCTAAGCGCGAGAATATTTTCGATTCCCTCGCTTTTTAACACCTTGGAAAACGTATCGATTTCCGATTTGTCATACGCCAGACAGGTCAGATGAACAACCGGTTCCACATGATATTCATACTTGATTTTTTTCGCAAGCTCTATCGTTTTGTTGCGGTTGGAACCGCCGCCCGCGCCAAAAGTCACGCTGATAAAATCGGGCTTTAATTCACACAAAATTTCCAACGTCGCATCAATGCTTTTTAATTCGCTGTCCTTCTTCGGCGGAAAAATCTCAAACGACAAAACCGTTTTTCCCTTTCCGTATAAATCCGCAATTCTCATCTATTTTCCTCCTTGTTGTCAATTGATATTATCTTAACATTTATCTCATGTCTTTGCAAACTTACTGTTTTATCCCGCACAAGTCTTTAATGACCTCGCCCGCGATAATTAGTCCTGCTACGGACGGCACAAATGCAACGCTTCCAGGAATGGCTCTTTTCTGCGAATGTTCCTGATCTGCATCCGTATCAAAGAGGCTGTCCGCGCACGGCTTTATCGGTTTTTCCTCGGAATACACAACCTTTAATTTCTCAACGCCCCGCTTTTTCAGTTCTCTGCGCATCACCTTTGCCAACGGACAGACATTTGTTTGATAAATATCGGAAACACGAAACATNTCNGCATTCAGTTTATTNCCCGCTCCCATGCTGCTAATAACAGGNATCCCTTTCTCCTNNGCTTTCATCACAAGCGCAATTTTGGCNGTNACNGTATCGACCGCATCNACAATATAATCATACTCCGCAAACGGNAATTCNTCTNCGTTTTCCGGCAGAAAAAANCGCTTATANATTCTGACATCCGTGTCAGGATTNATGTCAAGCATNCGCTCTTTCATCACTTCCACCTTATCTCTNCCGATTGTCTTTTGTGTCGCGATAATCTGACGATTNAGATTTGTCAGNGATACTTTGTCANCATCAATNAAGTCGAATGCCCCGACNCCGCTGCGCACAAGCGCTTCACATGTATATCCTCCCACACCGCCGATTCCGAAAACCGCAACTCTTGCGGCGGACAGCTTTTTGACTGCCTCTTCTCCAAGCAGCAATTCCGTTCTCAAAAACTGCGTCATCATGTATGCACTCTCNCCTTTTCNCTAATCGCTTTCGCCAATGCATTNAGAACCCTCTTTTTATCTGTACTCCAACGCGGCGCNACNAGCNTTGACCGNGCCCCNTCTCCTGTCATNCGATGGATGATCATATNTTCGGGNAGNAGCGCNATNCATTCNGCTNCCAGATTAACATACTCCTCCATTTCNAGTGTNCGAAAGCTTCCTGCCAGATACTCCTTTTCCANATCNGTTCCTTTGATCACATGNAGTAATTGCAGCTTNATTCCGTCCGCTCCGCTTTTNCCCACATAAGAAACGGTGTCTTTCATCTCTTCTGTCGTTTCNCCCGGAAGTCCGAGAATGACATGGACAATNACCTGTATNCCCGCTTTTTTCAANCGCATCACGGCATCATCATAAACGGATAACGNATATCCTCTNCGAATNTAATCTGCNGTTTTNTCGTGAATNGTCTGCAATCCAAGCTCNACCCAGACAGGCTTTTTCTGATTTAATTCTGNAAGCAGCGCCACGACCTCATCGGGCAGNCAATCCGGTCTTGTCGCAATNGAAAGCGCCACCACATCCGNACAGGACATCGCTTCTTCNTANAANNCTCTTAACCGNTCCACGGGCGCGTATGTATTCGTAAATGCNTGAAAATAGGCAATATATTTTCCGTCNCGATACTTTTGCTCTATCCNTTTTTTTCCNCGCTCAANCTGCTNGGTAANNGAAAGNNNNCTNCTCTCGGCAAAATCACCGGANCCNGCTCCCGAGCAGAAAATACAGCCCCTTATTCCCAAAGTTCCATCTCGGTTGGGACAGGTAAAACCNCCGTCCAACGCAATTTTATAAACCTTCTGTCCGNAGGTGTCTTTCAGATATTGATTCAATGAATAATATTCCACGCTGTCAAACCTCAAATACCGTCTTTCTGCCCTCAATATAGTCCTTCGCNCACAAAATCGAATTCTCCACCATATTTGCCACTGCCTCGTCCGTATAAAAAGCNGTGTGCGGCGTGACAAGGANATTCGAATACGACTTTAACACNGCAAGCTGCGGATTGTTCAGCGGTTCNCCCACGCGATTAAAATAGTAAAGACCGCTCTCCTGTTCAATCACATCAAGTCCCGCAAAACCGATNTTNCCNNTCTCNACNCCGTCAATGAGCGCCTGTGTNTCAATCAGNGANCCTCTTGCGCAGTTAATCAGAATGACACCCTGTTTCATTTTGTNNATTGCGNNTTTNTCAATCATATGATAATTNTCNCNNGTTGCGGGCGCATGNAGCGAAATAANATCACANTCTGTGAAAATTTTNTCAAGCTCTGCGTACTCCGCATATTCGCGCACNGCATCGCTCTCATAAATGTCATAAGCAAGTATTTTACAGCCAAAGCCGCGCAAATGNTCNATGACAGTCTTTCCGATTTTTCCCGTGCCGATNATGCCTACCGTACANTTTGGAAGNTCCGTTCCGATTTTCCCCTTCAATGTAAAATCCTGCACTGCCGCTGTCTGCATAATGTGTTTTAGCTTNCGGCAGCCGATNANCATCATCATGATCGTGTAATCCGCCACGCTCGACGGNGAATANGTAATATGNATCACACCCATACCCAGACTTTTTGCATAGGCATAATCAATATGGTCATAGCCGATGGTTCTGGTCGCGATGCACTTCACGCCGATTTCGTGCCAGCGGTCTATCATTTTTTTGTCAATCACAGTCGTNATGATATTGACAACGTCAAACCCTTTCGCATTGTCAAGATTTTCCATACAAGGCGTTTCGTTCGTGTATTCCCACGCAACATCATATTTTTTGCAAAAGCGCTCAAAGTCCGGTTTTTCATCAAAATCGCGCATACTATATACATAAACTTTCATCTTTGAAAACCATNCTCCTTTCNAAATCCGTTANTGNTTATTATACTGCTTTTCCTTCNGTTTTTCTACACGTTTTTGTATCAATCCACAGTTGATTTTNAGNATATTGGTCAATTTTTCATTGATTGTNGANCNATTNAACCTATGTTAAAATANAAACAAAGCCTAAACNCNCAAATTTTCAGACTTTANCAAGAATGGNGGNATTANTATGCTTGACAGAGAAAANGTCGGAAATGCAATCGCNNCACAGCGAAAACAAAAAGGAATGACCCANCGGCATCTTGCCGATATGCTCAATGTATCTTATCAGGCAGTTTCAAGATGGGAACAGGGNAGCAGCCTNCCCTCNGTCGANATGATNTANGAAATNGCACGGANACTGGATACAACGGTCGACTTTCTGCTNAACGGNCTTTCCAATGAAAAAAAGACCCTTACGTACATGGATACNGGACTGGATGTCAGAAAGCTTTATCTNACNAAAAGAAGGCTGGACGAACTGNTCACCGAGGACGAGATGCTGCTCTACGCCCACTATACAGACCCTGTATTTTTCAAACCGNATATTGCCNNAATGGANGANCCTGTCTGNGTACTTGCCACNCACNTTCCCGGTTCNAANGAACGCTTTGCNATGGAGCACGGATATGACCGTGAAATCTGTCTTGATCTGGCNGCAAACGCCACAAACAATCTNGCCCGTTTCGGCATAAAACCTACCCTTNTNCANGCGCANGTCGTTTGCGGAAACAATGACAGCGGACAGCTTNTGATGATGGGCGAAGCATTCAAAGAATTTTGTGAGTACAANAAAATGATATTTGCGGGCATGGAGGTTGNCGCACANGCNGTCAANTANCNNCCTGTNCGAATACAAAATCANNGCGACAATCNTCGGAATGACAGACAAAAAAAGCATTCTCACAGGGAACGAAATCGCTCCCGGAGATTGCATCATCGGGCTGCATTCAGANGGAATCTACGGGACAAGTTATCCGTTTGTCAANGTAATGATTGATAAAAAGCCGGAAATGCTCTACGCAAAGNTAGANGACAAACATACCTTTATGGACGCATTGATAGAGCCAAACGCCGCCTANCTNGATGCGATTACNGAGTTAGTCGCAAATAACCTAATACACGGCATTTTTATTGTTACAAATTCCCTGTTCAACTCAAGTGTCTATTTCACGATGCCGGAAGGNCTNAGNGCGTGCATCTGTATNTCCGAAGTTCCGCGNCTGCCGCTGTTTCGCTATCTGAATGGATTAAATCTGATGAACGAGGAAACNTTTCTGCGGAATTTTTCGCTCGGNATNGGAATGCTCATTGTTGTTGCAAANGACCAAAGCNNNCGNGCCNTGGAAATCATCGAGCAGTATCATCGATGCAGCATCATCGGAAGAATNGAAAAAAACACGGAATATCCGGATCAAAAAGTCCGAATGGAGGGTTCNATCAAATGGTAAANCTAAGTTTNCGCNANGGATATCTNTTANTCTTTTTTATTATNTTTTCTTTTGTTTCCAGCGAAATCGTNATTCTGGGAAATGACTATATCGCTACTGCTGCCGATGCNATGTTTGCGGGAGAGCCGATTCNNTTTTCGGNATTTATCGTTCCGCTTCTTGTGNTGGTTGTNCTTGGCACNATAACAGCNTATTTNAAAAGTATCTCCGGAAAACATTACAGCGCGNCGGTNCAAAAAGAGGTTCGCNCCTNTCTGGGGAAGCATCTTGTNCGNCTGCCCTTTTCCTACTTTGATGAAAAAGGCGCNGGAAATATTATGACAAGNCTCATCTCCGATATGGAAGAATTGGGACGCTTTTTCTCGGAAATTCTGCCNNAGCTGNTTGTCAATATCATCACCGTATTGACNGCGACGGTATACTTTGTCAGAATGGACCCCCGNTTAATCATCGTACTGTTTGCCGGCTATCCTNTNATGCTGCTTGTGACNGATTTTCTGTCCAAAAAACTGGCAATGCTCGCGCAGAAACTCCGCGTACATATGGANGAGCGNACGGAACTGGCAAATGACGCNATCAACGGAATCGTAGTCGGCAGAAGCTACAATCTGTATCCGNTNCAAAAACAAAAAATTGACACGGTNATCGATAATATGGTNGCNCAGGCATGTAAAAGCACACGCATTTCTTCCCTAAGCTGGGTGCTCNANAATGTNATNACGACCATTCCCGTAATCGTNTGCTATCTGTTTGCGCTGTATGAGGTCGTAAACNACAGNATTACCATCGGGGANTTGCTTGCCTTTGCNGTGCTTCTCGGCAGAATNTTAGGTCCGCTCGGCGATATCATTTTCTGNGCCAANGACTTCCGCGAAATCGGCGTATCGCTAAAACGAATCCANGAAATCTACCGCCAGCAGCCCGAGCGGTCAGACGGCAGCGACTATGCCCCGCTCTCTTGTGATACAGACGGTTACGCGATCACATGGGACAATGTCACGTTTTCTTATGACAAGGAGCAAACCNGNCANGTNNTAAACGGNGTNACCTTTTCCCTTGAGGCAGGCGCTCATATTGCCTTCGTAGGCGGCTCNGGAGAGGGAAANTCGACAATCTTTAAACTGCTCTGCGGTTTTTATGAAAAAAGCGGCGGTGAATACAAACTGTTCGGACACTCTTTCGACCAATGGACGCTCCAAGCGGCAAGAAGCTGTTTCTCGGAGGTTTCCCAAAATGTATTTTTGTTCCCCGAANCGATTCGGCAAAATGTNGCCTGCGGAAAAGAACACGCCACGGANGAGGAAATNATCACTGCCTGTAAAAACGCAAATATCCATGATTTTATCATGCAGCTNCCCGAACAATATGACACGCTTGTCGGCGAGCGCGGCGTGCGTCTTTCNGGAGGNCAGAGGCAGCGCATTTCCATCGCAAGGGCGTTTTTNAAAAATGCGCCNATCCTGCTTTTAGACGAGCCNACTGCCGCGATTGATATNGAATCGGAAGCAAAAATACAGGAGGCGCTTGAACGAATAACAGCCCATAAAACCGTTATCACCATAGCGCACCGTCTTTCCACAGTGCAAAACGCGCAGCGGATCTATGTCGTAAGCGGCGGTAAGATCGCGGAGTCCGGCAGTCATCGGGAATTGTTGGAACAGCATGGAATTTATGCGGAACTATATGGAAGGGAGCTTGCAGAAAATGTTTAAGACGTTTATCCGTTTTATGAAGCTTATGGGAAAAAGACTTCCCATTTACATATTGGCGATTTTTCTGTCTACACTGGGACAGGCGGGCGGCAGAATTGCCAATTCCTACCTTTTAAAACATATTATCACGGCAGCACAGGCAGGCAGTATGGAACACGTTTTTGCACCGGTGTTCGGAACATTCGCCGCTCTGGTATGTTGTCTGCTGCTCTGGCGTTTCAGTATTATACGCTACAATATTGAAGGACGGACAGCTACCGGCACTGTCGAAAAGCTTGTATTTTCCAAAGCAATGCGGCTGCTGATGTCCTACTATGAGCAAAACCACAGCAGCAATTTTATGTCAACCCTTATTTTTGACACGCAGAAAGCCTCCGATATCTACACCTCAAGACTGCGGCGCCTTCTTGCCGCAATCCTTTCTGCCATTGTATATCTGATTCCGATGTTTTATTTCAGCCCGGAGCTTACGTTGTGCTTTATCGGAATTAGTTTCCTTGCCTTTGTGGGAAATAGCCTCTTTGCGAAACCTATGAAAAAAGCAGGTAGACGGCTTTCCGATAAAAATGCGCTTCTGCTCGAAAAACTGACGAATATTCTGACCGGAATGGAGCTTGTTAAGATTTTTCCTGTCGGCACAAAGCTGACAAGCGAATACGAAGATGCCGGCATCGACTACTATCGTACGCAAAAACATACAAACCGCCTATCGGCTGGACTAGAGAGCCTCAACTGTTTCTTTGACTTAGCAGGCGCGTTAGCCTCTCTTGGCCTTGGTGTATGGTTCGTGTCGCTTGGGCGCGTCAGTCTTGCAAACTTATCAGCGATTTATACATTGTACGGTACTTTCCGCTATGTCTTTTTGGATATCGGACTGTATCTGCCGCAGATGATGGGCTGTATCGGCAATGCGGAGAAAATCTTTGCCTTCCTCGATATGGAAGAAGAACCAGAGCATTGGCTCTGTCAGGATAGTATAGATGACACCACGGATGATGCCATGCTTACGATGCAGAATATCTGTTTTTCATATAATGAAAACAATGTTGTCTTGGAGGATTTTTCCGCGAAAATCAAAAAAGGAAGTTTTGTTGCCATTGCGGGAGAATCCGGCTGCGGAAAAAGTACGCTTACGAAGCTTTTATTGGGCTTTTATCCACCTCAAAAAGGGTGTCTAGCCATCGACGGCAAATCATACGCCGACCTTACGCTGGAGGAAGTCCGCGCACAGATCGCCTATGTTCCGCAAGAGCCTTATTTGTATGAAACAAGCATTGCGGAAAATATCTCCTACGGAAAATGCGGCGCGAACCGCGAGGAAATTATTGCGGCGGCAAAAGCGGCAAACGCACATGATTTCATTACCCGTCTGCCAAACGGCTACGACACGGTTTTGGGAGCGCGCGGCAACACGCTCTCGGGCGGTGAAAGACAGCGCATCGCGATTGCACGTGCCATTATCCGAAATGCCCCGCTTATTATCCTTGACGAAGCGACCTCCGCGCTGGATAACGAATCGGAAACGCTCGTACAGGACGCAATTCGAAACCTGAAAGGCACACGCACTATATTGATGATCGCACATCGCCCAAGCTCTATTGCGGCAGCCGATTTTGTCATTCGAATGGGCAGCGCCAATTAGCGCGGCAAATTCAAAAATCTTTTCCGAAAAAATCTTTTCGTGCGATTGCCTTGACCGTCGTTTATGAAAGTGTTATTATTTTAACGAGAAAAATTTTAGATTTATCGATAAACGAGGGATTTCGATTGCAGGAATGGAGGATTTCAAATGAGTAAAGGGTTTCAAGATTTACTGAAAAAAGTTTACGAGTGCGACCGCAAGACAGTTGCCGTTGCCGTTGCAGAAGACGAGCCGGTATTGGAGGCTGTACAGGCGGCAAAAGAAAAGGGTATCGCTGACGCAATTTTAGTCGGTGAGGAAGCAAAGATTAGAGAAATCGCTGCCAAAATGAATATTGATCTGGCGGGCTTTGAGATTATCAACGAGCCGGATCATGTACAGGCGGCGCTTACGGCTGTCAAGCTTGTTCATGACGGCAAGGCTGATATGTACATGAAGGGACTGATTGACACAAAGAATTTCTTAAAGAGCGTTTTGGATAAAGAAGTCGGACTTCGCACCGGCAGAGCGCTCTCCCATGTATGCGTGTTTGAGATTAAGGGCATTGACCGCCTTTTATTCTTATCGGATGTTGCTTTTATGACATATCCGGAATTGGAAGATAAGGTTGCTATTATTAACAATACAGTTGAGGTCTGCCACGCTTGCGGTATTGCAAATCCGAAAGTTGCTCCGGTTGCCGCTGTTGAGGTTGTAAACCCCAAGATGCCTTGTACGGTTGATGCCGATGAGCTTGCAAAGATGAATGCAGAAGGCAAGATTACAGGCTGCGTGATCGACGGACCGCTTTCTATGGATATGGCAATCGACAGCGCTGCTGCTGCACACAAAGGCGGCACGGACAGAAAGATTGCGGGCGACGCGGATGTCATTTTATTCCCGGATATCCATGCAGGAAATCTTGTATACAAGGTGCTGACGCATCTGTGCGATGTTAAGAACGGTAATATTTTAACGGGTACTGCTGCACCGGTTATTCTGACATCTCGTTCTGATTCGTTTGAAGCAAAACTGAATTCCATTGCGCTTGCTGCAGTTGTTGCGGAAGCGATGAAAAAATCGAAATAAAGGGAGGAATAGCAATATGTCAATCAAAAGTCTGATTATCAATCCGGGCTCTACTTCTACAAAAATCGGTGTTTTCGAGGACGAAAATTTATTGTTTGAGGAAACATTAAGACATTCTACCGAAGAGATTTCGCAGTATGCCACGATTGTAGACCAAAAGGATTTTAGAAAGAAAATTATCACGGACTTATTAGCGGAAAAGAATTTTGATATCAAGTCACTCAATGTCGTAGTCGGACGCGGCGGTATGTTAAAGCCGATTTCAGGCGGCACATACGCAGTAACGGACGCACTGCTTGCCGACTTAAAGATTGGGGTACAAGGACAGCACGCTTCTAACCTTGGCGGCATTCTTGCAAAGGAAATCGCGGATTCTGTTGGCGTTCCTTCTTACATCGTTGACCCTGTCGTAGTTGACGAGCTGATGCCGATTGCAAGATATTCCGGCGTTCCGGAACTTCCGCGCGGCAGTATTTTCCATGCGCTGAACCAAAAGGCAGTTGCAAAACGATATGCGAATGAAATCGGCAAACCATACGAGTCACTGCGTTTAATCGTGGTACATATGGGCGGCGGCGTTTCTGTCGGCGCACATGAAAACGGCAAAGTTATCGACGTATTCAGCGCATTTGACGGCGACGGCGCATTCTCTCCCGAGCGTGCCGGTGGCGTTCCCTGCGCTGCACTCGTGAAAATGTGCTTTTCCGGAAAATATACCGAGAAAGAAGTATACAGCAAGCTGATTGGAAAGGGCGGATTTAACGCTTATCTTGGCACAAACGATATGCGTGAGGTATCAAAGCTTGCCGAGGAAGGCAACAAAACAGCTGCTGAAGCAAAAGAGGCATTCCTTCTTCAAGTTTCAAAGGATATCGGCTCTATGGCATGCGTCCTGAACGGAAAAGTTGACCGGATTATCGTGACGGGCGGTATCGCATACGCAGCTGACGTAGTCGCTACACTTAAGGAAAGAGCAGAATGGATTGCTCCATTTACCGTATATCCCGGCGAAGACGAGCTGCTTGCGCTTGCTCAGGGCGCGCTTCGCGTGATGAACGGCGAAGAAAAGGCAATGGAATATTAATTATATTTATGATAAACAAACCCCTGTGCTTGTCATAAGCCGCGGGGGTTTTTGCTTTATCATAAAAAACATTTTGGAAAGGAACAATATAAATGAAAGTAGTTGTTGCGATTGACTCACTCAAAGGCAGCCTATCCTCTTTAAAAGCAGGTGAAGTTATCAAGGAAAGCATTTCAAAAGTGATACCCGGTTCGGAGGTGTGTGTCCGTCCGCTTGCCGACGGTGGCGAGGGTACCGTGGAAGCGCTTACCTTAGGAATGGACGGAAAGCTCGAAAGCATTGACGTAACAGGACCATTAGGCAAACCTGTAAAATGTGTATACGGCATCATTGAGGATACACAGACAGCCATTATTGAAATGTCGGGTGCGGCAGGCGTTACTCTTGTCACCGAGCAGGACAGAAATCCGCTGAACACGACTACATACGGGGTTGGCGAAGTGATCAAGAACGCAATCTCCAAAGGATGCAGACACTTCATTATCGGCATTGGCGGAAGCGCTACAAACGACGGCGGAATCGGTATGTTGCAGGCATTAGGCTACGGTATGCTTGACAAAGACGGAAAACAGGTTCCGTTTGGCGCAAAAGGGTTAAAGGAACTTGTGTCCATTACGGACGAAGATGTCTTACCGGAATTAAAAGAATGTACCTTTAAAATTGCATGTGATGTAACAAATATTTTGTGTGGAGAACAGGGCTGCAGCGCTGTCTTTGGACCACAAAAAGGCGCAACGCCGACAATGATCAAGCAAATGGATGAATGGCTTGTCAATTATGCAAAGCTGACTACCGAGAAGTATCCTCATGCCAATGCAAAGCAAGCTGGAACAGGCGCGGCAGGAGGTCTGGGATTTGCCTTTCTTTCCTACACCAATGCTGTATTAGAATCCGGAATTAAGATTGTTTTGGAGGAAACAAAGTTGGAGGACTATATCACGTCAGCCGATATCGTTGTAACCGGAGAGGGACGGCTTGACGGGCAGACTGTATTTGGCAAAGCTCCAATTGGCGTTGCCGGACTTGCAAAAAAACATGACAAAAAAGTAATTGCATTCTCAGGCTGTGTGACAGAAGACGCCGTTGCCTGCAATGAACATGGAATTGATGCGTTTTTCCCAATTCTGAGAGGTGTGCAGACCTTGCAGGAGGCTATGGATCCGGACAATGCAAGAAAAAATATGAGTGCCACTGTTGAACAGGTATTCCGTTTAATACAAACAATTCAGAAATAAGGGGATTTTGATATGGGATATAATTTTAGAACTAAAAAATCCCCCACAGAATACTGTAGGGGATTTTTTATCCGCTTTATATTGTTTACATAATCTTTGTAATCATTGCCTCTTGTTCTCTCTGCTTTTTGAACATTGCAATCTGAGCTTTCTGCAAAGCCTCGTCGCGTTTTAACTCTGTCGATGCCTTTCCGACATCCAAATCCTCGATGCGGCTCTGTGCTGCCGTCATGTTCTCATAAGCCACCTGATTAGAACGCTCTCTTGCCGCAAGCCCGTTTGCGTTTGCGCCTAACTTGCTTCTGTCGGCGCTTACTTTATCAATTGCCTTATCGATCGCGTCAAGATCAATCTTGCCGCCTGTCACACTGAACCCTGCCAATCCAAGCGCGTCAAGGCTTGCATTTTCAAGTTGAATTCGGCTGCCCTTTCCAGTCGGATTGCTTGCAATATCCATCGTCGCCATACTGCCGTCCATCAGTTTTGTCTGATTGTAAATTGTATTCTTGCCCGATTCATTGATGCCGGAAAGCTGCTGATTAATCTCGTCCTGTATGATTCGTTTGTCGTCATCACTGTTTGTACCGTTCATCGCCTTAACGGCAAGTTCTCTGACGCTTTGTAATCTCTCCATGATGCTGTCATATCCGCCGTCTGCAATATTCGTGACATTAATACCCTCTCTGGTATTTCTCGTTGCTACTTTTGTCGCACTTGCATTTGCTTTTAACTTATTCGCAATCGCCATCCCGGCAGCATTATCCGCCGCACGGTTAATCTTTTTACCGCTGGCAATCTGTCCGTAGCCTGTCACTGATTGAATTTTTGTAATACCGCGCATAACAATCACCCTTTCTTGTTATTTTTATATCAATCTTTTATCCAATATTTCATTACTTATATCATATCCGATTTTTCATCATTTGGCAATATACGGAAAAAATTTTTTACAGTTCAAGATTTGACATCCGAATAACAAGATCGGAATAGATTCCCGCCGGAATATCCTCCGTAAAGCTGTACTCCGTCATATCGTCCTGCGAAAAATTATAGACCATGACTCGGCTCTTTTCAAAATCGACTAGCCAATACTCACGCACCCCCGCGGAACGATACTTAAAAAGCTTCGTCGTATAGTCGACTTTTCTGCTTGCAGGGGATACAACCTCGATAATCCAATCGGGAGCGCCGTTACAGCCTTTATCATCCAGCTTGTTCGGATCCATGATCACACAGATATCCGGCTCCACATAACTCTTATCGTCAGCGTCTATGAATACGCCAAACGGAGCAATGTCAACCTCGCCCTTTCCGTTATTTTTTCTGATGTGCTCACGGATTGTCGCAAAGAGCTCTCCTACGATTCGCTGGTGACCTCTTGTGGAGGGCGCCATATAATAAACCTTTCCGTCGATTAACTCCGCCCGCTGTCCGTCGGGAAGCTCGTATATATCATTTATCGTATATGTATTTAATTCCTTTAATGCCATATTGGATTCTCCTTGTCCTTCGTGTTTTATTGCATTCAGTATATCATAAAATTGCATTTTATGATCATCATTCGCCGCTCGCCGAACATGCAAGCATGCTCTTCTCGCTAACGCTCATTATATCATATCCTTACTGTTTCGTCAAAGCCTCTCCGTTTTCAAGACCTGTTATTTGGTCTTAAACAGATTGATGACCAATTTCAGTCCATACTTTACATACTGTACAAAAATACCGGGGTCTTTCACGCAATCCCCCATCCGTCGAATGATATACTTCGGTCTTAAGTAAAAGCTAAGCAGTATATTTTTTCGAAGCTTCATGACTTCTTCCAGCGTCAGGTACATGGTTCCTTTCGTGCTGGAATGGAAGAAATCACTTCCAAGCACCGACTTTTCAAGCAAATTTTCCTGTTTACAGGTCTCATACATCGGCGTTCCGTAAAAGGGAAGCGCGATCGTGACTTCGATAAAGTCCGGATCGGTCTCCATCACAAGCTTCTTGGTCAAAAGGATATCCTCCTTTTTCTCCCAGGGAAACCCGATGACGAAGTATCCCCAAAAGCGCAGACCGATTTCCTTACACCACTTTGCAGCCTGTCTGTTTTCTTCCACTGTTGTCCCTTTTCGCATTATTTTAAGCATCTCGTCACTGCCCGATTCAAAGCCAAACGCTACCAGGAAACAGCCCGCTTTTTTCATCAGTTCCAGTGTTTCTTTTTTGAGCGGACGCACGCGTGAGTTTGCGGTAAACTCAATTTTGCCGTAGAGTTTTGAGTCAATAATCAGCTCGCACATCTTCTGCACCCACGCGGGGTCAATCGTAAAGGTATCCGCCTTAAAAAAGAAATTTCTGATGTGATGCTTCTCATAACACTCAATCATTTCATCCAGTACATTTTGAGGACTGCGAAAGCGCACACGCTTTCCTGATATTTCGGGCGTCAAGCAGAACACGCACTGACTCGGACAGCCTCTTGCAGTCTGGATTGTCGCCATCGGCTCTTTCGTATCGGGACGGATATACAGCTCATTGCGCATCAACTCTCTTGCGGGAAACGGCTGTGCGTCAAGGTCATCGTCCCACACATGAAACTTCGTCGGAACGATTTTGCCGTTTTCGTCTTTATATAAGATATTGTTGATTTCCGCGGGCGTTCCGATGCCTTTAAAACAATAATCCGCAATTTTTCCGATGCAGAAATCAATTTCACCGCCAATCAAATAGTCAACATTTGACAGATCAAGCAGATCAAGCATTGCCTGTTCCGGATCAAAAAAGAGCGCGCCCTTTAACACAACAATCGGATCATACTTTTCTTTTAAGGTATTTACAACCTTGATATCATCAAAAATCGTTGTATTCGTGATGCTCATCATGATCATATCCGGCTGAAACGCATCCATATCCCTTATCAGTGCATCAAAGGTATCTCCTTGTGTCTGGTAATCCTGAAGCTTTACCTCGTAACCGCCTTTCATCAAAATTGCGGCGGCATAGCCCAAATCGTTACAGGCACGCATTGCCTGTGCGGAGCCGTCATCAATATTTTGCTGACAGCGATCCTCGCCCCTCTGAAAAAGCGCTCCGGGCGGATAAAATAATAATACTCTTTCCTTACTCATTTGATACTTTCCTCTATCTTGTATTTTTGGTTTTCGATTACTTTAATTCATACAGATATACACTGTACGGTATGCCTTCCTTGTCGTATTTGTTGAAAAAATCCAATCCCATGTCAGCGGCATTGGTAATCTCCACTCGGGAAAAAATATAATCACAGCCAAGCTCCTTTAATGCCGACGCATCAATCTGAATATCCTGCGGCGGTGCGTCCGCATTTGCGCCAAAATCATACAAATTCTCTCCCGACGCGGAGAAGAGATACGCCCGGCAGCCCCACTCGTCATAATACTTCTGCCACCGCTCACTGCTATCAAGCGTGGGAGCGATCGCCGTCCGAAACTGCTCTTTATAGCTTTGACTGTAATAACCGCAGTAACCGTCAATCGTCGTGATGCCGTTATAAGAGAGCATCGCCGGGTGAAATCCGTAGGCGCACGCTCCCTGATCCGCTGTATATCCGATGTCCTTCTTGATGTCCTTGAGCAAAGGGGCTCCATAAAATTCGCCGTAACTTAATTGATTGACTTCTTTGTGTTTCACCAGCTTATACAAATTGCAGTAGCATGTGTTATAAAAATCGCTGTATTCGCACTGCGTTCCACCCACAGCCACGATTGCCAAAATGCAGGCAAGATATGCTATTCTTTGATGTTTTTGACACAAATCTTTCACTGCAATGAAAAACGCGAAATACCATGCAAAGGCGTTGAAAAAGATCGTTCTGCCATACTGAAAGCCTTTCAACGGCGGAAGAAGCGCTTCAATCAGATTTCTGAGCGGTTCCCAGAAATAGAATGCGTATACGACGCAGTTAAACACGATAAACAAAACCGTGAGGTTAAACGCATCGGCGTATACTTTGCCCTTCTTTTTGCCCATCACATACTGTATGTTGTTCCAGATAAAATACAGTGCGCACACTGGAAGCACAAAATAGGTATGCACAGATTTTGCATGGGAAAATCCATACAGAAATACTGTCACAAAACTTTTCCACAAATCGGCAATCCCATAGTTTGCGATCACCATTGTACTTCTGATGGTCGCTTCGTCGGACAAGAGCATTACGCTGAATAATCGGTACTCGAAACACACAAACCCCAGCATCAATGCCACAAACGCGCCCACAAGCCGTAAGGACGGTTTTTTATCCCTAATCCACAAAACAATGATCGCGATCAGCAGATATCCCAGCAAAAACGCGCCAAAAAACGTGAAATACGAGAGTAACGGATATAAAAATACCGCAAAATAAAGCCACTTGTTTGATTCACGATAAATCCGGATAAAAAGATACAAAATCAGCGGCAGCGACGCAAAACAAATCGCATACATGGGATATAACGGCAGTGTTGCAAATGCCACTGCCACTAAAACAACTATTTTTTCATACTCCTGATACGTTTTTCCTAACACAAGTTTCGCCAGCAGAACACAAGAGCATAACGCAATCACGAGCTTTAACGCGAAACCGGCAATATATGCGTAAATGTCCGGCAAAATCAGATATAAGATATTATAAAGGGAAAACTCGGACGGAAAATAATTTCTGTGGATGCTTCCCAGTATGGGCATCTCCTGATGATGCACAAAAAACGCCCCATTATCATGAAGCATTTTCAGTTGTGTAATAAATAAATCCAGATTATCACAAATACCCACATATATATGCTCGCGGCACAATAACAGGATAAGCGACTCACACGCAAAAATCCCTCCCGCAAAAATCCAATGCCAGCGTTTTCTAATCACGTTCCCGATCGTATTCATCTTACCCGTTCCATCCTTTAATGTCTGTTCTGTCCTGCTTTATTCAAATCCCGGTCAATATCTTGATCAGTGCATTGCCGATATGATCAAATTCTGGTATAACTGCTGTAACGGCATCGTCGGATCCACCTCAAAGCCTTCCTTGCACGGTATAATCTGACCGTTTGGCATTACAAAACTTCCATCATTGATCAACGCCGGAAGCGCCGCCGTTTCAAATACCATGTCGTTAATCTCCGTATACTCGGGCACATACTGCGAAAAATCCTGCATGATAAACCGATAAATCTTGCGCGCAAGCAGATTGTAGCCCGCGTCGTTCAAATGGCAGCCGTCACAGATAAAGTTTCCGTATTTTTCAAGCGCTTCACGATTGTCTGCCGTATTCAACTCATAGTCCGCATAAAGATCCAATACCGGTATCCCATAATACTCACAGCGGTCAAGCATCGCAACACGGTACTGCTTTAACGTGCCCGTACCGAAATTCCCGTAAGTGCTTCGCTTATAGGGGTGCGTTGCATCGGCGTCTTTACTCTGTTGATATGGCACCACAAAAACAATATCCGCCTCGGGATAGGTATTCTTTAAATACGATATGATTCGATTCAATGCTCCGTAAAATGTATTGACACAAGTGTCCGTACGTTTTCCGATCGGACAATCGCCGCACCAGAAATCATTGGTGCCTCCAAAAACGATAATCAAGTCCGCCGTTTTATCCATATTGTACATTCTGTCCACAAAGGATCCCGGATTGAAATACGGGCTTTCAATATCGGTAATTCTGGATCCTGATACGCCGTAATTGTTTACATGCGCGCCTGTAAGTTTTGACAAGATCACAGGATATGCTTTATCCGGAGAACTTGCGCCAATCCCCTCCGTAATAGAATCACCCAGCGCATTAATATTGTGATACTTGTCAAGCGGAATGTCCCGCAATACAATTTCCATCTGCTCCGCCTGAATCATTTCCAATTCCGGATCAACAGGCATCGTTGGCGCTTCTGTTTCTGCTTCCTCAATCGCCTCCTCAGAAACTTCTATCTCTGCCGCTGATACCGAAACAGGCATCATAAACAGCATTATCATGCCTAATATCAATATTCCTTTTTTATGCCAGTCTGCTTTTTTCATAACTCCTCCTACAGAATCTTAATGAAAAATCCTGTCTTTCCTTGTTTACAGTATTTTAATATTTGTAAAAATATGGTATTCTTTATAATAACATAAACACAACTTTATTTCAAATACAATATGGAGGACCTCATGGACAGAAAACTAAAATCGTTGGATATTATAAAGGGAATTGGTATCATTATGATCATCATCGTTCACAACAGACATTTCATGATTTGGGGAGAAATGTCCGGTATGATGCAAACGATTAAGCAGCTTATTAACTTTGGTCAGATGGGATGCCAGCTTTTCTTTTTTGCATCCGGATTTTCCCTTTGTTATTCCTGGGAACATATGACCAAATCCAATTCCTCCAAACGCTTCCTGCCAATGAGCCTTCGCTTTATTCTTCGCCGCTATCTCAGGCTGATACCGGGCTTTCTCATTGTTATGGTAATCAATTGGGCGCTAAACATACTCCTAATAAATCATCTTGATTTTCTTGGTTTCCTTATGAACCGAGAGCCGCTTGCTGTTATTACAAATGTTTTGTTTTTGCACGGTCTTTTTCCCGAATATAACAATAACGTATTTCCCGGCGGATGGTATCTTGGAACTGCCTTCTTACTTTATATCACATTTCCGCTGCTGTTTTGTACCTTTAAAAAACTTAAATCTCTGCCCGCCGTATGCATGAGTGCGATTCCTCTGTTATTACTGGCATTTAATTACTATTTGCTGCGCCATATTACAGTCGCGTCAGGGTATGAACTTTATCCTTACAATAACTCTTTTTTGTACTTCTTTTTTACAAACCATCTGCCCTGCTTTAGTTTGGGAATATTGCTTTATTTTTACGAGAAAAAAGAGTTTTCCGTTAAATGTCCTTTGATTGTATCAATTCCTTTATTTCTCGCGGCAGCCTACATATGCATTCATTTTTACCTGCTGCCGGAAGAAAACTATATATATACGCTCATGCCCTCTATCGCGGGATTTGCCGTATATTGGCTGACGGCAGCGCTCATTCACATCGAGAAAAAACGCATATCCGTTTCCAAAGAATTTGCACATACCTTACTAAGCCGCTTTCTTGTAAGCTGTGGACGACATTCTTACGGAATGTATCTGGTTCATTCTTTCATCTGTTGGTACGGGCTGAAAATATTACGTTATTTTCTTACATTAGACGGTAAAACCTACAATGAACTGCTTGTTTACTGGATTGTGTTTCTTCCCTCCGTCCTTGCTGTCTATGGACTGGGACTGTGCATGGAAAAACTGCTCTCTTACATCGACCGCATCATAAGACCCTCGTAATCTAAAAGATTTTATCAATTCGAGTAGGGAAGCTTTTCCCCTACTCGTTGCGCCGCCGATGCGCCACTTTTAGTGGCATATTTCCTCTGCATCGGCGTGTGCATCAAACATCGACACGCTTCGCGAGTCGCCTTATTGAATAAAAAGGCTCACACCACATCTTGTGCTGTGAGCCTTTTATATGTCAATGTGTTTTTCGGCTTTCTATTACTTGCTTGCTACCGCAGCCTTAATCTGCTCCGTGAGCATCGGTACGATCTTATTCAGATCGCCTACAACGCCATAGTCCGCTACGTCAAAGATCGGAGCTGTTTCATCTTTGTTGATTGCAACAATGATGTCCGATTCTTCCATACCTGCCAAGTGCTGTATCGCGCCGGAAATACCGATTGCAAAGTAAACCGTAGGACGAACAGTTTTACCGGTCTGTCCAACCTGCAGGTCTTTGCTCTTCCAGCCTGCGTCCACTACCGCACGCGAGCAGCTTACCGTGCCGCCGATTGCCTCTGCCAAATCATCCAAAAGTTTGAAGTTCTCAGGACTTCCTACACCACGTCCGCCGGATACCAAAATCTTAGCATCCATAATGTCAACTGTGTCTGTGATATTCTTAACAATCTCAACAATCTCAACATACTTGTTGTCGGGTGCAAATCCGGGATTAAACTCCTCGATAACAGCCTTTGCGCCTTCCTTCTTCTCAAGCTTCTGCATAACGCCGGGACGTACCGTTGCCATCTGCGGTCTGAAATCAGGACATGCAATCGTAGCGATTGTATTACCGCCGAATGCAGGTCTTGTCATCAAAAGCTGATTGTGTTTCTGCTCCTTGCCCGGGATCGGGTTAATCGGGAAATCGCCGATCTCAAGGGATGTACAGTCAGCCGTCAGTCCTGTGTGAACTCTGGCAGAAACTCTCGGACCCAAATCACGTCCGATTGCCGTAGCGCCTACGAGTAAAATCTCGGGCTTATACTTGTTGATGACAGATGCCAAAGCATGTGCGTAAGGCTCTGTTCTGTATTCCTTTAATTCGGGATCATCTACAACGATTACCTTATCTGCGCCGTAAGCCGCAAGCTCGTCTGCCAAGCCCTTTACATCGCTTCCGACCAATACTGCCGTTACCTCTGTTGATAACTTCTCTGCCAGTCTTTTTCCTTCGCCAATCAGCTCAAGCGCGATTCCGCTTACCTTGTTATCTACTTGCTGTGCGAAGACAAACACACCTTTATATTCTTCTAAATTCATGATAAACCTCCATTATTAAATAACATGCTTTTCCTTTAACTTGTTCATGATGTATTCTACGGACTCGGAAGCGTCTAACGTTACCTTCTCGCCCTGACCCTTACGAACCTTATCGGATGCTCTCGCAATCTGTGTCGGTGAACCCTTTAATCCGAGATTTGAGTCTTCTACATCTTTTAAGTCTGCTCTGCCCCATGTTGTTATCTCTGACTTGTATGCATCAAAGATTCCGCCGGGAGTCATATAACGAGGCTCATTCAACTCTGCAAGCGCAGTGATCAAGCAAGGCATTTTTGCCTTTAACACATGATATCTGTCATCATACTGACGCTCAACGACAACACTGTCGCCCTCAATCTTAATGTTCTGTGCATATGAGATTACAGGAATGCCAAGGTGCTCTGAAATCTGCGGTCCAACCTGTGCCGTATCACCGTCGATTGCCTGACGGCCTGTGATAATGAGGTCATAATCCAAATTTCTGATTGCTCCCGCAAGTGTCTGTGAAGTAGCCCATGTATCCGCTCCACCGAGCACTCTGTCCGTTACAAGGATACCCTTGTCCGCACCCATTGCAAGAGCCTCACGAAGCACTTCCTCCGCCTTGGGAAGTCCCATTGTAACAACTGTTACCTCTGCGCCGTACTGATCCTTTAATCGCAATGCTGCCTCAAGACCTGCCTTGTCATCAGGATTCATGATTGTCAGCATAGCTGCTCTATCAAGTGTACCGTCAGGATTAAACTTTACGCCACCCTTTGTATCAGGTACCTGTTTTACACATACTACAACTTTCATGTTTATTCTCCTTATATTTTTATAATTATAATGATTTCAGTTCATCCGAAATGTGCACTCGGAAACTTCGTTTCCTCGTTCGCGCGTTGCGCACCAACGCGCTCTTGATTTAAAACCAGCCAATTTTTCCTGCAAGCAGGAAAATTGTCTGCTTTCAAAGTCCGCACATTTCTACTTTAACAGGCTCGCGGATATAACCATTCTTTGAACTTCGCTGGTTCCTTCGTAGATTTCCGTAATCTTCGCATCTCTCATCATACGCTCTACTTCATACTCTCTTGTATAACCGTATCCGCCGTGGAGCTGTACTGCCTTTGTGGTTACTTCCATTGCCATCTCTGCCGCGTAAAGCTTTGCCATAGCCGCCTCTACGTTATAAGAGGTCTTGTGATCCTTCGTGTACTGGTCTTTTGTACATGCTGCCTTGTATACCATATACTGTGCAGCCTGTGCCTTTGTTGCCATATCTGCAAGCTGGAACTGTGTATTCTGGAATGCTCCGATTGCACGTCCAAACTGTTTTCTTTCCTGAACATAAGCGATTGTTCTCTCCAATGCGCCTTCGCCGATACCGAGCGCCTGTGCAGCGATACCGATACGTCCGCCGTCAAGCGTATGCATTGCGATACCAAAGCCCTTGCCCTGCTGACCGAGCATATTTTCCTTCGGGATACGGCAGTCCGTAAAGATCAACTCATAGGTTGACGAACCGCGGATACCCATCTTCTTCTCCTTTGTACCGAATGAGAAACCGGGTGTTCCTTTCTCTACAATGAATGACGTAATTTCCTTTGTCATTCTGCCGCGCTTTTCAATCATGCCCGTAATTGCAAAAATGACATAGATGTCAGCTTCTTTACCGTTTGTGATGAAAATCTTGGAGCCGTTCAATACCCACTCGTCGCCTTCCAATACAGCCTTGGTCTGCTGTCCCTGTGCGTCCGTACCTGCACCGGGCTCTGTAAGACCAAAAGCGCCAATCTTCTTTCCGGTTGCAAGATCGGGCAGATATTTCTGCTTCTGCTCCTCTGTGCCGTATGTGAGAATCGGGTCACAACAAAGTGACGTATGAGCGGATACGATAACTGCTGTCGTACCGCAGACTTTCGCAAGTTCCTCAACGCAGATTGCATATGTTAAAACATCACAGCCCTGTCCGCCGTATTCCTTCGGAATGGGAATTCCCATAAAGCCTGCCTTTGCCATTTTTGCAACGGTTTCTTTCGGAAACTCCTCTGTTTCGTCTACTTCGATTGCAAGAGGCTTTACCTCTTTCTCTGCGAACTCTCTAAACAGAGAGCGCGCCATTTCATGCTCTTTACTTAATGTAAAATCCATGTTACTAATCCTCCATTTTTATTTGATAAATCCTGCTAATTCTCTTTATGCTATTCTCTTTACGCTTATTTCTTTGAATAATCATAGAATCCTACGCCTGTCTTCTTGCCGAGCTTTCCTGCACGTACCATCTTTCTAAGAAGCGGAGAAGGCGCATACTTTGAGTCGCCTGTTTCCGCGTAGATAACCTCCATGATCGCAAGCACGATATCCAGTCCGATGTAATCACCGAGCGCCAAAGGTCCCATCGGGTGATTTGCGCCAAGCTGCATTGCCACATCAATATCCGCAACGCTTGCAACGCCCGCTGCGTATACGTTAATCGCCTCATTGATCATCGGGATCAAAATTCTGTTTACAACAAATCCCGCTGCCTCGTTTACCTCTACGGGAGTCTTGCCGATTTCCGCTGCAATGCCCTTAATCTTCTCCACCAAGTCAGCCGGTGTATTTGCGCCCGCAATAACCTCAACAAGCTTCATTCTGTCTGCCGGATTGAAGAAGTGCATACCGATCAGAGGACGATCAAGTCCTGCACCCATTTCCGTAATCGAAAGGGATGATGTATTGGTTGCGAAAATACATTCGGGCTTTACAATCTTCTGCAATTCCTCAAAGGTTGTCTTCTTAATTTCCATTTTCTCGGGAGCAACCTCAATCACAAGGTCGCAGTCTGTACAGATATCTTTTAATCCGGTCGCAATTTTTGCTGCAATCGCATCTGCCTTGTCCTGTGTGATTTTTTCCTTGCTTACAAGGAAGTTCAAATTCTTTAAAATCTTAGCCTTTCCGCCGTCTGCAAACTCCTGCTTGATGTCGCATAAACAAACCTCATATCCGTCTGTCATCGCAAAAGCCTGTGCAATTCCGGAACCCATGGTTCCCGCACCGATAATACCTACTTTCATTGTAAATCCTCCTTTTTATCTTTCACTACATCTTACTTCTTATTAATATCACTATTACAGATATCAGGCAGACTGGCGCAGCAACTAAAATTCCTCCAATAAAGCCTGCCACGATACACAAAATAAGACAGACTACTCCCATCACTGTAAAGTCTTTCTTTTTCGCTATAAAAAATGGTATCAAACCTAGAATACCGCCTACCAACAATGCGCCGATAATAACGCCTATAAAATACGATGTTGCTTCCACTTCCATATCTATCTTTTGCCTCCTAGCAATTCTTAAACGGTTCTTTTACTTTTTCCTTATTCTTGTCAAGGAAAAATGCCATTCCGTATTTCTGATCCTCTGTTTCGAAACAGTCACCGAACAGCTTCTCCTCAATCACGATTGCCTTGTCCATATCTACATCAAGACCCTCGTTAATTGCCTTCTTGCAGTTGCGAACAGCAATCGGCGCATTCTTTGCGATACCGGAAGCCATTTTCTCAGCCTGTGCCATTAACTCGTCCGCCGGATAAACCGCATTGACAAGACCGATACGATATGCCTCGTCCGCCTTGATATTTCTTGCCGTGTAGATCATCTGCTTTGCCATGCCTGCGCCTACCAGACGCGCAAGCCTCTGTGTGCCGCCAAATCCCGGCGTGATGCCAAGTCCCACTTCAGGCTGACCAAAAACGGCGTTGTCTGCACAGATTCTGATATCACAGCTCATCGCAAGCTCACAGCCGCCGCCAAGTGCAAAGCCGTTTACTGCCGCAATCACCGGAATTGGGAATACTTCAAGCTTACGGAACACATCATTTCCCTTCTTGCCGAATGCTTCGCCCTCTGCCTTTGTGAGTGTGCTCATCTCTCCGATATCCGCGCCCGCAACAAAAGATTTTGCGCCCGCGCCCGTTAAGATCAGGCAGCGAACCTCATCAAGATTAACTGCGTCAAGTGTCGCGTCAAGCTCCTCTAAAACCTGGGAATTCAATGCGTTCAAAGCCTTCTCTCGGTTGATCGTGATCTTACCGACCGCACCGTTTACTTCATATAATATAAATTCCATGATTGCTCTCCTTATTCATATTTTTTTACGACTGTAGAGCAGCCCATACCGCCGCCGATACAAAGTGTCGCAAGACCTGTCTTTGCGCCCTTTGCCTCCATCTCGTGAAGAAGCGTTACCAAAATACGGCAGCCTGACGCTCCTACAGGATGTCCCAATGCGATTGCTCCGCCATTAGGGTTGAGCTGTTTGTCCACATCAATACCCAAATCTCTTCCAACTGCAATCGACTGTGCCGCGAATGCCTCGTTTGCCTCGATGATGTCAAAGTCCTCAATCTTCATACCTGTCTTTGCAAGCACTTTCTTTGTAGATGCTACAGGACCAATACCCATAACCTCAGGTCTTACGCCTGCAAGTGCACCTGCAACCCACTCAGCCATCGGCTTTACGCCCAATTCTTTTGCCTTCTCTTCGCTCATAACCACGATTGCCGCTGCGCCGTCATTAATGCCTGATGCGTTTCCTGCAGTCACATACTTATCCTTGTTGATCGGACGAAGTTTTGCAAGCGCTTCCATTGTAGAGCCCGCTCTTGGTCCCTCGTCTACCTTAAACTCGATTGTCTCTTTCTTCTTTTTAACCATAACAGGAACGATTTCCTTATCAAATGCGCCCGACTTCTGAGCTGCCTCAGCCTTCTGCTGGCTCTTTAACGCAAACTCGTCAAGCTCTTCTCTTGTGATTTTCCACTCGTCGCAGATGTTGTCTGCTGTCTGAATCATATGGTAATTATTAAATGCGTCCCAAAGCGCATCGTTTACCATTGTATCTACCAATGTACCGTTGTTCATTCTGTAACCGAAACGGGCATTGGGAAGTGCAAACGGAGCCATAGACATGTTTTCCATACCGCCTGCCACTACGATATCCGCATCGCCTGCCAGAATCATCTGTGCAGCCATGTTTACGCAGTTCAGACCGGAACCGCACACTACGTTAATTGTGACAGCAGGTGTTTCAATCGGAAGACCTGCCTTGATCGCTGACTGACGAGCAACGTTCTGTCCCTGTCCTGCCTGAATAACGCATCCCATGTACACATGGTCTACTTTTTCGGGAGCAACTCCTGCTCTGTTTAAGGCCTCCTTGATTACGATAGATCCCAACTCTGCTACGGGTGTCGTGCTGAGCGAACCGCCCATAGTGCCGATTGCAGTACGGCATGCGCCTGCTAATACGATTTTCTTTGCCATTGTCTTTTCCTCCATTTTGATCACTGTTATTCCTTTTAGAAACATAGCATTTTGATTGTTATTTTTATCACAATCATCGTTTTCATTCTATCACATTGTTAAAAAAAAAGCAATCCCTAAATGCATATTTCCGATGCCATTCTTTCGTTGTTTCATCGCGCACTGCCTCACTTCTGTTTGCACGCAAAAAGCGCGCAATTTGATAGAAATCTACCCAGATTTCATTTCCGTTTTCACGACGCTCTTCGTCGAAAATGAGTTCTAGTCCCACATGCAGATGTACCACGTCGATATTGTTGACATTCTCCGTATCGCTGTATCCGGTATGTCCCATATACCCGATGACATCACCCGCCGATACATAATCGCCCTCCTTTAATCCCTCTGCATAAGGGCGGTTCTGCCGTAAGTGCGCATAGTAATAATATCTCTTTTTATCAAAGCTTCGGATACCGATGCGCCAACCGCCGTAACGATTCCATCCAAGAGCTTCCACATAGCCCGATTCGCAGGCAATAATCGGAGTTCCAATCAATCCCATCATGTCATGTCCCAAGTGCTGCCTCTTATAGCCAAACGACCTTGATACGCCAAAATCATCGTAATCCTGATAATCAAAGCCTTTTGCAATCGGAGAAAACGCCTTTAACCCATACTTTTTTTCCATTTCCCCGTTCTCGTTCTCGATTTCATATTCACCGATCATGCCGCCGAGCACCGCGCTGTACGCATCATAATAATAGGGAAAGTACTGATACTTCTCAGCAAAGCTCTCCTTTGTTTCCTCCTTGGCGCTTAATTTTTCAGCTGCCTCCGTCAGATACCCTTCGGATTTTTTGCCAAACTCGCCTCCGCCCCTTACCGCCGTGTAGGCAAGCAGCGTTATCCAGTCAAGATGCGTTTCATTCTCGTAACTTCCCACATCCAAAAGACATGCTTTGTTCAACAGCTCCGCAGGCACATTAAAATCAACCCATTTGATGTTATCTCCCGTCTGTGCAGTGTAGATTCCCTCCTTGGAGTTTTCATAGGAATAAATACCCACCGCCAGTACAAATACCGCCAATACAAGACACGCAAAAACCCTGTTCTTCACAATATCACCATTTACACTGATTTCTCTCTAATATATGAAAGAAAAAAACAAAAAAGAATACCGCGTATGCGATATTCTTTTCTTACCATCATTCTTATCGGACATCAATGTTCGGGTTCAATCAGACCGTAGGTGCTGCCCTTTCTCTTATAAACTACGTTTACCTCATCCGTTTCCGCATTGCAGAACACAAAGAAGTCATGTCCCAAAAGTTCCATCTGAACACATGCGTCCTCCGCATACATCGGCTTGATGTCAAACTTTTTGGAACGAACGATCTTAATTTCGTCTTCCTCTTCGACATTGTCTTTTTCAAAGAAATCTGTTCTTAAGCTTGCCGCCCCCGCCTGCTGCTCCGCACGGAACTTATTTTTGTACTTCTTTAACTGCCTCTCTATCACTTCAGCCGCAAGGTCTATTGACACATACATATCATTGCTTACCTGCTCCGAGCGAATGATATTTCCCTTAACAGGGATCGTGACTTCTATCCTTTGTCGCTCCTTCTCGACGCTCAACGTCGCGTGTACCTCTGTTTCCGGCGTAAAATATTTCTCAAGCTTGCCAATTTTGTCTTCAACAGCCGACTTCAAGCCGGGCGTCACGTCGATGTTTTTACCGCTGATTATAAATTTCATTATGCCCACATCCCTTCGTTTTTTAATTGTAACTCAATTATATCATACCTGTATATTTTTTCAATTCTTTTTGGAATATATTAATGAGTTTTTTCATTTCTTTTCCTTTTTTCTATTGTTTTTTTACATTAAAAATAGACTTTTTGCACAAAACAAATTTTCGATTTTAATCGCCTGTTTTCCACAAGAAAACCTGTTCATTTCTGTGGATAATGTGTGTAACTTAGTGTATAAGTCCATTTTAGGCACTTTTTTACACATTATATTGTGGATATCTTGTAAGCTTGTGGAAAACTGACAGGTCTGTCATAAAGTACATTTCCTATCTTTTTGTGCAATTTTTCAGCCCTGTATTTCGCTTCGTTCGTAAAAACTTCCTTTCCGCGTCTATGTACACAAAAAACGGACAACAATCCAATGTCATCCGTTTTCCTATTTTTATTATTAGAATATTCTTCTTACCGACAAAACCTTTCTGTACGATGCACTGGAAACGATAATACCGGTTCTTGATGTGCTTGCATGTACAATCTGTCCGTTGCCCACATAGAGTCCTACGTGTCCGGAATAACATACGATATCACCCGGCTGTGCATTCTCAAGTCCGCCGACATCGGAGCCCAAGCTTCTCATTGCCGAAGAAGAGTGCGGAAGTCCTACGCCGAAGTTTGCATAGACGCTCATAACGAAACCGGAGCAGTCCGTACCGTTTGTCAGGCTGGAACCGCCGTACACATAAGGATTGCCAACGAACTGTGTCGCATAGTTGATAACTTCCTTACCCATAGCGCTACCTTCCGATACCGCTGCTGTATTCTGCGCTGCCGCAATCACTTCTTGATTTGCCTCCGACTTTGCTACCTGCTGTGCCGCTCTGGTCGACTCGGTAGCTGCTGCTGCCGCTCTTGCCTCCTCGCGCGCTTTTGCTTCCTTTGCAAGTCTTGCTGCTTCTTCTTCCTTTGATTCTGCGTGTACAAAGTCTGTTCTGAGGTTGACGTACTCTCTCGAAACGTAGCCGTCGCCTTCCTCAATTGCAATCTTTACCCAGCCGTCAAGCTCCTCAACAACTACCAGCTCTTCTTCAATCGGTACAAGACCCAAAACTGCCGACTCTGTACTTGCTTCCTGACGAACCTTTAATGTCGTTGTATTGACAATCGCATAGGTGGTGCCGACTTCTTTTGCAAGCGCCTCTGCCTCCTCACCTACAACACAGAACTCACCTTTTACATAACCAGTACAATTACCCGAAATAATCTTATACCAGCCATTCTCCTCCGCGATAAACTCACCGACAGACTTGTCATAAAGCTTACCGACGATTTCGCCCTCCTCGCTGGGCATATTTCTTACATTTACATAATTGCTTACTCTTGCAATCACAAGACCAGAGAAATCCTGAATTTCCTCAACAGTTTCCGTGATTTCCTCCGAACCTTCTTCCGCAGACGCTTCCTCTAAAGAAGCCTCCGCAGCGGCGCTCTCGATTTCAGCGTCATCATATGTATCAGTCGCGGAAAATCCCGCGCTGGTTTTCAGCTCATCAGAATCCCCCTGTTCTTCCGCTTCCTTGATCGCCTCAATCAGTGATTCCATGGTCTGCGTCGTTTCTGTTTCGTTATACTCTGTTTCTTCTATCTTAATCTCTGCATTATCTGCACTATTCTGATCTGCGTTGTCCTGTGCAGCATTCTCATGTACCGGTTCTGTTTCGATGTCGCCAATCGAATCAAGAACCTCCTGCATAACCTCCGCAGATGCTTTTGACTTAACTGATGTAGGGTTTACAAGAACCGCACTTACGGGAGAGTCTGCCAAAGCCGCTTTCTCGGACGCGATCAGGATATTATGCTGTAATCCCGATGTGCTCTCAAGATATGCAATATTCTGAACTACATCATTCTGAAGATCACGGATTGTGCTACCCTGTTCTATTGCCGCACCAAATCCCGCCGATGGTACTTCCGACGAACTATTGATCTTTGCTTCCAATGTCATCTGGTATCCGGAAATTGCCATTGTACCTACGATGGTACATGCTGCAATCTTTACTCCGCGCTTGTTCATGATCATTTCCTCCAACTGTGGTGTATTGTTTCATACATTATAAATTTTATGTTAATTGTTACAAATTTGTTACACCCTTGAAATAAATTATCACATATTTTTGCGCTTGTCAAGCCCCCGCCCCTTTTTTATATTGATAATAAAATGTCAATTTCCGTATTTTTTCAATATTTCACCGATATTCATTACAGATTTGTTACATATTTGTACGTTTTTATCTCATTTTTCTCCTTTTTTTGCTATTTCTGCCTAAAATATTCTTTACATAACAACAAGAATTTCGTAATAATTCATAATCTTCTTAAATTATTAACTTTTTATAAACTTTCCACAACCGTATTGACCGCATTGGCTCCGTCCGCAACTGCCGTAATAATCTGCCGCATGGGCTTTAATCTTATGTCGCCCGCCGCATAGATTCCTTTACACGATGTGGCGCAGTCCTCACCCGCTTTGATATATCCGCGCTCGTCCGTTTCGACAAGATTTTTGCATAAATCTGTGTTGGGAACCACGCCTACGGCAATAAAGATGCCGTTTATTTCCAATTCGCTCGTCTGCTGTTCTTTCTTATTATATAGGACAATTTTTTCAACAGCATTTGTTCCGCAGATTTCTCTAACTTCGCTGTCCCAAATGAATTCCACATTTTCCTTCGCAAAAAGCTTCTCCTGCAAACTCTTAACCGCTCTGAGCGTGTCACGCCTGTGGATTAAATAAACTTTGTTACAAATTTTTGATAAAAAGATTGCATCTTCCACAGCGACATCGCCACCACCCACAACGGCAACCGTCCTGTTCTTAAAGAACGCTCCGTCACAAGTTGCGCAGTAAGATACGCCCATTCCGGAAAGCTCCTCCTCTCCGGGCACACCTAATTTGGAGTGTGATGCGCCGGTCGCAAGAATCAACGCCTTTGCCTCGTAATCCTTTTCGTAACCGTGCACAATTTTTTTCTCGCCTTGATCCTCCAGCGATTTAATCTCATCTACAATAAATTCTGTTCCGAGTTTGTCCGCATGTGCGCGGAATTTCTCGGAAATTCCACCTCCCGTTTCTCCCATCAGTCCCAGATAATTATCCACCTCATAGGTATTAAGAACCTGCCCACCGCTGATTGGGCTTTGGTCAATCACTGCCATAGAAAGTCCTGCTCTTGCTCCGTATACCGCTGCCCCCAGTCCCGCGGGACCCGCACCGATGATCAATACATCATACATTTTGATTTCCTCCTATTTTTCCGCAAAATCCGTTTAAGTCCAGCCGCCGTCAAGTGTAATCACCTGTCCAACAAGATAGCTGCTGTCCATTTCATCACATAGCATTCCAACAAGGTGCGCAACCTCTGCTGCCCGTCCCGGACGGTCAGCAGGGATCTCGCTGACAAGCTCCAGCATGTCCTCCCGGCTTAGATGACGGTTCATATCCGTGTCGATCAATCCACATGCAATCGCATTCACTTGAATATTGCTCGGCGCAAGCTCACGCGCAAGCGCCTTGGTAAACGCATTGACGCCGCCCTTTGACGCGGAATACGCAACCTCCATCGACGCACCTACGTTTCCCCAAACTGAGGATATATTGATTATTTTACCCTTTTTGCGCCGAATCATTTCGGGAATTGCATATTTACATGTAAGAAAA
This sequence comes from Lachnospiraceae bacterium, assembly GCA_014804345.1. Classification (GTDB taxonomy): domain Bacteria; phylum Bacillota; class Clostridia; order Lachnospirales; family Lachnospiraceae; genus COE1. The sequence goes on along the minus strand of JAAUZZ010000023.1, from coordinate 55,189 downwards.
CACGAACCAAGGTTCGTGTTTATTACATTCTGCCACGCATCATACGTCATATCCGCAAGCAGTCCGACATAAGAAATTCCCGCATTGTTGACAAGCACGTCAAGATACGGAATATCCGCAAACATTTTTGCAAGCTTATCTTCATCGCAGATAGAAAAACAGTACATCCTACAGCTTATTCCAAATGTTTCTTCAAGCTTATGTCCGATATCAAGAAGCATCGCTTCGTTTTGATGGCATGTCAGAAACAGATCATAGCCTTTTTGCGCAAGTTCCCATGCAATCGCTTTTCCGATGCCTCTTGACGCGCCTGTTACCAACGCTGTTTTTCTTTCCATATTCTTATCCTCTCAGATAGATCATTTCTTAATATTTCGACTTCTTATATTATTGTCAGGTATGGTTTTTTAACTCTTTTACAATAATGTCCTTTTTCTTTAAAAATACGCGCACAATTTCCGCATCAAAATGTTTTCCTGCCTCTTCCTTTATGATATCAAACGCCTTATCCATCTCAAAGGCTTCCTTATAAACTCTCTTTGACACCAGCGCGTCAAACACATCCGCCACTGCCATAATACGTGCGGCAAGCGGTATATCATCACCGGATTTGCCCTCCGGATAACCGCTTCCATCCCATTTTTCATGGTGATAGCAAGCCACGTCCTTTGCAATCTGCTTCATCTCGGGCGTTGCGTTTTTACCCAAAATATCTTCAACGATCATACCTCCGTAAGCCGCATGATTTTTCATGATCTCGAATTCCTCCGGTGTAAATTTTCCGGGTTTATTCAAGATAACATCAGATATTTTGATTTTACCCACATCATGCAGCGGTGATACTTTTGTAATGATATCAACATATTTCGGTGTGACAATATTGGAATAAAGATGCATATGCAGCATTTCCTGCGCAATGATCGACACATACTTTGACACATTTTTCACATGGTCCCCCGTATTGCCGTCCCTGCTCTCAATTAAAGATGCCATTCCCTCGATTACTTCCCACTGGAATATTTCCATCTTTTCCGCCTGATCTCTGATTTCCTCTGTCTGGATATTCACTTTATTTTCCAGTTCTTTTCGAAGCAGTTCAAGCTGACGTCTTCGTCGGAAAGTACTTGCCAGTGTCAGTCCGATCCATACGATAAAAACAAACATCCAGATACAGACAAATGCCAGATAAGCGATATACCATGCATTTTCCCAAACCTGCGCCTCTTTTTTCAGCATATAGACCTTTTCCTGTAAAATGGTTTCGTCATTGTCCAATATCTGTATATGCACAGGATACGTTCCGTGACGCAGATTCGAAATCTGAATCGGCTCCACATCATAACTTGACACTGCCTTAACCTCATCATTCACGCCGTCAATAAAGCATTTCACTTTGACATCGGATAGGGAATACTTTCTGATTGAAGGCTTGACCGTAAATGTCATTGCATCGGCGGGAAGGGTAAATACGCCGTTCTCGTCATTCACCATCGTTCCGTCGTTTAGGGTAACCACTACACTGAATTTATACTCTTTTGATGCCTCTGACATCTCATCGGGTTTAAAATAATCCACCCCTCTGTTGGTACAGAAGAAAATCCTGCCGCTGTCATCCATGAAGTTCCACGCGTTTGACGTGATGCTGTTCGTCAACCCGTCATTATAATTAAAGAGTCTGTAACGCATCTCGTCGTTTGCTTTGAGCGCATCCACATCAACTTTATAAATGCCCGCACTGGTAAACACATATGCGTTTTTCCCATCAATAATGATGTCAAAACTGTCATAATAAGGAAATTGATCCAAATGCTTTACCACATCATTCTCCACATAACACAGCATATTGCTTGATACCGCAAAAAAGCCGTTCTGATATGGTACGATTCGTAACACTGCATCTGCCGCAAGTCCATCGGCAAGTCCTATATGTTTTACAATTTTACTGTTTCGGATCACATAAATTCCACTTCCGTTCGTAGCCGCATACAAATTTTCGTCCTCATCCTCATAAAGGCTTAAGATCATGGAATTTTCCAAACCGTCTTCGTGCGTGATCGTTCCAATTACATGGTCATCATCTATGAAATTAATTCCATCCGCAGTGCCGGCTGCAATTGTTCCGTTATGCAGTTCCGTCATGCATCGGAAACGGTTATCCGTGGTCTTCCGGTTTGTGTTAAAGTTATTTATATATCCCCTTTGATTGAGCGACACCAATCCGTTTTTTCCATAGGTGCAAAACCACATCGTCCCCTGAGAATCTTTCATAATGCTGCGGACGCGCTCACCTTTAAGCAATTCCGTGACCGCATTCTCCACCTGTCCGTAACTGCCCTCTTTTATGATGACAAGTCCGTCATCTGTTCCGCAATAATAATTTCCGTCATACGCGCATACAGCGTTTGTCACCATTGCGTCAATTCCCGAAAGTCGAAACAGATCGGAAAATTTACTTTTGGATAATTTCATGACACCACATCTTTGCGATACAAACCAGATATTTCCCTCATAATCTTCATGAATGCCGAGAATCGAAGCATCGAAACCGTCAATGTCCTGCGTATGAAAACTCCAGTCATCTTCGGCATTCTTCTTTAGATATCCAATTCCGGTATCCGCGCATACCCATATGCGGCCATCGCTGCAAGCTTTCACATCGGTGATATCCGTCAAGTCCTCCAACTCAATCCGCCTGCTTGTCACTGCCATATTCCGATAAATTCGCAAATCCTCAATATAATTCTCCGATGTACCTGCAAACAAGTGTCCGTTCACCACGGACACACATGTATAGTATGTATCCGCTGTCCGCGGTTCCATCATATAAAGCAGTTCATCCTCTAAAGCCACAAAAACATCTCCGGCATTTGTAGCGCCGACCAACTTATCTCCATACATAGTGAGCGACGACGCATACTCCGTACCCTCATATGAAAATACCGCGATGACACGCATTTCATCTCCCTCAACCGCAACCCTGCAAAGATTTCCCGCAGTCCCGATATACATACTTCCGTCGGGTGCTTCCGTAACTGCTTTAATCGCATTCGCCGGAAGTCCGTCCTGCATTGTAAAGGTATTGAATTTCCCATTATCATATACGACAATGCCACTGTCGTTCGTGCTGATCCAAAGCCTTCCCCGACTGTCTGTGGTCAGCGCATACACGCCCGTAATGCCGCTTATAAATTCAAATTCTTTTCCGTTATATTTTGTCAGTCCCGCATAACCGCCTATCCAGATACATCCATCCGTCGTTTCGGCAATCGTGATTGCCTCCGAGTAAGGCATACCAGATCTGATGTCATATATCGTTTCCACATAATTTTCGTCAAAATTTCTTTCGGTCAGCGAGCTTTGCATTTCTGCCGCGCTTACGGAAAATACAAGGCCGTTTGTCAGAACTCCTGCCGCCAACACAAAAACAAGAAGTGTCTTTGCCATATCACGGCGTAATCTTCGCTGCGGTTTGGTATCCTTTGCAATCTGTTTTATCAGGAAGTAACCAATTACCACACTAATCTGCTTATCAATAACATTCACAATCGCGGTCGCACCCACACTGCACATAACCTTGCTGCTGCCATGCCATTCCAGCATGTCAAAGAATACATCCCCCCAGAAGTTTCCGGTCTTTCCGTCATTAAAATATAAATAAAGCGGTGTCATTATCACCACCGACAAGACGCCTACCAGAGAACTTGACATGATTGTAGTGTCAAGATTTCTAAAGTATCCCCTTTTCACACAAATATAAAGCAAAATGCCGAGCACCGCATGAACCGGCACATACATCCAGCCTCCGCCTGTAATCAAAGCAAATACAACACTTCCCGCCACTCCCGATACGACGGCTCCCACAGGTCCAACAAAATATGCCGCTACACAAGTTCCGACCGTATCAAGCAAAATTGGCAGATTGAGGTTCGTAGCGATAAGCTTTCCCAATATATTTATAATAATGCATAAAACAGTCATGATAATGGTATGCTTTACCGATTTTTCGCGCATGGTTCACCCCCGAAGCTTAAAGTATCTCATTTATAATGATAACACTTCTAAATGCCATACTGCAAGTATATTCGATATTTTTTTACTTTTCTCTTGGGGGAAGTTTAAAAGCCGCCATAATCCCTACAATTCATTAATCGTTTCCGTTATCTCCATCTCTCGAATCCGCTTTGACGGCGCATAAATCGCAACAACAGCCGACACAAAAACAAATAGTACAATAATCACAAGCTGCACAACGGGCACGCTCCACGTTGCATAATAAAAGTGCGCGGTAATGAGGTAATCATACATGTATTTGCTGAGCGGAATCCCAACTGCACAGCCGACAACACATCCAAATATCGAATACGTGAAGGTTTCCGCGGCAACCATTTTGGTGAGTTGCCCTGCACTCATTCCAATTGCCCGCATCACGCCGTATTGATTGATCCGTGCAGATACGCTCATGGAAATGCTGTTTACAATATTTAACAGTGCGATCAAAGCGATAATCGCAAGGAAAGCATATACAAATGTCAATAACGCATAATACATACTCTCCACGCTTTCCTCACGGCGATCCCTGAATGCATATCCGCTTGAAAGCTTGCGGATTTGTTCAACCGCTTCGTTGCTTTCATTTACGATCTTGCTTGTCATCTGCACATCGATAACTGCATAGCCATTGATACCGGTAAGTCTTTCAAAAGTTTCCTCCGTAGCAATGACATTTATTTTCCCGTTTGTACTCCCGTCATTGCTAAACGGACTGTATTTGAGCATTCCGACAATTTCAAGCGTTTCTTCACCCACAACAATTTTATCGCCAATTTCCAAAGGCATTCCTCTGTCCCAAATCACAAGTACGCTGTGACTGTCCTCATACATTTTTGTAAGATTACTGCCTTTTCTAAGGTCATTGTCTTTTGCAAGCAAACGCAACTGATAATCATCGTAAGACATCAGATCAACAGTGTCTGATTGTACTTCCTTTTGAAATTCGGCGGGAACGTCAAAGCAAACCCTTCTGCCAAATGCATGCGCAACACCGTCGATTTCCTTGATTTGATCAAGAAGCGATGCTTTTATGGAATTCATACCGTCATTGCTTGCAATATCAATATCGGGAGAAGATGCTTTTTGCGGCAGCAGGCAGTCTACCATTTCAACCAATACCGAGAAGCAGAGAAACAGGATAATGCTAAGCGCAAACGAACCTGTCAGCAGCAAAAGATTTTTCTTTGCCGATACCGCATGATGAATGCCAAGCGCCGTTTCAATTTTACCCATGCGCATATTTGCGGCATGTTTCACCTGTTTTGTATTGCTGGAATTCCCCGATACTGCTGCCATTGGAGCTACCTTGGCTGCCCGCTTTGCCGGAGCCTGCGCTGCAAGAAATACCGTAACAATGCCAATCAGCGCTCCACATAAAATACCTGCTGCACTTACTGTAAAAACAGGGATATTCGATACCTCACCGCCAACGAAATATTTTAACCCTGCGCAGACCGCCCATGTTGTTACAATCCCAAGCCCATAACCAATCGGAACTGCTGTTTTGCACCAATTCAGCGCTTCCAACCGCACAAATCGTATAATTTGACTTTTACTTGCGCCGATACAGCGAAGCATTCCGAAAAACTGCAGTCTTTGCGCGACATTGCTGTTCATACTGCCCGAAATCATCAGAACACCCGCCATCAAAATCAGTAAAAACAATACGCCTACAACCGGATACACATTCTTAATATACTCGTTGTCAGCAATTCCACTTGCCGCCATAAGTATTGTATGCAATTCAATACTGTTATCCTGAAGTCCGTATTGCTCTTTGATATTGGCAAGCGCTTTTCTTAAATTCACATGCTTTTCAAATCCAATATAATACTGCGGATTGCTCGTTTCTCTATTTTCACTGCAAATCTTACGAAACGTATGGATATTCATAAACGCGCCTACTTGATTTTCTTTTACCAGTAGTGCACTCGTATCACCGCCGTTAGAGTTTACGTATTTCCCGTTACCGCTAATCCGAAAACCCGATATTGTAAAATCATAATCTCCCGCAGGCGTATTTAATGTGATCGTATCACCTACATTGACACCCAATAATTCCTGTGCATTTTCCGTAAGAATGATTGCGCTCTCCACTGTTACATGTGCGCTGTTACTGAAATAGTGCATGATTTCGCCAATAAACGGTTCCTCAATTCCGCACAATGCCGTCTGTGCACCCTGGATATAGTACTCCTTATTCATTGTTAAATTTTCATCAAGATTGAACACATCATACCACGACGAAACGGCAACATCCGGGCGCATTGCAATCTCCTGTGCCTCGTCCTCTCCGATGCCGTTTATCCGAATATGCCAATGTCCTCCCTTATCAATGACATTGTCTGTTTCCATCCTTTTTAATGCATCCACAAGAGAAAAAATAGTGGTTACCAGAAAAACCGCAAGGACAATACATAAAATGATCATTTTACTCTGCTTTCTGCGAACGCGCGCCGATATTGGAATAAGGCTAAGATAACTTTTCATTCGCGGCACCTCCCAAAATCGGTCAGCACACCGTCTGACACTTGCAGTACCCGATCCGCAGTCTGTGCAATGCTTCGGTTATGCGTGATCATGATGATTGTCTGTTCGTACTTTCTTGAAGCCCCTTTTAATAACGCAATGACTTCACTGCTGTTCTGCGTGTCCAGATTTCCTGTCGGTTCGTCCGCTAAAATCAATGACGGTCGTGTGATCAGCGCGCGCCCAATCGCAACTCTCTGCTGCTGCCCTCCCGACAACTGACTTGGCAGATGGTGGCGACGCTCTTTCAAATTAAGGACTGCCAACAGTTCTTCCAAATATTTTTGATTAGGTTTTTGATAATCCAGCAATAAAGGGAATATCATGTTTTGTTCCACTGTAAGCTCCGGAACCAAGTTGAATGCCTGAAAGATAAATCCAATATTTCTGCGGCGAAATATGGTCAGTGCGCTTTCCTTCATGGAAAAAATATCATTTCCGTCGATAACTACTTTGCCCGAAGTCGGCATATCGAGCGCGCCAAGCATATTTAAGAGCGTACTCTTCCCGGATCCCGACTCTCCCACGACTGCAACAAATTCGCCTTTTGGAACCGAAAAGCTGACATTTTTTAAAGCTCTGACAGCTGTTTCGCCAATGCCGTAAGTTTTGGAAATGGATTGTACTTCCAATAAATCCATAATCATAACACCTCATTCTTTCTATGTAAAGCGTTTCTGTTTTTATGCTGCGTACTTTTGTAAATTGCGCGAACAGAAACTCACTTCACATTATTGATATTGGAAGTATCTCATAGCCACCTTACCGTAAGATGACTTTCAGCCTACAATTTTGTAGGAAACAAATCAGACACGCATCGTGAGCCGCTTTACTGTATCAAAAAGTTTATCGTAAAAACTGTTCCAACACCTAATTCACTGTCAACCGCAATCGTACCGTTATGCGCTTCCACCACAGCCTTTACAAGCGGCAGACCGAGTCCTATCCCCTGCGTGTCTTTTGAATAACGACTTCGATAAAACCGTTTGAAAATATGATGCACATCCTCCGGATCAATGCCGCTTCCGGTGTCTTTTACCACAATCTGAACAACTGTCGCAGATTGTTTCCATTCCACACAGACAAAATCTCCTTGATTGGTATGGTCAAGCGCATTTTTCACGATATTACCGACGGCTTCCGTGAGCCAGCCGCGGTCGCACAAAAGCGTAATCGTTTCATCTCCTGTCAGCCGAATTTCCTTCTCTTCCTGTCCTGCACGATACGCAAACTGCTCCTTAACGCATTCCATCATTTCCGATACATTCTCATTTGTTTTTTCGATGACCATCGTCCCCGCATCAAACTTCGTAATCTTTAGCAGATTTTGTACAAGCGTTTCTATTCGATCCAACTCCTGTTCGGAAAGATCGGTAAAGGATTTTATCGTCGGCAGATTTTTTGCTTCCTCCTGAATGATGCCATTATAAATATTTAACGCTGCAAGCGGCGTCTTTAATTGATGGGAAATATCGGATATTGTATGTTTCAAAAACTTTTTTGCGTTCCTTTCATTCTTTGCATGCGCATTGAGCGTAGACACCAAGGAATTGACCTCATAAAACAGCCTGTATAACTCCCCCTCGTCATTACATGCAATCCGGGCATTCTCATTTCCGGAAATATATTCCTTCATCTGCGCTACAGCATCTTCCATAATTTTATTCTGCGTCTGAAAATATCTGTAACAAACTGCCAGAATTGCGGCATCCATAAATAGGAATGCTACTAGAATATAAATCGTCGCATGTTTGACTTCCAGATTGATCAGAAGCACAGACAATAAAATGCATGCCGACATACATAGAAGCATCTTAATAAACAGTGTTTTTATATTTTTGGTTACAAATATTTTCATCCCATTTCTCCCTGCTGCTGACGCCAAAGGAAACAAGTTCATTGGCTCAATCAGTCGTATTCCACTTATACCCCATGCGGCGGACCGTTACAATCCTTTTCGGAGCGCTTGGATCATCCTCAATCTTTGTGCGCAGTCTGCGAATATACACTGTAAGTGTATTGTTGTCAACATAATTTTCATCACAATCCCACAACCTGCTCAAAATCTGTTCCGGCGAAAGCACCATATCGGGGTTCTCCATAAACAGGCACAGCAGTTTATATTCATTCGCCGTTAATTCAAGTAATTCCCCGTTTTTATATACTTCTCCCTTTAAGCGCTGCACCTTTATTTCATTTGAATTCAACTCGGACTCTGATTGACTGAATTGGTCACTTCTGCGAAGCAAAGCATTGATCCGTGACAAAAACACAGCCAGTTTAAACGGCTTTGTGATATAATCATCCCCACCGATGTCAAGTCCCATAATAATATCCGTTTCCTCGTCCGCAGCAGTCAGAAACATAATCGGCGCTTTCGATGTCCGACGTATTTTTTTGCATAAATCCAAACCGGAACCGTCCGGCAGCGAAACATCCAAAATAACCAGATCATATTTTCCATCCGCCCACATCTCTTCCGTTTCAAGACATGTACGGGCAATCTCAATCTCGTATCCCTGCTTTTTCAACGCAAAAGAGAGACCGTTAATCAAACTTAAATCGTCTTCCACAAAGAAAATTCGTTTCATTTCTTTTTGCCTTCCTTCATATTACATATAGAAAACCCCCGAAAATGTAAAACTTTCGGGGGAATTGAAACCATTTTGAAATAATTACTCCAAATTTTTTATCTTATATTATCTACAAACCGCTCAAACCACATCGGCACATTATGAGATATCCTCACAGGATCTCCATTTTTATAAATCGCAAATCTCCTGAATTCTATTGTATTATCATAAAATGCTGCCAAATCACAATCCGGTAAAATATGTTTCAAATTATGAAAAGTATCTACATATCTTCTTTCGATATCTTTCTTGGGAATACCATGTCCTCCCTGTTTCATACGCTCTGCCACTCTTTGTTTTGCAATCTCTGCGCTTTCAAGACCAATATAGTGAAGCTCAATAAAATATCCGTTCTTCTTCGCCCTTTTTATATGACTTAAAATGGATTTCCCACATAACGTAGTTTCCTGATTAAAAGTAATTCCTTCATTAAAGTATTGCGCAATCTTCTTTACCGCAATTTTTCCGGCAGTCATAACGTCCGTTGCATTTCTCCAATCGCCGAATTCTCTTAGAATTTCATCTGCATTTACTCGCGGCATATCTTGAAGACTTTGTAAAATCTGGTACAATGTCGATTTACCTGCTCCATTGACTCCCGCTATCAATATATACTTTTTCACTAAAAGGATTTCCTTTCCATTACCTGACGCTGCTTTCTTTGTAGCAAAAAATCGCCCACCATTTCATAAAAACTTCTCTGTTCCTCTGTTTCAGCTTCCAAAATAAGCTGTAATGTATCTTCCGGTTGAAGATGTTCTATCTCCTCATAAATTTTTTCATATTTTTTAACATCACACATACAATCACCTCTGATGTAATCCATATACCTTATAATATTAAGACAAAACTCCACAAGAAAACCTGTGGAGTTTGTGTTTTCGAAATTGTAAATTTCCTTTTGTTTATCTCTTGGAGAATTGCGGTGCACGACGAGCTGCCTTCAAACCGTACTTCTTTCTCTCCTTCATACGAGGATCTCTTGTTAAGAAGCCTTCCTTCTTGAGTGTCGGTCTGTATTCTGCATCTGCCTGCAATAAAGCTCTTGAAATACCATGTCTGATCGCGCCTGCCTGTCCTGTGTAGCCACCGCCCTTTACGTTGACAAGTACATCGAACTTTCCAACCGTATCCGTTGCAGCCAAAGGCTGACGAACGATAACCTTCAATGTTTCCAATCCGAAATAATCATCAATATCTCGCTTATTGATCGTAATATTGCCTGTACCGGGTGTTAAATAAACCCTAGCAATTGATTTTTTTCTTCTGCCTGTGCCGTAATATCTTGACGCATTTGCTGCCTTAGCCATTTTCATTTCCTCCTTTATTTCTTACGCTGATTAAAATGTAAGTGTTTCCGGTTGCTGAGCTGCATGCTTGTGCTCAGGTCCTGCATATACGAAAAGCTTTCTGTACATGTCGCGTCCCAACGGTCCCTTTGGAAGCATTCCTTTAACAGCGAGCTCAATAACCTCTTCCGGCTTCTTTGCCAACTTCTCTCTCAAAGTTGTTTCTTTCATACCGCCAACGTAATCCGAATGCTTATAATAAATCTTCTGATCTAACTTTCTGCCTGTTACGGCAACCTTCTCAGCGTTGATAACGATCACATAATCGCCTGTATCAATGTGAGGAGTAAAGATTGGCTTATTCTTTCCTCTCAATACGCTTGCAACCTCTGATGCCAAGCGTCCTAATGTCATGCCGGTAGCGTCTACCACATACCATTTTCTATCAATCGTAGCTGGACTAGCCATAAATGTTTTCATATGTTACCTCCATATCATTAGCCTGTCGGCTCTCCTTTAACGTATATTCCCGCAGAAATCTCTTGAGTACGGAATGTCCGGACCGTACCTGTAAAATTTGCAGGTCAACTAGATACATCGTGTTGACAGGATTAATCAATATCGGGGCTATGATATTGGACTAATCGCATGCCGCCACATTGAAATATTATATTATAGGTCAGTTTTCATGTCAACACTTTTTCCATATTTTCACTTCATTTTTTCACTCACACAAACTCATACCCCACAAGCGTAAGACCGCATGCCGGAGCAGTCGGACCTGCTTTTGTGCGGTCAAGCGCCTTTAATATATCTGTCATGTTTTCGGGATTGATATTTCCACGTCCCACTTCCATCAACGTTCCAGCAATAATCCGCACCATATTATACAGGAAGCCGGAACCCGTAACGCGTACAGTGATCATATCGCCCGACCTTTCCACACTGATATCATAGATTCTCCTGACCGTCGTTTCCGCCACGGTATTTACACTGCAAAAGCTCTTAAAATCATGCTCTCCTACAAGATACGATGCCGCCGCCCTCATTTTTTCCACATCGAGATTTACATAAGTAAAGTATGAGTACAGTCTGTACACAGGCATCGGAAACGCACAGTTTAAGATTTTATATTCATATGTTTTTTTACTGTTTTGATGTCTGGGGTGAAAATCCGGCGCCACTTCCATCGACGATTGTATGCGTATATCCTCGGGAAGTCTTTGATTTAACGCATAGGATATCTTTTCCGCAGGGATTCTTGCAGTCGTGTCAAACACAGCGATATTCCCGAGCGCATGAACGCCCGTATCCGTACGTGAGGCTCCGATCACCTTTATTTCTTCATGAAAAAGTCCGCTGAGTGTTTCATTTAATACAGATTCTATCGTTATCACATTCGGCTGAAGCTGCCAGCCGTGATAATTGGTGCCGTCATAGGCAACCTTAAGCATGACCCGTTTCATATTGCACCGCCTGTAATGCCAATGAACGAGAGCAAGACTGACTCATAATGCCCTGCCGCAATACCGACTGCCAGATAGCACAAAATAATGCCATACGCGATCAAATCTCTTCGTGCGTAACGAAGCGGTTTCATTTTTGTACGGTATTCCCCTCCGCGGTAACAGCGCGCCTCCATCGCCATTGCGAGATCGTTTGCGCGTCGAAACGCCGAGATAAAAAGCGGCACCAAAAGCGGTACAAGACCTTTTGCTCTTTTAATCAGATTCCCGCTCTCAAAGTCGGCACATCTTGCAAGCTGCGCCTTCATGATCTTATCCGTTTCCTCCATCAGAATCGGAATAAAACGAAGCGCGATCGACATCATCATCGCAATCTCATGTACCGGCGCTTTTATTTTTTTTAACGGACCAAGCATCTTCTCAAGACCATCGGTCAACTGATTTGGCGTGGTCGTAAGCGTCATGATCGACGATCCGATAATCAAAAAACTAAGCCTGATTGCAAGAAGAATTGCAAGCCGTACCCCCTCCTTCGTAATCGTGAGTTTCCAAACCGCAACCAACGGCTCTCCCGGTGTCAAAAACAAATTGAACACAACCGTTATCATCAGCAGAAAGACAATTGCTTTCATGCCCTTTATCATGAAGCGAAACGGCACCTTTGATAAATTAATAACAAACGCTAAAAAAACAGCCGCCACCAAATATCCGATCACACTGTCAAACAAAAAAAGAGAGATAATAAACAGAATCGTCCCGCCAAGCTTCACCCGCGGGTCCAGTCTGTGTATCACAGAATCCGCCTGATAGTATTGCCCAAGCGTAATATCTCTCAGCATAGCCGAATCACCCTTATCCTTTCCTAAAGTATCGTTTGATCTCCTCTTTCGCCTCTTGGATTGTCGTCACATTATCGCTCACATCATAACCGTGCTTTTGCAGATCTTTCATAATATAAATCACCTGTGGCGCTGCAAGACCAATTTCCTCCAGCTTTGCGTAATGACGAAACACCTCTCTCGGCTCGTCGTCATACAGTACGCTCCCCTTGTTCATAACAATGATCCTGTCCACATATTTTGCCACATCGTCCATGCTGTGCGAAACCAAGATTACAGTCATTCCCGTTTCCTGTTTGAGCTTTGAAATCTGATCTAAAATCTCGTCCCGCCCTTTTGGATCTAAACCGGCTGTCGGCTCATCAAGCACAAGCATCTGTGGTTTCATCGCAAGCACTCCAGCAATCGCTACACGCCTTTTCTGCCCTCCGGACAGATCAAACGGCGACTGATAAAAATACTCATCGTCAAGACCAACCAGTTTCAAAGCCTCATATGCTCTAAGCTCCGTTTCTTTCTTGGAAAGTCCTAGATTTTTCGGTCCAAAACATACGTCCGTAAACACGTCCGTTTCAAAAAGCTGATGCTCCGGATATTGAAAAACCAAACCAACCTTACTCCTTAGATTCTTTTTGTTAAAGTCATCGGCGTCAATATCCTCACCATTAAAATATATGTTTCCGCTTGTTGCCTTCATCAGACCGTTTAAATGCTGGACAAGCGTTGATTTTCCCGAACCCGTATGACCGATGATTCCGATAAACTGCCCGTCGGGGATCACTAGACTGATATTATTTAATGCCTTAACCGGCATCCTTGTGTCTTCTCCATAAATATGACTAACTTTATCTAAAATGATTGGCATTCTAACGACCATGCCCCTTTCCATAATCTGTTCAAAACTTGCCCGCAATGTTGTCAAGCGCCTCTCGAAACTCCTCGTTTGTCAATATTCCTTCCGGTATCGGAAATCCTTCCTTTCGCAGTTCATGGGCAAGCAGCGTCACCTGGGGCACGTCAAGCCGAAGTTCTTTTAATCGCTCCACTTCCGAAAACACCTCCCTTGGTGTTCCCTGTAAGGTCACCTCTCCCTGATCCATAACATAGACTTTATCGGCATAAATAACCTCCTCCATGTAATGCGTGATCAGAATGATCGTGATGTTCTCCACATCATTTAACGCCCGCACCGCGCGTATCACTTCTTTGCGCCCCTTTGGGTCAAGCATCGCCGTCGGTTCGTCAAGGACAATACATTTCGGGTGCATTGCGATCACGCCCGCGATGGACACGCGCTGCTTTTGTCCACCTGACAATTTATTCGGAGAATACTTTCGAAACTCATACATGCCAACTGCCCTGAGGCTTTCTTCTACGCGCTCCCAAATTTCTTTTGTCGGAATCCCCATGTTTTCCGGTCCAAATCCCACATCCTCCTCGACAATCTGTCCGATGATCTGATTGTCCGGATTTTGAAATACCATTCCCGCAGTCTGCCGAATTTCCCATAGATGCTCTTCTTTCTGCGTATCTTTACCATCTACCCACACAGTCCCCTCGGTCGGGTAGAGGATTGCGTTCAAATGTTTTGCCAGCGTAGACTTCCCCGAACCGTTATGCCCCAAAATTGCAACAAAATCGCCTTGTTCGATATCCAAATTGACATTGTCTACCGCCGTCGTAATCCCTTCGACATTCCCTTCCTCGTCGCGTCTGATATATTCAAATACTAAGTCCCTGACCTTGATGATTCCCATATCGATAACCATGCCTTTCTATTACAGACGCTTACTGATCGTTATCCTGCATTTTCTGCTGCATAAAGGCTTTGTATAACTTCCGCCTTTGCAGCATCTCTTTTTGTTCTCTGTCATGCTCAATCTGCCGCTTGATATTTTCGGCAATCCATATCGTTTTTATCTTTTCAATAATCTCTTCTTCCGTGCTTCTTTTCGGAAGATCATACTGTTTCATCTGCTGCTGTCTGCGTTTGCTGTTCTTGTAATCCTTATTCCACTTCTCTATTCGCTCGTGTTCACTCTTCATTTCCTTCTGCTTTTGATAACTGGCACGCGTAGCGGCGCTTGTCGCAAAAATTTTAACCGGTCTTTGCGGCGTGGGAGGTGTCTGATAAAAATATGCTCCGTTTTGCATTGACTGTCGGTTCGGCACGTTTTCCATATTCTTTGTCGCAGAGTTGCTCGCATTATTCGGGTCATACGGATTGTTCATAAGATACTCATACGCCTTTTGCAGTTTGATATAATATTCTTTCGTGTCACCCGAAGGATTCGCATCGGGGTGATACAGCTTCACCTTATAGCGGTATGCTCTCTTAATCTGCTCGTCCGATGCATTTTCCTTTATTCCAAGAAAGTAGCATGCTTCTTTTCTTGTCATATTGATAACCATGTCCTTTCCGTAACCTGTAAGCTCGGCAAACAATCTGCCGCTTCATACACAGGTACAATATTGGTATTCCTATCTACCCATATTTTGTTTCACGGAGTTCAATTTATACAAAAACGCTCCCAAATTCTGGGAGCGCATTTCGTACAAAATACAATTATTCTCTGCTCTTATACCAGCTCAAGAACTACCTGCATAGCGCCATCACCCTTACGCTGACCAACCTTGATTATTCTTGTATAACCACCGTTACGTCCAACATACTTAGGTGCAATCTCGTCAAACAGCTTCGCTACAAGGTCAATCTCTTTCGTATTTCTCTTCCTTCCCGCATTGCTTTGCGGAACTTCCTTTACAGAATACAATACCTTAAGCATCTGTCTTCTTGCATGAAGTCTGGAAGGCAAATCCTTCTTAATCTCCTTCTCCACCTCATCATAAACGGTAACTCTCTTACCATCCTTTACTTCCTTTACTCTCTTGCCGTCCTTATCTTTTCTGGGCACTTTCGCTGTAACCTTAACCATCTCAAAGTTATCCTTTTCCTTTACAGCCAGCGCGATAAGTCCTTCGGCAATTTTCTTTACTTCCTTTGCTCTTGCCTCNGTCGTGATNATTCTGCCATCTTTNCTTGCNATCAACGCAGTAACCTGACCTCTCAGCAATGCCTTTCTCTGACTTGATGTTCTTCCAAGTTTTCTATAACCTGCCATAATTGGCTCCTTTCTTTGTGAGGACACATCACTTGCATATTGCGTATGCGCAATATGTCAGCTACCCTCATTGGTGGGACAAATGACAACGCTCTTTGGACTTACTTATCAAATGCCGTTAATAANCTCCATCTCTGAGCACAAATGCGAACNCATTGGAATTACCGCATCTGCAATGCGCCANGCCTNACAGCCCGCCGCNATATTCAATNTACAACCTACTCCTCCGAAGGATTAAGCTGTAAACCTAACTCCTTTAACTTTGCCAATACTTCNTCCAATGACTTNCGTCCCAAGTTACGGACTTTCATCATATCCTCNGAGGTTCTGTTTGTCAGCTCCTCNACNGTATTGATGCCTGCTCTCTTNANGCANTTGTANGAACGAACCGAAAGNTCCAGTTCGTCAATNCTCATTTCNAGCACTTTCTCTTTCTCGTCATCCTCTTTTTCATTNATTACTACGGCGCCTGTACCAAGCTCCGAAAGATTGATNAAGAGTTTCAAATGCTCACTTAATACCTTCGCGGCAAGGCTCACAGCCTCNTCGGGTTCAAGCGTAGCNTTTGTNTATACATCNAGTGTAAGTTTATCATAGTCGGTAACCTGACCAACACGGGTATTTTCTACGGTAACATTTACTCTCTCNACAGGAGTATATATGGAATCAACTGCAATCACGCCAATCGGCAAATCTTCGCTCTTATTCTTATCNGCGCTGATATANCCTCTACCCTTTGTNATAAGTATCTCCATGTAAAGTTTGCTGTCCTTACCGCCNTTTAATGTGGCGATAACCTGATCGGGGTTCATNATCTCNATATCCGGATCNACNTGAATATCGGACGCNTTGATNACGCCTTCACCCTCAAAATCAATCACTGCTTTCTTAACTTCATCAGTTTCGCTGCTGTTCTTAATNGCCAGACTCTTCANGTTCATGATNATTTCAGTCACATCTTCNTTTACGCCNGGAATNGAACTGAACTCATGNAATACACCATCAATCTTAACCTGACTTACAGCCGCACCGGGTAGGGAAGCAAGCATAATTCTTCTAAGAGAATTACCCAGTGTAATTCCATAGCCTCTCTCTAAAGGCTCNACTATAAATCTACCATATTTTTTGTCTTCAGAGATTTCTGCCACTTCAATATTTGGACTGTCAAAATCAAATGCCAACACTGTTAATACCCTCCTTTTATGAATGTGATGAATATATATTNANGANACNNATNGANNC
>JAAUZZ010000023.1:0-38003 GCA_014804345.1 Lachnospiraceae bacterium | reverse complement strand
CCNNANAACGNTGAAAANNTNTNATNTNCTNATTTTNCGCATTGTGGTCGTNTGCANTATAAAAAGATGCAACAATAGAAAGNACGCACCGCGCACTTCCTACCGTTAATTTTATTGTTGTGATTATTTAGAATATAACTCGACGATAAGCATCTCATCTACAGGAACATCAATCNCTTCTCTTGANGGAAGNTCTTTAANGGTTCCNTTAAAGTTCTCTTGGTCAACATCCATCCATTCAGGAACTAATCTGCCATTCGTAACCTCGGCGATATCCTTATATCTCTGCAAGCTCTTTGACTTCTCTCTGATTTCAATCACATCGCCCGCGCTGATCAAGTANGAGGGAATATTTACACTCTTTCCGTTTACCAGCACATGCTTNTGNCCTACNANCTGTCTNGCCTCTCTTCTTGTTCTCGCAAAGCCCATTCTGAAAANAACACTGTCAAGTCTTCTCTCCAGAAGAACCATGAGGTTTTCACCTGTCATNCCNTTCATTCTGTCCGCCTTTTCATAGTAATTACGGAAAGGCTTCTCAAGCACGCCGTAGATAAACTTTGCTTTCTGCTTTTCTCTAAGCTGTAAGCCATACTCGCTCATCTTCTTGCCGGCTCTCGGTGACTTTCTCTTNGACTTCTTATCATATCCTAAAAATACAGGATCCAAATCAAGAGATCTGCATCTTTTAAGTACAGGAACTCTATTAACTGCCATGTTTTTATCCTCCTAAANTTGTACGCACAAAACNAAACNATTTTGGCGNATACGTGCCACTGTTTTTCTAAAATNTTACAATNTACACTAGACTCTACGACGCTTTGGCGGGCGGCATCCGTTATGNGGAACGGGAGTCACNTCCTTGATGCTTGTNACTTCAAGACCACATGCCTGAAGNGCACGGATTGCAGCTTCTCTTCCCGAACCGGGACCTTTCACCATAACATCTACAGATTTCAGACCATGTACTAAAGCTGCTTTTGTAGCTGTTTCNGCTGCCATCTGAGCAGCATATGGAGTAGATTTCTTTGAACCTCTAAATCCCAGACCACCTGCACTNGCCCATGAGAGTGCGTTACCCTCTGTGTCTGTCAATGTAACAATTGTATTGTTAAATGANGACTGGATATGTGCCTGTCCGCGTTCAACGTTTTTCTTTACACGCTTCTTTGTTACTTTTTTTGCAACTTGTTTAGCCATTTTAAACTAACCTACTTTCTCCTATAATCATTGTTTACAGCTCAAATATNAAATCTTGGATTTCATATCTGTAATGACTCAGCGCAAGCTGAGNCTATTTCTTCTTATTTGCTACTGTTCTCTTCGGACCCTTTCTTGTTCTTGCATTGGTCTTTGTCTTCTGACCGCGAACAGGAAGTCCTTTTCTGTGACGGATACCNCGATAGCATCCAATCTCCTGTAATCTCTTGATGTTNAATGCAATTTCACGACGAAGATCACCTTCTACCATGTAATCCGCATCNATAATAGAACTAATCTTCTTCACATCATCATCTGTCAAATCCCTTACNCGAATATCCGGATTTACNCCTGCCTTCGCAAGGATTTTATTGGANCTTACTCTACCGATTCCATAGATGTAAGTCANTCCAATTTCTACACGTTTTTCTCTTGGTAAGTCAACACCAGCGATACGAGCCATGTTAAATTCCTCCATTTTGTTCCATGATAATCTTGTATAATTCTGCATTATATCTGTTATCATTATTAATAGTAAACTAATTGATTGGGGTATAAACTACCCNATCGGATAANGATCCGATTTGTCCGATACTAATCGGGGCAGAAACNTCTTTCTGCCACACCAATTANCGCTACCGTAATTGGNGCTTTCATGCGAAATTTTTCTCGGTATCAAGAAGTAAACACACAACAGGCAGACCTGTCATATATTTATAGTACGCATCGGCTTTGACGGAAGCGGTGCGCACATCAGCCGCTTTTTCAAACAAAAACAANNCAACCTTGTCTTTGTTTATGTTTCGGGTTTTCACAGATAATTCTGATTCTGCCCTTTCTCTTGATAACTTTGCATTTTTCGCAAATAGGTTTTACTGATGATCTAACTTTCATCTTAATCCTCCCTTCTTGCTTCAAAAAGACCGTTTTACATTATAGCATGCCTACTTTCGAAAAGCAAGCCCTAATGCGAAATATTTTCCAAATATTTTATAAGTATCATGCCATGATTTTACTTATCTCTCCAAATAATTCTTCCTTTTGACAAATCATACGGCGAAAGCTCCAGCGTTACCTTGTCGCCTGGAAGAATGCGGATAAAGTTCTGTCTTAACTTTCCGCTGATATGGGCAAGTACCCTGTGACCGTTTTCAAGTTCTACCTGAAACATGGTATTCGGAAGTTTTTCAACTACTGTTCCTTCTATTTCAATTACATCGGACTTTGACATTATTCTACCTCCTAAATGTCTTTACAATATTGTTTTATTTGATACTTAATTTCTTCGTTTGTCACAGAATCCAAATCTGCTCTTTTGTTTCCCTTTTTTATCACTTGGATATGCTTCTTGTTTTTCTTCTTTAATTTGTCTATAGTTCTCACATCTCCATCGGCAAGATATACGTAATCCGCATCTTCCTTCATGATCAGATATACGCTGCCTTTGTCGTGTCCCGAAAGCGAATATGCTAAATATCCTGTCATATTGTTTTCTCCTATAAAAGTGTGAGAATTTCCGGCTCACCGTCCGTCACAAGAATTGTATTTTCATAATGGGCGGACAGCGAACCGTCCTCGGTCACTACCGTCCAGTCATCGTCTAGCCACTCAACCTCATAACCGCCCATATTGATCATCGGCTCTACAGCAAGCGTCATTCCGGCTCGAAGCTTTATGCCCTTTCGTTTCTGTCTGAAATTAGGTATCTCCGGTTCCTCATGAAGCGACATTCCGATACCGTGTCCTACCAAATCCTCCACGATACCATAGCCAAACTGTGAGATATACTCATCAATTCTGTTAGAAATATCATGCAAGTGGTTTCCCGCTTTTGCTTTTTTGATACCCTCAAAAAAGGAATTTCTTGTTTCATCAATCAACTGCTGCGCCTCCGGACTGATGCGCCCTACGCCATAAGTGCGCGCCGCGTCGGAATGATACCCTTTATAGATTAACCCACAGTCAAGGCTTACAATATCGCCTTCCTGAAGAATCCTGTCCGCGCTCGGTATCCCGTGCACGACTTCATCATTGACCGAAACACAGATCGACGCCGGATATCCATCGTAATTTAAAAAATTGGGTACGCAGCCATATCCTCTGATCAGCTTTTCTCCAAGCTGATCGATATATAAAGTAGAAATTCCCGGCTCAATCGCTTGCGCCAACTCCTCATGCACTTTTGCGAGAAGTTTACAGGAATGTCTGATTAAGTCAATCTCACGCTGCGATTTAATTGAAACAGCCATCTCAATACCATGCCCTTTCAAAAATCTTTTCCGCTACTGCAATATCGCTACAATCGCCGCAAAAACATCCTTCATATCTGCCGTTCCGTCAACCGACTGCAACACACCCTTTTTCGAATAAAACTCAATCAAAGGCTGTGTCTGCTCATGATATACGCCAAGACGATTCTTGACAGTTTCCGGCTTGTCGTCATCTCTCAAAATCAACTCCGAATTACACTTATCGCAGATGCCTTCACTCTTAGGCGGAATATGGACAATATGATAAGTCGCCCCGCATGTCACGCAAGCACGTCTTCCGGACATTCTGTTCACGATATTCTCGTCCGGAACATCTACATTGATCGCATAATCAATCTGATCGCCAAGCTCCGTGAGGGCCTTGTCAAGCACCTCTGCCTGCGGTATCGTTCGCGGAAATCCATCCAGCACATAACCGTTCTTACAATCCTCCTGCGCAACTCTGTCAAGCAATATCTTTACCGTAAGTTCATCCGGAACAAGAAGCCCCTGATCCATATACTTCTTAGCCTCCATTCCGAGCTCTGTGCCGTTCTTGATGTTCGCACGAAAAATATCGCCCGTTGAAATATGGGGAATCGAAAACTTCTCTGCGATCATTTTTGCCTGTGTTCCTTTTCCCGCGCCGGGTGCGCCTAACATAATAATTTTCATTTTGTGTCCTCCTTGCAAAAAGTGTTTATTTTCTTATCCTTTGAAGTCAGAATATTCCGCATCATCCATCTGCAATACGCTCAATTCAAAGGACCAATATTTCCGGCAAATTAAGACAACACACAGAAGCAAAGCACACGCTCTGCTTCTGTCTGTCATCTTGCCGCTTATGATCAATCATTTAAAAAGCCCTTATAGTTTCGTACAAGCATCTGTGACTCAATCTGTTTGATTGTTTCAAGCACAACGCTTACAATAATGATCAAGCTTGTTCCACCAAAGGAAACAGATGCATTGAACACACCGTTAAAGAAGAATGGTACCACAGCAACAATCACAAGACCAATCGCACCAATGAAAATAATCGCATTGAGCACCTTGGTCAGATACTCGCTTGTAGGCTTACCAGGTCTGATACCCGGAATAAATCCGCCCTGCTTTTTCATATTGTTTGCAATCTCCAACGGATTGAAGGTCAATGACGTATAGAAATATGCAAAAAATACTGTCAATACGATATATACTACAAGACCGATAGAATATTGCAACTGATTGGGATTACACCAGTTGTCCTGGTTCAAACAATTAAGAATCTGCCGCCATACACCGTTTCCCTTATATCCAACCAAGGTTGAAATCATTATCGGCGTCTGCATCAATGATGATGAAAAGATAATCGGAATAACGCCCGCCGTATTCACCTTTAACGGAAGGAACGTCATCTGACCGCCAACCATCTTGTTCCCTTGAATTTTCTTTGCATACTGAACGGGAATTTTGCGCACCGCGCTGTTGAGTATGACAACGAAAACAACCATTGCCAAAACAATCGCGATAATGATAAGTCCGGCAACGACTGCCAACGGGATCGACTTACCTTGGCAAAACTGCTCATACAAGCTGCTAAAGTCGTCCGGCAAACGAGAGATAATGTTAATGACGAGCACGATTGAAATACCGTTGCCAACACCATNNTCCGTAATCNGNTCACCAATCCACATAAGAAANGCACTGCCNGCNGTTAATACCGCNATNACGGANATTACNTCCAACNNACCGTAATTTTCTAACAGACCCTGNTTTCCGAAACCGATCGCCATCGCGCCACTCTCNATCANCGCCANAGCAACNGTTACATAACGTGTAATGGAAGCAAGCTTNTTNCTTCCGTCTTCACCTTCTTTTTGCATCTCTTCCAGCTTCGGAATAGCGATNGTCANAAGCTGTATGATGATAGAAGATGTAATGTATGGTGTGATGTTCAANGCAAACACAGACATTCTTGAGAANGAACCACCNGTAAATGCATCAAAAAAGTTAAACGCACCACCTGTCAACTGCTCAAACCATGAAGCGAAATAATCTCTGTTTACACCCGGAATAGGAAGCTGTGAACCAAAGCGGATCACAATCAACATAAAGAATGTAAACAACAGCTTATTTCGAATTTCTTTAATTTTAAAAGCGTTCTTTAATGTAGAAAACATTAGATCACCTCTGCTGTTCCACCAAGCGCCTCAATCTTCTCNTTNGCAGACGCGCTGAATGCGTTTGCCTGAACGTTGAGCTTCTTGGTTAATTCTCCTCTTCCTAAAATCTTTACTCCATCNTTAGGATTTTTAACGATTCCNGTTTCAATTAAAGTATCTACTGAAACAGTAGCNCCAGCTTCAAATCTTTCTTCCAATACTTCAAGGTTAATCNCAACGATTNCCTTTGTATTCCTGTTGTGGAAACCTCTCTTNGGAATACGTCTGTACAAAGGCATCTGACCNCCCTCAAAGCCCGGTCTCGGAGCNCCNGAACGCGCTTTCTGTCCCTTATGACCTTTNCCNGCTGTCTTNCCGTTGCCNGAACCATGTCCNCGACCTCTTCTGAAATCGCCGCTNTGCTTAGAGCCNTCAGCCGGTTTTAAATTAAATAATTCCATTGTGACACCTCCTTATTATGCTTCTTCCACTTTAACCAAATGATTTACTTTACGNATCATACCCCTAGTTGCATCGTTGTCAGGAAGTTCCACTGTCTTATGAAGCTTTGTCAACCCCATCGCCTCAACAGTAGCCTTATTCTTAGGAACTGCACCAATTGTTGATTTTACTAAAGTAACTTTTAATGTTTTTGCCATCTTAATCTACCTCCTTAAGCCATAATCTCGTCGATAGATTTACCACGATTTGCAGCCACCTGCTCCGGCGTCTTTAACTGTGAAAGACCCGCGATGGTAGAAAGTACGACGTTCTGCTTGTTGTTAGAGCCTAAAGACTTGGTACGAATATTTTTAATACCCGCAAGCTCACACACAACACGTGCAGGACCACCTGCGATGATACCTGTACCTTCGGGAGCTCTCTTTAATAATACGCTTGAGGAACCATAATTTCCGATAAAATCATGTGTAATTGACTTATTCTCGTCAAGTGCAATGTTTACAAGGTTCTTGATCGCGTCCTCTTTTCCCTTGCGAATCGCCTCAGGGATTTCTATGGCTTTACCGAGTCCGGCGCCTACGTGACCGTTTCCGTCACCAACAACGACCAAAGCGGTAAAACGCATGTTACGTCCACCTTTAACAGTTTTGGTTACGCGCTTAATAGTAACAACCTTATCTGTTAATTCAAGCTGACTAGCATCAATGATTGTACGTTTCATGTGATTTTCTCCCTTCCTAGAATACCAAGCCAGCTTCTCTTGCTGCCTCAGCTAAAGCTTTGATTTTGCCGTGGTATAAAAAGCCGCCTCTATCAAAAACTACTTCTGTAATACCCTTATCCATTGCTCTCTTTGCAACTACTTTTCCCAAATATGCTGCTGCTTCAACGTCATTGGTTTTCTTCAGTTCAGCTTTTACTTCCTTTTCTACGGTAGAAGCTGCAACTAATGTATTTCCAACTGTATCGTCAATAATTTGAGCATACATATGATTATTGCTTCTGAATACCGCTAAACGTGGTCTTTCAGATGTACCGCTTAAACGGTTACGTATTCTCATGTGCTTTTTCGCACGCAATTCTGCTCTTGATTTCTTGCTAACCATTTCTTACGCCCTCCTTATTTACTTCTTACCAGTCTTACCAACTTTACGTCTGATTGTTTCATCAGCATACTTAATACCCTTGCCCTTATAAGGCTCCGGTCTTCTCTTATCTCTGATTTCAGCCGCGAATTGTCCAACTTTTTCCTTATCGATACCTTTAACGATGATAATGTTCGTACCGTCAAGTACCGTTTCAATTCCTTCAGGATCTGTCATCTCAACGGGATGAGAATATCCCAAAGATAATGTCAATTTCTTTCCAGCCTTTGCTGCTCTGTAACCGACACCGTTTACTTCAAGCTTCTTCTCGTAACCGGCTGTTACACCGACAACCATGTTATTGATGAGCGTTCTTGTAAGACCATGCAAAGACTTCATTTTCTTTAAGTCATTCGGTCTTGCAACTGTTACCTCTCCGTTTTCAACTTTGATTTCCATCTCAGTCGGAAGCACTCTCTCAAGTGTTCCCTTGGGACCTTTTACAGTCACTTTGTTATTTTCTGCAACTTCCACAGTAACGCCTGCGGGAATCGCGATTGGCATTCTTCCTATACGTGACATGCCCGTACCTCCTATAATAATAATTTATTGTCCATAGCCTGCTCCCGCTCGAAAACCGAATGCTACGCATTCGCCGCAGCAATGCTGCTCCCCGTTTTCTCGCTGTTTGGGCGCATAAAATCAAATGCTTCACTACGCTCGCGCTTGATTTTATTGCTACTACCAAACAAATGCTAATACTTCGCCGCCAACCTGAAGCTTTCTTGCCTCTTTGTCAGTGACAACACCCTGGTTTGTGGAAATAATTGCTATTCCAAGTCCGCCAAGAACCTTTGGCAGTTCATCTTTACCGGCGTAGATACGAAGACCCGGCTTAGAAATTCTCTTCAAGCCTGTAATGATTCTCTCGTTCTTGTCTGCGCCATATTTTAATGTGATGTGGATCGTCTTAAATGTGCCGTCCTCAACAATATCAAATGATTTAATATAACCTTCATCCAATAAAATCTGTGCAATCGCAAGCTTCATCTTTGATGAAGGAACATCTACCGTATCATGCTTTGCAGTATTTGCATTACGGATTCTTGTAAGCATATCTGCAATAGGATCACTCATTGTCATTTCAGTTTCCTCCTTAATATTCTATCTCTAAAGAATGCGCATGCATTCTTTGAAACGAAATATAGTTTTTCTTAGGCGCTGTCCTTTGGCGCCTTAGAAAATCTTTTCGTTTTTTTACCAGCTTGCTTTCTTCACACCGGGAATCTGACCTTTGTATGCCAACTCACGGAAGCAGATTCTGCAAATTCCATATTTTCTTAAGTAAGCATGCGGACGGCCACAGATTCTGCAGCGACTNTATTGCTGTGTNGAAAACTTCGGTTTACGCTGCTGTTTGATTTTCATTGCTGTTTTAGCCATGAGAATTTACCTCCTTATTATTTCGCGAAAGGCATGTTGAACTGTCTTAACAGCTCACGTGCTTCTTCATCAGTCTTAGCAGTTGTTACAAATACAATATCCATACCTCTTACTTTGTCAACCTTATCGTACTCNATTTCNGGGAAGATAATCTGCTCCTTAATACCAAGNGCGTAGTTGCCCCTGCCGTCGAAACCATTCGGATTTACACCTCTAAAGTCACGTACTCGNGGAAGNGCAAGNTTNACAAGACGATCGAGAAACTCATACATCTTCTCACCGCGAAGCGTCACCTTACATCCNATAGCCATACCCTCACGAATTTTGAAGTTAGCGATNGCTTTCTTTGCTCTTGTCGTAATCGCTTTCTGACCTGCGATGATCTCAAGATCCTTTACAGCCGACTCTAAAGCCTTTGCGTTATCCTTCGCCTCACCAACACCCATGTTGATTACAATTTTATCAAGCTTGGGAACTTCCATGATGTTCTTATAACCGAACTTCTTAATCATAGCATCTACGATTTCGCTTTTGTATATATCTTTCAGTCTACTCACCAGTTTAGACCTCCTTTCATAGAATTAATCAATAACCTCGCCTGTTGTCTTTGCGAAACGCACTTTCTTATCTCCATCCATCTTAAAGCCAATTCTTGTNGCTTTNCCTTTGTGAAGATACATGACGTTTGAAATATCAATAGGAGCTTCTTTCTGGATAATGCCGCCATTCTGATTAGCAGCCGAAGGCTTTGCATGTTTTGTAACGACGTTGATNCCTTCNACCAAAACTTTNGCTTTTTTCCTNTCAACCGACAAAACCTTACCNTCTTTATCTTTGTCCTTACCGGCGATTACCTTTACCGTATCGCCTTTCTTAATCTTTAACATTCCGGCACCTCCTTATAATACTTCAGGAGCTAAGGAAACAATCTTCATAAACTGTTTGTCANNAAGCTCTCTCGNTNCTGGCNCGAAGNTNTCNNGCTACTGGTCCAAAAATACGTGTTCCTCTCGGAGTCTTATCGTCTTTTATGATAACAGCAGCATTTTCATCAAATTTTATATAAGAACCGTCTTTCCGACGGGCGCCCTTTACGGTACGTACAACCACAGCTTTTACGACATCACCCTTTTTTACAACGCCGCCTGGTGTTGCATCTTTAACGGTAGCAACGATTATATCGCCGATGCCTGCATATCTTCTTGTAGAACCGCCCATAACTCTGATGCAGAGTAATTCTTTTGCACCGGTGTTATCAGCGACCTTCAGTCTGCTTTCCTGTTGTATCATGCTAATTCTCCTTTCAAAACCGCATATATGCGATTTTTAAAATCTATTTTACTCTTTCAACAATCTCAACAAGTCTCCATCTTTTATCCTTTGATAAGGGTCTTGTTTCCATTACTTTCACTGTATCGCCAATGTTGCACTCGTTGTTTTCATCATGTGCTTTTAACTTATAAGTTCTCTTAACGATTTTTCCGTAAAGAGGATGCTTAACATGATCTTCTACAGCAACTACGATCGTTTTCTGCATTTTGTTGCTCACAACTTTGCCCGTACGTGTTTTTCTTAAATTTCTTTCCACGACCATTTCCCTCCTACTCTACGTTTTTCCGCTTTTCAGTCATTACAGTCTGAATTCTGGCAATATTTCTTCTTACCTCTTTAATTCTTGCTGTATTGTCCAACTGATTCGTAGCATTTTGAAATCTCAAATTAAAAAGTTCTTTCTTTGCAGCCACTAATTCCTGTGATAGCTCTGCTGGCGATTTGGTTCTTAAATCTTCAACATAATTATTCGTTTTCATTTACTGCACCGCCTTCCAAATCTGCTTTAGAAACGATCTTACACTTACAAGGAAGCTTGTGTGTTGCAAGACGTAACGCTTCTTTTGCCACATCTTCAGCTACTCCGCTGATTTCAAACATTACGCGACCGGGTTTCACTACTGCTACCCAATACTCAAGTGTTCCCTTACCTGAACCCATTCGAGTTTCAGCAGGCTTTGCCGTTACAGGCTTATCCGGGAAAATCTTAATCCATACCTTACCGCCACGCTTAATATGACGTGTCATTGCGATACGGGCTGCTTCTATCTGATTTGATTTAATCCAGCATGGTTCTGTTGCCACGATACCGTACTCACCGTAAGTGATTGTGTTACCTCTCTGAGCCTTACCTCTCATTGTACCGCGGAACTGTTTACGATGCTTTACTCTTTTTGGCATTAACATTATTTATCGCTCCCTTCCTTGTTTCCCTTTGTAGGAAGTACCTCGCCTTTGTAGATCCAAACCTTTACGCCCAATTTGCCGTAGGTTGTATCTGCCTCTGCGAAACCATAATCAATATCTGCTCTCAATGTCTGAAGAGGAATTGTACCCTCGCTGTAGAACTCTGTACGAGCCATATCCGCTCCGCCAAGACGTCCTGAAACGGCTGTCTTGATTCCAAGCGCACCGGCTTTCATTGTCCTGCCCATGCAGGATTTCATCGCACGTCTGAATGACACACGGTTCTCAAGCTGCTGTGCAATATTCTCGGCAACCAACTGCGCATCTCTGTCAGGTCTTTTGATTTCCTTGATGTCAACAAGAACGTTCTTACCTGTGAGTTTCTGAAGCTCTTTCTTTGTCACTTCGATCTCAGCGCCGCCCTTACCGATGACAACACCGGGTTTTGCCGTAAATACGATAACTTTTACTCTGTCAGATGCTCTCTCGATCTCAATCTTTGATACACCTGCGCTAAACAGCTTTTTCTTTAAAAACTTTCTTATGTTATAATCTTCCACTAAGCAATCAGCAAAATCTTCTTCCGCATACCACTTTGAATCCCAATCATTGATAATACCAACTCTCAGTCCATGAGGATTAACTTTCTGTCCCATTTTCTCCCTCCTATCTCTCATCGAGCACAATTGTAATGTGGCTCATTCTCTTTTCGATTCTATAAGCTCTGCCCTGCGCTCTCGGTCTTATTCTCTTCATCGTTGGTCCTTTATTTGCATAGCACTCTGCAATATAAAGGTTTTCAGCATTCATACCATTNTTNTTCTCAGCATTTGCNATNGCTGACTCNANCAGCTTCTTGATAATNCTTGAAGCNTATCTTGGGCTATACTCTAAGATACCCAAAGCNGTCTNTACATCTTTNCCTCTGATCGCATCCAATACGAAGCAGGCTTTNTGAACAGAAACTCTGGCATAAGAGAGTTTTGCATGCGGTCTGGTTTCTCTATTTTCTGCGTTTCTCTTTCTTTTATAACTTGTTCTGCTATATTTTTCCTTAGCCACGGTTGAACCTCCTCTCAACTAACTATTTCACCTTTGATTTCTTTTCGTCCTTACCATGTCCTCTGTAAGTTCTGGTTGCAACGAATTCACCAAGCTTATGTCCAACCATATCCTCTGTTACATATACAGGTACATGCTTTCTTCCGTCGTGAACTGCAATTGTGTGACCNACAAATGAAGGGAAAATTGTAGAACGACGTGACCATGTCTTNATTACTGATTTANTNCCTGACGCGTTCATTGCATCAACCTTCTTTAAAAGGCTTGCATCTGCGAAAGGTCCCTTTTTTAATGATCTAGCCATTAGGTTATTCCTCCTTATTTAATCGTCAGGCGATTACTCTATTTAATCGCCTTGCCATCTCTTCTTCTTACAATAAGCTTGTTAGATGCCTTCTTACGCTTTCTCGTCTTAAGACCAAGCGCAGGCTTGCCCCAAGGNGTCGACGGACCGGGTCTACCGATACCTGTCTTACCTTCACCACCACCATGCGGATGGTCATTCGGGTTCATAACGGAACCGCGGACTGTCGGGCGAATNCCCATGTGNCGTTTCCGTCCTGCCTTACCGATTTTAATAAGGTTGTGATCACCGTTGCCTACAANACCGATTGATGCTCTGCAGACAATNGGAACCATTCTCATTTCNCCTGACGGNAGACGAAGNGTTGCATACTTTCCTTCCTTCGCCATAAGCTGTGCGCTGTTNCCTGCGGANCGAACAAGCTGTCCGCCNTTGCCCGGATGNAATTCAACGTTGTGTANCATAGTACCNACNGGAATTTCCGAAAGCGGNAAGCAGTTGCCGACTCTGATCTCTGCCTCGGGTCCGTTCATAACCTTCATTCCGTCNGTNANTCCTTCCGGAGCAAGGATATATGTTTTCTGACCNTCTTCATAGCAGATCAGCGCAATATTTGCNGAACGGTTCGGNTCGTACTCGATACCGATAACCTTTGCAGCAATNCCNTCCTTGTTTCTCTTGAAATCAATAATTCTGTATTTCTGTCTGTTTCCACCACCCTGGTGTCTTACAGTGATTTTACCCTGATTNTTACGACCTGCATGTTTCTTCTTTGATACGCAGAGAGACTTNTCNGGAGTCTTCTTTGTAATCTCGGAAAAATCAGAGCCTGTCATGTTTCTTCTCGAAGGTGTATATGGGTTATATGTCTTAATTCCCATGATTCATTCTCCTTTTCTTTTTATTATCACACTTTTAATTGTGTATAGTTTCGTTACAGTTNCAGCCGCCTTTNCGGTTCATCTTATAAACCNGTAAAAAGCTCNATNTCCTTGCTGTCCTCTGTAAGCTGTACGATNGCTTTCTTGGTCTTTGCCGTTTTTCCGACAACCATACCGCGTCTTTTTTTCTTGCCNTCCATGTTCATTGTGTTGACCTTGGCAACCTTTGTGCCCTCGAACATNTTCTCGACAGCTTCCTTGATCTGCGACTTATTCGCTTCCGTATGAACCAGGAATGTATATTTCTTNTCGCCCATACCNGCCATACTCTTCTCCGTAATCACCGGCTTAAGGATTACGTCATAATATTTAATATCTGCCATTATGCGTACACCTCCTCAATCGTCTTNACGGCGTCCTTTGTAAGAACAACCGTGCCGCCATTCATAACGTCNTANACATTGATNGTATTTGTCAATGCAGTCTGCACGTTCGGNATATTTCTNGCTGAGAGAACAANCTTNTCNTCGTTCTCATNGATCACAACATATGCTTTCTTTAAGTTCANATTGTCCATAACAGCCTTAAAATTCTTTGTCTTGATCTCATCAAACTTNAGTTCATCGATCACGATCANNTTGTTCTCCTGCACTCTGCTTGTGAGCGCTGACTTTAATGCTGNTCTTTTCTCTTTCTTATTCATCTTGAATGAATAATCTCTNGGNACCGGAGCNAANACNACNCCGCCNCCTTTCCACTGCGGAGATCTTGTNGAACCCTGTCTNGCATGACCGGTTCCNTTNTGTCTCCAAGGTTTTCTTCCACCGCCTGATACTTCCGAACGCGTCTTCGCTTTCTGAGTACCCTGACGCTTGTTTGCAAGCTGCTGAACGACTGCCATGTGTACNAANTGNTCATTGACTTCTACNCCAAAGACAGCATCGCTTAAGTCNATNGTTTCAACTTCCTTGCCTTCCATATTATAAACAGATACTTTTGCCATCTGTATGGTCCTCCTTTCGTCCGCCTAACCGCGAACCACTTTTTANGCTTCTACTCTNGTAGTTTCCTTGAGNGTCACCAATGCTTTCTTNGGTCCGGGTACCGAACCNTTAACCAAAAGCAGGTTCTTCTCTGCATCTACTCTTACAACTTCAAGGTTCTGAACGGTTACTTTTACGCAACCCATNTGTCCGGGCATTCCCTTNCCTTTGAATACGCGGCTCGGTGATGAGCAGGCNCCGTTGGAACCCTGATGACGATGGAACTTNGAACCATGNGCCATCGGTCCTCTGTGCTGACCATGTCTTTTAATCGCACCNTGNAAACCTTTTCCCTTGGAAATCGCAGAAGCNTCAACNTTATCTCCGNCTGCAAAAATNTCAGCCTTAATCTCGCTTCCCANTTCATATTCCTCTGCATTTTCAAAGCGGAACTCTCTTAAAAATCTCTTGGAAGAAACNCCCGCCTTNTCAAAGTGACCTTTGAGCGCNTTGCCAACGCCGTGTCTGTGGANCACTTCCTTCTTTCCACCCTTATCCTTGTTGACAATCCTGTCTTTCTTGTCCACAAAGCCAACCTGTATTGCCTTGTAGCCATCNTTTTCCTCTGTCTTAACCTGTGTTACGACACAAGGACCTGCCTGAAGTACGGTTACGGGAATTAACGAACCGTCTTCNTTGAAGATTTGAGTCATTCCGACTTTTGTAGCTAAGATAGCTTTCTTCATTTTTTTACCTCCATTTTGATTTGTAACAGTTCAGTCACCCGAACGATTACATCTGTTCTACAGCGGAGCGNCTTTCNCAAAACGCTCATACTAGTAGAAGGCTTATTTGTTTTTCATTTTAATATCAATATAAACACCCGCCGGCATCTCCAACCGCTGCAATGCGTCCATTGTCTTCGGTGTCGGTGTGATGATATCGATCAATCTCTTGTGCGTTCTCTGCTCGAACTGCTCTCTCGAATCCTTGTANTTGTGAACCGCTCTCAAAATTGTTACAACCTCTTTTTTGGTCGGAAGTGGTACCGGTCCGCTCACCTGTGATCCGTTTTTCTTTACTGTTTCAATGATTTTTTTGGCAGATGCATCAACTAACTGATGATCGTAAGCTTTTAATGTAATTCTCATTACTTGACTTGCCATAAAAAAAGTCGCCTCCTTTTCGCACTTTTTATAAATAAGTACGACAAGCGGTGACTGTACACTCTCCCGTGTGTGTCATGCTTTTTTCATCGGAGCGCTTTGACTCCTCTTTCCTACTGCAATCATCCACATCGCTATTACTATGAAAGCAAAAATCGCTTTCACAGTAAGAATGGCCATACGGCCCGGTCCTTGGTACAGTGACTTGTCGCCAGTTTCCTAACTTGACATTCGCTCCGCGGAAAACCTGCTGTATATTATCTTTTTTATATCAGCAGCAACCTCACGTTTCATCGCTATCATGTCACAGCAATTAGTAGTATATCGTAGCGTTTCTTCTTTTGCAAGCATTTTTTGGTATTTTCATTGTTTTTTTTTTAATACAATGTTATCCGTTGTAAAACTGCACTCTTGTATAGTATACTGAGGATAGTTACTGCCTGTCTATAATTGATAATTATTTAACACACAGTTGCAGAAAGGATAAACATATTATGTGGATTGCAGATAATTGGAAGGATTACGAAGTGATAGACACTTCCTCGGGCGAAAAACTGGAACGTTGGGGAAACTATATCCTTGTGCGTCCCGACCCGCAGGTGATTTGGAATACCCCCAAAAAAGAAGCCGGCTGGAAAAAGCCAAACGGGCATTACCACAGAAGCTCGAAAGGCGGCGGCGAATGGGAGTTTTTCAATCTTCCGGAGGAATGGAGCATCAACTATAGCGGAAGAAAGGAAAGAAACTTGACCTTTCATCTAAAGCCCTTCAGTTTCAAACACACTGGTCTTTTTCCGGAACAGGCTGTCAATTGGGATTGGTTTTCTTCTATTATAATAGAAGCGCTTAAAAAGAATCCCAAACGTGAAATCAAAGTACTCAATCTTTTTGCATATACGGGCGGCGCAACCTTGAGCGCAGCTGCCGCCGGAGCGCATGTGACGCATGTGGACGCTTCAAAGGGAATGGTCGGCTGGGCAAAAGAAAATGCTGTTGCATCGGGACTTGGTGACGCGCCTATCCGCTGGCTTGTCGATGACTGCGTTAAATTTGTGGAGCGCGAGATCCGCCGCGGCAATACCTATGATGCAATTATTATGGATCCCCCCTCTTACGGAAGAGGTCCAAAAGGGGAAATCTGGAAAATTGAAGAATCTATTTTTCCGTTTCTAATGCTTACTACGGAAATTTTAAACGCGCATCCGCTGTTTTTCCTTATAAATTCGTACACCACTGGATTACAGCCCGCCGTTTTGAGCTATATGATGAATACTGCGCTTGTGCCAAAATTTGGAGGACACGTTGAATCTGCGGAAATCGGACTTCCTGTATCCGCAAACGGACTGGTTCTTCCTTGCGGGGCAAGCAGCAGATGGATTGGTGCATAAAAAATACTACACAGTGATAAAACTGTGTAGTATTTTTACATTTGTCTTAATAATATCCTCCAGCGGAATTCATAATCGCGCTAATTGATGCGCCAAGTCCGATCATCATGATTGCCCAAAGGACTACCCAGATAAGCGACCATACAAGCACTGCCTTAAAGTAGTTTGACTTACTTTTTTTCGTGCTGCTGCCAAACGCCCATACAAACATCATGATCAGATTTACACACGGTATCATCGTGACTAAGATTGTAATCATCCAATCGCCAAAAGTTACCGGCTCTTCCAGATCGCTGTCCGCCTGATATGACTGCTGATAAGACTGGTTATAGGGCTGCTGATAGTTCTGATTATAGCTTGGCTGCTGATAACTTTGCGTATATGTATTCTGCTGCCCCTGATTATATGCAGACTGTTGTTCCTGATTGTTATAGCCTGGCTGCTGATAACCCTGACTATATGCCGGCTGCTGCTGTTTCTGATCAGAGTTTGACTCTCCCTGACCGTACAAATTGTTGTTGTCCATCGTTGTTTTTTACTCCTTTCTCCCTCCAAAAAACGTCGATTTTACGCTTACGCCTTATCATAACACACAACAATACTATTTTGCAACAGATATTGACAATTTTGTAACAGTTCAGCCTTCGGCTTCCTGTTACTTATCTTCTTATTATTCGCAGCGTGCGGGAAATCAGATTGTTTCTGTAAAAGACAAGCGGCGGACTGCCCGGAAAAAAATGCACCATTCTATATAGATAGATCCCAACTGTAATCAATACAACCACTGCAAGCAGAATTTTCATATATTTCGGCGTACGTCCCCGCACATATCGCTCAACAAAAAAGCATATAATAAAGGCAATCCACAACGGCGCCGCCGGATTGAGCGACATTCCCCGATTGAACCGTCCTGTCAGCAGATAAAATGCCGCTCTTGTCATGCCGCAGCCCGGACACGGAAATCCCGTTGTGATCAAAAACGGACAATATGCATGAAAAATACTTCGCGCCACTAGATTGTAAATCACAAACACGATCACCGCCGGATAAAAGTTCCGAATATCCGCTTTTATTCTCTCTTTCATGAATTAATCGCTCACCACCTCTGCCGCCTCTTTGGGAAATCCCTCTTCCGTATAACGCGCGCTTGCATATGCCCTCGAAAAATTAAAGTGTCGAAATCCAAGCAGCCCTTTCGTATCTTCTCGATACTCCTCAAGCGCCCATTTCTTATATCTTCCGTTCATTTCACCATACTCGTCCGCAAAATTCAAGTTCGCTTCCACTAACGCCGGTGCCGCGTCAAGCGACAACGAGTTTTTGATATAGTAAGTATCCACATTTTCGTATGTTTTGCTCCTTGCAATATTGTACTTTGCGATCCAGTAGTCGGGGTGCGCCGCCGAAAAAACAATCCAGCAGACCGCCACAGTCACAAGCCCGTATTGAAACAGCTTAAATTGCGGACGGAAGATACAGTAAATCACGCCACCCATCACGACGGCAATCACCAAAAGCCCCCACAGCGCAAGCGCTCTCGTAAACGTAAGGTGATATATATTGATATACATTAACAAACGGAACAGACTTGACGCTCCCATAATATAAGTGCATCCGCATATCACACAAAGCACTGCCTTTAATACCTTTCCCGTTTCAAAATACGCGAGAATGCACAGCACAAGCACAATGTTGATCAGACATACAAACACAAGCTGAAAAAACCCCGTTCTTGCGTATTCCGCATAGGTATAACCCTCGGGAAGCTTTAAGCGCCCCATGAAAAGTCCGAAAATCTGGATCACAGAAAACACAAGATAAAGAACACACACCAACACACTGACCGTCATCGCAATATACACATCAAATTTATTTGCGCTTCGCACAGCCATATCGTCAACATGCTTGATATCTTCCTTGTCATTGCAATAGCAGAGCGCACCGTAGGAAAGCGCAAACAAAAGCAAAACGCGAAATGCCGCCGACAAAAAATCCTGTATAAAAATCATAACATGGTCAAAGGATATGTCAATCGTAAAGCTGAAAATATCGCACACCAAATTATAGAAGACAACATCCGCACTGCCAAGCAGCAGCAATAAAACACAGATTAGCGGAATGCTGATCACCAGTCCTGCGCAGATGCAGAGTAAAATGTGTGTGTTGTGGGAATGATCCTTTTTCTCTTTCTTTTCTCCCCTTAGCGCGGCAAGTTTTTTTACTGCTCCCCAATCATATAAAGGCGCCAGAATCTGACCAATCACGCCGATTCCCAGATGAAAAAATCCTTTTAAATGCGCAGCGATACTCCAGCCGGAGATCTCATGCCACGTCTGCAAGAGCAGCACGCCAAGTATCATATACATCAAAGCTTTGTTGAAAAACAGTAACACTCCCGAGTCTGTCATACAGTTTAACGCGCCCAGGATAAGCGCCGATGCCACCAAAAAGCGTCTGTACCATGCCGCTCTTATCCACAAACTACGCTCTCTTGCACAACTCTCCGTATACCTTTTGGTATAATAACCAAAATACAAGAGGGTTGCGCCAACGAAAAAAGGGTAAGTAATTCCCTCCGAATTGCGAAACAGGCAAAACGTATAAACGAAAGCATAAATCAGACTTCCCATGCGAAACTGTCGAAAACGTTCCTGCTTTTTGGAAAGCTTTTCTGTTTCCGCCTCATGATTGACTTTGGGCTCACTCACCCAGTCCATCCCATTCTGTACACCGATATTCATTCCACTGCTGTCCATTTTTCTCCTCCATTTTCCTCTATTATTTAATCCTCTTTGTCGTCATCGTCGGGGACATACTCCAAAATATCCCCCGGCTGACAATCCAAAGCCTTACATATTGCATCAAGCGTCGAAAGCCGCACAGCCTTCGCCTTATTGTTTTTTAGGATTGACAGGTTTGCAAGCGTAATATCAACGTCTTTTGCAAGCTCTGTCAAGCCGACCTTGCGCTTTGCCATCATTACATCAAGATTTATGATAATTGCCATTTTGTCCTGCCTCCTAGATTGTTAAATCGTTCTCAAGCTTATAGTCCACTGCCTTGTCAAACACAAACGCGAGCACCTTGCTGAACAATCCCGCGATGACAAAGACGAGGACAAGCACGAGCACTGCAACCGTTGTATACAAAAACAGGCGCAGCAGACAGACCGCTGCAATGACAAAACTGTAGGTTCCCATGCGTTGAAGACTCACCACGTTCTCCCTGACAAAGCAGTCATTTTTTAACACGGTGCGAAACATCTTCCGCAGTTCTCCTAAGATCAGCACCGCGAGAATCCCGAGCACAAAATAGATGCTTACGACCTCCATGTACCGGTCCTCGAAATCTTCAAAGTGAATAAAGTCTGCCACCAGTTTTACGGACCATGGTAAAGTAACTGTTACGACAATTCCCGCAAAAAACATGATGTCGAGAAGGTACTTTGTGATCACTGCCACAGTTTCCTTTTTCATCCTATCCCTCCGTTCCAAAACAATTTTCCAGTCATTTCCTTTTGACTTTTATACATCATAGCGCTATTGCTATCGTTTTGCAATACTTTTTTATCGTTTTTCAATAAATTTTTATTGTTATATTATTATAATCGAGTAGGGAAGACTTTCCCTACTCGTGCGCCGCCGATGCGCCACTTTAGTGGCATATTTCTGCTGCATCGGCGTGTGCATAAAAAAGACGCCCACCCGCTTCTCGGAGAACGTCTTTTGACCGATGAAAATACAACTATACTACTTCAATCTGACACATTTTCATTGCTTCAAGCGCGTTTTTATGACTTTCGGGCGTCACACCCGCGCAGCATCGCTCTACAACGCGGATTGTCACCTCAGGCAGATTCGCCTTGATCAAAAGCGCATTGGAAATGACGCAGATGTCCGTGCAAAGCCCTATCACTGTAACGCATGCAAGCGATTCGAGCGATTTCAAATAATCCGCAAGCTCCACGGAGCCAAAGGTCGGTTTATCAAATATCTTCCTTTCGTCAAGGCGCAATGCCTCAAGTTTTTTGTCAATCTGCCATCCGTCGCTTCCTTTTATGCAGTGCGGCACGGGAAGCTTTTTTCCCTCCTGTGTTTCCAGATAATTGTCAAAATGCGTATCACGCGTAAATACGACTTCTCCGTCAAAGCCCTTTATCATCTCCGCCACATTGTCAACGATCTGCACAGCCTCGCTTGTCCCGAGTGCGCCGTCAATAAAATCCTTCTGCATATCTACCACGACCAGTACATTTTTTATATCATTCATTGTTTTCGTGCCTCCCTTATTTGTTTGGTTCCTTATCAAAATGTTGATAATCCTGTGGGTTATTCCATGTGCCGCCCCACCGAAAGCCATGTTCCGTAAAAAGCTGATAACACAAATCTTCTTTGTCTATTTTATACGGAAAATCCTTACTTCTGTCAGCATATTCGTCGCTCCCCTCCGGAAAGCTTTTGGAGCTTCCGTCCGAGTACTTGCGCACACACGGATTATAGAACGGATTAATGTCGATTGCCATCCCGTAACTATGCCTTGAAAGTTTATTTGAGCCTTCCACAGGTCTGTAATTGAACGCCGACGTGTTGTTTGCCTGCATGGACAGTTCATCATCTCCGCCGTACTCGTCAACAAGCTCCATGCGCTCAATCGGATACCGGTTCTCGTAAAGCACACGCATTATTTCAAGAATATCATCGGCAATCGCCTTATTGACAATCAGCTCTCCTACGTGTTCCTCTGCGTCAAACCCTACATAAAGCACTTGAAGATAACGCAGATCCTCGAGCGCAATCTCCTCATTTTCCACGTAGGAGCAGCCGTTTATTCTCGCATAAATCTCCTCGGTTATAACGCTTTGCGTAAAATATTCCCGGGGAGGTTCCTTTTCTTCCGGAACACTTTCTGTTTCCGACATTTGCGAAATATCGTCGGTCGTAACTGGTTTCGGTTCTCCTTCAATATTGGTTTCTGTGTCTTCCTCAGAAATCAATTCCATATTTTCTGACACTTGTGTCATATTTTTATCCTCTCCGCTCTCGGCGGCATATATCCCAATGCATATGCTTAAAATCATCAACAAAAGTATCAGTACGAGCAGCACAATTAACTGCACTGTTTGATTTTTCTTGTTTCTCATAGACGTTTTATCTCTCCGTTCCTTCCTTTTCCTTGTTTCATTCTAATCGAAAACTTTTTGTACGTCAATTCTTTATCATAGGCAAAAATTACAAGAGCAAAACAGGTCCCCCTATTTCTTCCCGTGTCACATACAGGGAATTATCCGCTCTGACACTCATATACCATTTTACCAACTTCATAGCGCCTTGCTCAATTTCAATGCAGGTGATGCAGCGCGGATGAACGCAGCTCCCCGTATTATAGTAATACGCAGGTTCCTCAGGCATCACGGGGCGATGCGTGTGTCCTGTGATCAAAATATGTTTGTTTTGGACTGCCCAATCCCTCAAACGCGTTTCGCATTTGCTTTTCACATGATAATTTTTCGCTGCGCTTGTCGGATCAAGAACGCCCACGCTTTCCAAAGGACTCCAGATGTATCGCACAAGAAAACATGCCATCCGCCAAAATGTAGAATTCAGCAAACTTGCCTGATGACCGTGCGTTAAATAAAGCGCGCGCTGCGGCATATTGGGCGGACACAGGATAATCCCTTCATGAAAGTGAAACATCGGGCAACAAGACTTTTTCTTTTTTACCATATCATGATTGCCATAGATAAGATACAGCCTGTTTTGTCTGCAAAACTTCGAAAACATCTCAAATACCGTTTCGTGCACTTCGATAATGTTTTTCATGCAGCGGTTTTCCCAAAGCTCATCGCCGTCGCCAAGTTCAATATAAGTAAATCCCTTTTTGTAATAATGTTCCAACGCCGCAAAATATAAATGTTGATTTTTTAAAAAATTGTCCGAGGTGGTGCCGACACCCCTGTGACAGTCACTCATCAACACATAGCGGGAACATTGCGTAAGCGGCAGTACAAGGGCATTTTCAAAAGCACACACCAAACGTGACGAAACACTCATAGCCGCCCCCGATAACAACATCTTTTTTTATGACAGCGTTTATTGAAGCGGTGGAGTTGAAGCAGTCTTCGAAATGCTCCGGGAAGCGTATAGTACAGACATAAGATTCTGTCTTCTCTGCTCTGAAAGGGTTTTGTAATCCATAAATACAATCTACATGAAATCTTGTTCTTCCACTGTGAAAGGCGGCGCCAAAAGCGTGTCGGCAAGTTGTAGCTTGTTTGTTTTGGTTTGAAGAATGTAAAAGTCAAGGACAGACCGCACAGTATCAAATCCTGTCGTGTATACCCCGCCCGATACATTCCATCAATAAAGGCACTTTGCATTTCTCTGTTCGGAAATGTCAGCGTTGCTTTCATATACAAGTCGTACGGCTGCGAAAAGCGTCCCGTCAAAAATGCGGTAATCCACCAATGTTTCTGACAAACTTGGACGCAATCACCATCCCCATCGCAAAGAACCAACGAACAAGTTAGAAATTCCTCATCCGATGCACATTCAAACAACGTCGTTTTGTACGCCTTCTCTTCAATGATCTCGTCTGCATGGTAAATACCGATCTCCGCTCCTGTATTGATGCCATACTGCCCTTTCCAAAATTCAATCAGCCATGTTCTGCCCTGATAGTCAAAATAAATTGGCAGCGCGTCAAATACCATCTTAAAGCGGGGCGCCATATAATCGTAAAGCCAAGTGTATCCTGCTTTTCTCTGCCATGCGTCCAGCGCGGAAGAAAAGAAGCTGCACTGACATTGATAATAATAACCAAACGGTTTCACAAGTTCCTCTAGCACGGCGCATTTTTGACATTTATCCATGCATTTTATCTTGTTGATAATCCTCTTTTTTCGTGTGTAAAATAAAATACAGCTAAAAAACGCGATCAGCAGTAAAATTAGAAAGAAAAAATACATCATTCATATTCCATTCTGTCATTTTATTATAGTTTATGTCGGAATATGATATTTTGTGTAAAAAAAGCGGAAAAATATTAGCGGTGACCCGTTTCCAGGATCACCGCCGTTTTTTAGTTTCTGCGTAATTTAAAGCTGCTGACCAAGCGTTTCAGAACACTTGCCTGCTCTGACAATTCCTCGCTTACATGGGCGCTTTCCTGTGCCATTTGGGAATTGTCCTGTACCACGTTGGAAATCTGATGAATGCCGATCGATGCCTGTTCAATCGCTTTTGTCTGCTGATCTACCGCACCGGCCACAACACCCATCTGCTCTGCTGCCTGACCCGCCAGAGCCACAACCTCTGACACCGACTCCGTTACTTTCTCTACAACCACGCTGCCGCTGTTTACGGCTTCAATCGCATGCTCTATCAATTCTCTTGTTGCCTTCGCCGCTTGATCGGATTGTGAAGCAAGATTTCGCACTTCCTCCGCGACGATTGCAAAGCCTCTGCCCGCCATTCCGGCATGTGCCGCCTCAATCGCGGCATTTAGCGCAAGAATATTTGTATGCGCGGAAATATTTTCAATCACGCCTATGATCCGGGAAATTTCATCCGACGTTGTTGTGATCAGATTCATCGCCTCGTTCAGTTCCTGAATGCGCTCATTGCTTTCATTCAATTGTGTCCCCGCACTGTTAACCATATCTTTTGTCTGCTCTGCCAATCTTGCTGTTTCTTTGGAATCGCTGTCCATATTTCCAATAATGGAAGAAAGCTGTTCCACTGCGCTTGCCTGTTCCACTGCCCCTCTCGATAAAGATGTGCTGCTGGACGCCACTTGCACAGAGTCATTGGATACCCGCATTGTTGCCGTCGCAATTCCGCCTAATGTTTGATTTAAGTGATCGTTAATCGTTCTTAAATATTCCTGTAAAATTTGAAAATCGCCGGGGAAATGTTCGGTTGTACTCTCTTTTGACAAATCGCCGTTTGCAATCCCTCCCAGCACTTTGCCGATTTCATTCACGATCATATTAAAGTTTTTCACAAGCTGCGCCGTGGCTTCTGACAGAACACTCGTTTCATCCCGTCCATTCACCACAGGGACATCACTTTTCAAATCACCCTCCGAGAGCTGCCGCAACCGTTTTGCGCACTGGACAACGGGACTCGCAATGGAATGGCTGACGCCAAACGAAATCAGAACAACAATCACACACAACCCAAGGCAGATTGCCGTCTGAATCGTATTTCCAGTATACGCGGAACGCATAAATTCATCTTCGTCAATCACGATCGCAACACTCCAGCCGTCCGTTCCCTGAATCGGCGTATATGCCTGAATATTATTGGAATCGTCTTTTGCATAATAGAATTGCTCAACACCGCTTTCTCCGGCAATCATCTTGCGCTCAATCGCTGCAACGGTCTGTGCATCTTTGTCATTGGGATTCCTTCTTGCATTCTGAATCGCGTTTTCTTTATCCAGAACGGACTGTTCATCCCAATAAGCAATCGTTGTACCGTCCTGATCGAGAATATATGCCTCTCCCTGCTCTCCAATCTTGATGTCCTCTATAATGGATTGCAGAATATAAGTATCACACTGGAAATAAATCACGCTGTCAACGTTGCCGTCTTTCATAACAGGCGCGGAAACAAACAAATACATATCATTTCCATCTATGTAAGGCGCAGACAGATAGCTTTCTCCATTCATCGCTGCCTGAAAAAAGGGCTCCTTAGAAATATCCACATCATGAATCGAATCATAACCGTTTGTATCTGCAATACCGCCGGAACGCATATAGTACGTATCCACTTTTGTCTGTATGAACTCCTGCTTTTTTTCCAATGTCATTTTATTATCTGTAAGCGTCGGGTTGGAGGCAATCTCCGAAACGGTTCCGGTATACGTTGCAATCATGTGTTCCGCCGAAGTAGCAGCCAATCTTGCTGTTTCCTGCAAGTTCTGCTCCAATGCCGATATTGTGGATTTGTAAGTAATTTCCTTACTCAACAAAACACTTACCACAGTAACTCCTACGATTGCGATTGCAACCATCATCATGATTTTCGTTTGTATCTTCTTCATTGTTTCGTACCGAGATCCTTTATCCCGGTTTCTGCCCCCTTTACCATAAAGTATTTCAGATGTTGTATCTGCTATCTTATTTTACTTCTTTCGATTCTGAATGTCAACGTTCCAGAGAAACAGTTTCATCCTTTTATCAGCTCTTCATGATAACCGGCTCAATTACAGAAGCAAAAATAGACGTAAGCTTTGCCATGCCTTCCGATGGCTCTTGCTGAACTGCTCTTGCATATATTTCATACTTCGCGGAATCGTCCGTCTTTCTTGTATTTTCCTGAGTTGCCGACACCTTTCCCGTAATATTTGCGTGACATCCCCAAAAGCTTGAACCGAAACTGCTCGTCACTTCTTCCGTTCCCGTATTTTTACTTAAAGTCTGCTCCGTCACTTCCATATTGAAGCGCACAGTCGCCTCATCCATCACAAACGCCGGAACCGGTACCAAAGATAACAGCGGCGCCTGCACTTCAATCGGCACAACCTCCGAAGCGCCTTCCTCCGAAATAATCTGACGGTTCAACGTAAACTTCAGGATATTTGTTTCTCCGTCCGCTTTACCATCTTTATAAGCCATGCGAAATAAATACGACAAATAAACTTCACATAATTCTGCCTGTCCTTTTGCAACCTCTACAAGCGGCTGAGCGATAAGCTGTCCAAGCGGTAATCCCACAAATTGTTCTGCTATAGCCATAACATTCCTCCTTTTTGATTATAAAAACCGATTATATGCACTAAGTATCCTTGACATTCCCTCCGTCGGTTCTTCCTTCTTAAACTCCAATGTGATCTGATGATGCTCCGTCCCCTGTTCGTCATTTATTGGTTCCGTATTGACCATAAAATGATTCCCGTTTGGCACACCGCTTACGTTCAAAACAACTTTCACGCCTTCCAAAACCAGCGAATTGTGTTTCACTAACGCTACCATGGGAACAGCAACACCGGCATTGTCGGGCGAATCAAGCGCCTTAAAATACTGAAGCACAGGCATAAATGCCTCATCTCTTGTTTTTTCTTCAGACAGTGTCATACCGTTGTTTTTTTCCGAAACAAAATATTTCATAAAATTTGTATACGCATTATGCTGAATCGCATCCTGTGAGGCTTGCACGGAGGATGCAATCGAAGTCAATAGAGTTTCAAGCTCAACCATTCTACAGCATCCCCTCTCCGTTTAGAACACACACGCAATCTGCACCAATGTGGTATTTTTCGCATAAATATCTGTAATCATTACTCACCTCAACAGCCTGGTGCCCCTTTTGTCCTTTATTGGGTGAAAATGCCGCATACCTCCCAACTTCGACCGCCTCGCCATTTAAATTGACGGACTGCGTCACGCCAATATCCATAAGAAAAAAACGATTTTCAAACAACTCGCTTAAATTTTTCATACCTCTGCTCTCCTTTCTTAGTACAACTTATGCTGCTTTTTGCAAAAAAGAACAAGCATATTTTGAAATGGGACAAATATACTTTTATTAAACAAGCCATAAAGGAGACGCGCAATGAGAGTATCTATTTCCTACTACTATTATAGAGGCGGAACGGCTGCCGGTC
Organism: Lachnospiraceae bacterium; assembly: GCA_014804345.1. Lineage (GTDB taxonomy): Bacteria > Bacillota > Clostridia > Lachnospirales > Lachnospiraceae > COE1. The sequence continues at coordinate 10,787 of JAAUZZ010000023.1, read as the reverse complement.
CCGCTCTTTCAAATTTTTTATCGCATCATCATGTCATATCATATCCGCGAATGTATTACCTTGGCGTTTTATCGCTTTGTTACTTAAAAAAGCTTAAAACAACAAACGAAAGCGCGGCAAACGCAAAGATGCAAACGCTCCTTAACGCCTGCCGAATCCCCAATCTGCCTGTTGCAAATGCCGTAAATGCTGTGAGCAACACGGAGCCAGATAGATTTAACATACCGGAAGGCAACAATAATATCCAAAATACTTTGTATGGAATTGCATGGATGCCTCAGAATCTTTTTATTGGTCCTGCCGGCAAAATCCGATTGGATGATCCCAGTCAAAATAACGACAAATTGCCAATCGGAATGCCGAATGCGCAAAAAAGAAATATCAATCAGATCATTACAGGACTTAACCTTTATAGTCATTCCAATATTCCTCATGTATGCGGCGCGGGCGGACAAACAAACGCTGTCGCTTTTGACAATGAAGCGGATTTTAACAGATTAGTGGAGCTGTTTTTTGATAACATCGGCGGAACCTGCGGCTGCTACGACTCAAAGATTTCCGATTGGCTGATCGGAGTTAATAACAACAGTCGGATAAATTATTACAACATTCTTTTTTCCACAAGCGCACGGGCAGCACAGGAAGCTGAAAATCTACGTCAAAAAAGGACTCTTGTTACCGGAAAGTTTGCAGTGAAATCAAATTCTATTAAAAATATTGACAGCAAAAAATGCTTTAAGGCGCTCTCTAAAGACGCAGATTATGTATACGGCTCTCTCAATAACTTGGAGCAAGAATGCCGAGATCAGCAGTCCCGCTGCATTCAGTCTTTTCTGTAATAGCGTCATTTCACACAAAACGGGCAGAAAACGAGTAATCATTTTCTGCCCGAAAAAATTTCATATCTGTTATTTCTTTAAAGATAATTTTTAGCATTTCCATCTTTATCAAACTTCTTTCCTAACGCTCTTTCTACAAAAAAGATCGGCACAACCAATGCAATACATTCTGCTATTATAACGACTGTGCCTACCGCTCCTACAATATCATCATTCTTTCCGATTGCCGGAAGCATACCGATTACCGCCAACGGCAGCATAGCCCAGCCAATCTTCCACCATAATTTTCCACAGTATAAATGGGCAAAATTCCACGTATCTTGATTTTTCTTTGACCGAGGCGTCCGATAGCCATAAATTCCATTGATTGTTTTTGGCGGGTTCTTCATGAATGCCTTCCCGAGAATAATCATCAGTACTGGTAACAAAAGATTACATATAGTCAAAAAATCCAAAATCCCATTACTTGCCACCGTCCTTTTTGTAGTACATACGGTCCAGCTTTTGATGATAGACTATCATTGCAAGTAGACCGCCTATCACTTCAATCATGCACGAATACCTAGCAATTATTCCCCCAAAAAGAAGTCCGCACACGAAGCACAGAATAAACCCCACTCCCAATAAAATCCACATAAGACCATGTTTTTGATTATAAGCTTTTACATCTGTAATCTGCTCTTTTTTAGGCGGTTTCTTCCCCGACCAAAAGCCAACCGGATCTTTGCTTCTATACTGAACAATTCCTATCATTATAACAGACATCGCACTAACCAACACTACTACTGACGAAATTACAATTTCAGCCATCATATCATCCCCCCTTATCTCACATAAATACCCGCTAGACGCATATCCGCATCGTATGTCAGCCGGTAAGTCCTTAATTTTATTGAACAATTATTAATTATTCGATGATAGTAGCCCCCTTCTTTAATATTGCTTTTACTTGGCATCATTATGCTTCCAAGCTTTTTAATGTTTGTAAAAACCTACTTGCCAGTGACTGTCGCACATACCAAAAACATTTATACCAATCTCAGTCATGCAATCGGGAATCGTTACGCTTTTTTAATGCTTCATGCTCACACATAGCAACAGAACACTCTCCAATTTTTACAACACTTTTTCCCTAATACATTTCCCATACAGTAAACTTCTCCTCATACTTTACAAGCACTGCTCCACCCTCTGTGTTACCCAATATAAATTCATTGTCAGATTAATAGCCCTTCAATCGTATATATAAGTTGCTTAATCACTGTTTAAGCAATCCAATCAATATATTTCTATATTTGAAATATATTGATTCATATAATCTTAAATATTAGCATATATATATAACAAGCAGTCGCTATTAGCATGGTACATGCATAAAAGTTATGTAAGTTGGTCATAATCTTGCATAATTAAATGACCTGCTGGTGCAACTCCAGCATAGCGATTGCTATTTTTTAATAAATTTGTTTTTTGCCTGCATAATTTGCAAATCTTTTTGTTCATCTTGTGAAAAAAACTTTGCTGCAATGCTTTGTGCCTTTCCTTTCAGATTAACTTCGTGTGTAAGAAAATATTTTCTCATAACTAGAACAATCATTTGTTTAATAACGCTTGAGTCTGTTTCATCATAAATTTTTTCAGCCTTTTCAAATAGTCGAAAGGCTTCTCCACCATTTTCTTCCATCATTATATTTTGTATTTTATAATTACTATTATCATTGAAATTAAATTTCTCATTCAACTCAAGTATTGCTTTACCTGATGCCGCTGTACTTGCGACAAAATCATATATTGCCAATATAAATCCTATCGACTGATTCTGCATAGATTTAGTAAGCATATCTTTTGTAATCAATAATCCTCTCTTCGTTTTAGGATTCCCTTTTAAAACCTCATCTATTATTCTTTCTAGACTTGTATCTATGTCTTTTAAAATAAAATATAATAATTTATTAGGATATTTATATAATATAGCTGTAACTTGTCGTTTTTGTTCACCATTCATAATATGTCTAAAATTAGGAAGAATTTTAGCTACAGATTCCAAATATCCGATCGCACTATTCACTTTATTTCCAAAATCATTTATTTTTGTTTCATCATAAGAATATAAACTTTCTATAGTTTCTCTTTTCTGCTGTTCTTCAACTAACTCCTTTTCCATTTTTGTCTTTTTTTCTTCTTCTTTCTTTTTGTCGATTTCTTCTGGTGTTTTAACCTTAATTGGTTCTATTGGTTTTGTCAGAAACTCTATATTATTATAATCAATATTCAGTTCTTCCCATTCATCCATATGTTTAATTATGCTACTCATAATAGGATTTAATATCTTTATGTTGCTGGTAATATAAGATAAAAATAAAATAATATCACCATTTATTCCAAAACAAATATGATTTAAAATATATTCAAGTTCTTCTATTCCTTTATCTTCGTTAAATTTTCTATTTAGATGACAGGCAACAAAATAAGCAAGTAAATTCTCATCACAAAAAACAATAGCAAACTTTCCAGTTATTTCTTTAATAATATTTGCTTTAGTTCCAACCTCATATACAAGTGCTGGTTCTATATTAATGTCATAATCCATAGCATACTGTTTAACCGCCTCTTGAAAATCGTCTGATGGCAACGGGTATTTCTTTTCAAAATGTATTTTATGAGCAACGTAATCCAAAGCTGTTAAAATTTCAGAAACATTTTCTTCTTTGGTTTTTTGCGTGATTCTATATATAATATTGCTTTCAAATACTTTATTAAAAATATTCCCATCATTTGTTGTTCTAGCATGAGGAAAGTTTAGGTAATAAGTTACATATTGATGAATAAATTCTGGTGTAAGTTGAAATAATTTTATTTGGTTTGTAATTTCATCATTTATTTGTGTCACCCTTTCTGATATATTTTCTAACTTATAATCCTTATAACATACACATACTTTTTCAATTAATTCTTTACGCTTAGAATAATAAAAAGGGCTTATTTTCAGATAAAAGATATCATTTTCTATCAGTTCCTCTATTGCCTTTTCCTTAATATTTATGTTCCAGTCTATTCCACAAAACAAAACAATATGTCCAAATTGGGATTCAACATCTGATAAAAATTCAATCCATCTCTTTTTTACTATTTTGTCATACCTATCTACTATTAAAACCTTATCCTTTGCATCCATTTGGTAAAAAACATTAATATCTATATCATCACCGTACTGTTCTTCCAAGGCATATTTAATAATCTTATTATTATCCTTATTTCCAAAATCATCTTCTGTCAAGTACACAGACACATATTTTGAAGACAAAGAATTACATAAATATTTTGCCAAAATGCTTTTTCCAGTCCTTGAAGAACCTTCTATAGAGATAGTTTTTTTAATTGTCATTAATTCTTCAAATTTTTCAAAAGTTGGTATACTATAATTTTTCAAATCATTATTAATATTTTTTGACTCCAACAATGGAAAGACAAAATATTTTAAATACTTTTCACCTTCACGTTGATCAACATCATAGGTTAAAAATTCTTTAAATTTCTCTGTGTGAGTATAACTATTTTTTCCTTTAAAAATCACTTCTTTATTCTCTAATATTGGAGGCCTTGTGGGTTCATATATATAATTATTATATATATATTTATATCCAACTAAACTCTTTTCTTCTGTATCTAATATTAAAGCATTAAAACCATGTTCTGTCTTGGTTCCATATAAAGCAATTCCTGTTGATAAATCTACATGATGCCTACCATTCACGGTTATATCTTCATTTTTAGAATAATGTTCATGCCCTACCAAAATAAGGTTTGAATTTTCATATAATTTCTGATACAACAATTCTTTTGTTCTATCACTAAACCATTCCGGACCATGATGCAAAACAGAAATAGTATATTGCTCTCCCTTATCCCAATTTAGTTTATCTATTTCTCTTTGTGGTATATAGTGCATCCCTTTATCTCCATTATCACTACCTAAAAGCGAAAATGGTGCAGAATTTATAAGATTTATTTTTATGCTAAATGCACCAAACTTTATTATTTGCACATCAATTATTTTGGAATATTTAAAGCAAAAATTTCTATTTGCAAACGAATAAAAATTACTTAGTTGAAGTAATTCATTATAAAAATGTTCATCTATTTTTTTGTCTTCATAATATGCCTTTATTGATTGTACATCTCTACTAGGATCTTTCACCAAAAAATCATGATTACCTGGCACTACCATAACTCTAACATGCTTGTCACCTAGATATGTATCTCTTATACCTTTAACTATTTGCCCAAAAAGCTTTTCCGCTACCTTGTACTCATTTTCTCCTCCAGCATTTACTATATCTCCTGAAAAGAACATTACGCATTCATCAAAACCTTTCATTTGCTTCAAAGAATGAACAAGTGCCTTTACCTTAATATCATTTAAATTTGTACTATCTTTTAAGTGTGCATCACTTAGATGCAATAACAAAATCTTCATAAATCATTCTCCTTCGTATATCTATTAGTCCACATTATAATGAACTTTTAATGTCTTGGCAATGACAGTAATAAATGAATCCGCAAACTTAGTATCCATCAACAATACATATCGTTGCTACTTTAATTTTTTATTCAATTAAATCAATTGGCACTGTTACCAAATCATCATTATCCACTGTATATGCTTCTAACCTGTTGCTTCTATGTACCGGCTTAAATATCTCCTAATACCTTTTATCAAAATTCCCCATCAAACGGTTGTATCATAAAACAAATTTCGTCCATTTTTCCACCTTATTTCCTTATCAATAAACTAAAATATGGTACTACGCCATTTAAGAAATTTCTATTAAGGAAAATCATCCGTGCAATCATCAAAAATCATTTCCTCTACAACTTTAACACATTCATTTACGTCTTTCGCAATATCTTTCCCCCAAAAACGCACAACATTCCACCCTAAAAATAAAAGTTTCTTCTCATTCTCTCTATCACGCTGCCTGTTTCGCTCAATTTTCTTAATCCAATAGTCCGAATTGCTTCCCCTTTGTAGCTGCTGCTTTAGCTTGTCCCAATCCTTTCCATGAAAAAATTCACTATCGCAGAATATCGCAATCTTATATTTAGGAATAACAATGTCCGGTTTGCCGGGCAATTTAACACAATTTTTACGATACCGAAATCCCTTTTCCCACAGTGCTTTTCTTAAAGCAACCTCAATAGATGTATCTTTGCTTTTAACACGCTTCATCGTTTTGGTTACTACCTCTTTATCACGTGCCATTTCGCCACACCTCTATCCTAAAAACACATCACTTCGCAACCGTATACCAACTGCTATCAAATTTCACTGTCTTCAACAGCGTTTCCTTATCAATTAACTCCGGCTTTTTTACCTTAATATATAGTTTCTCTGCGGGTATCTCCTCTATAATCGTAAATTGACTTCCGCTTGGCTGCCATGTAAATTTGTGCATATCTGTTGTTTTGTCATAGCCTTCCAAATTATTATTCTTATTCCATTTGAAGTAATAAAGTTCATAATCATAACGCACCGTATCCAACTCAAATATCAAATATTCAGAAAAATCTTTTGCTTTCACCAGTACCACGGTTCTTACAAACTTAAATATTTGCCTTACCGCCGACACGCGTTCATTCCAAATATCCAAAAACATTTTTCCAATAATATCCGGATTCTCACTGGTAATTCTGTCTACGCCAAAACTAAACGTAGGTGAATTTCTTCCACTTACCAATCGGACAGCTTTTTGTTTTGAAATGTCTTTGGAACTTGCAAAAACCGTTTTTGCGCCCCAACAACAGTTATCCAAAACAACATCATCTAACCCTACATTAGAAGGTTTCCAATCTGCCCCAACACATGTTGCAAAGATTTGTTCCCATTCATTTCCCTCCAAAGCCATCGCCTGCTTTGTCGCCATCATATATACAACTTCTTTTGCAAATGTATCTACAAATTTTGTATGAAATTTATTCAAGTCAAAAGGCGCAACTGCTTTATTGACAGTTCTTAATCTCGGTCCGTTCATGTGCTATACCTCCAAAACACATCATCAAAAAACCAATGGTATAAACTTTTCGATCACTTTAGCAACCATACTGACCGGAATTGCATTTCCTGCCTGTTTCCTAGTCTGAGCATCCGACACAACAATTTTAAATTTATCCGGAAACCCTTGCAGCCGCAACATTTCTCTAGGCGTCAATCTCCGTTCTCCATCAACAAGCAAATAGTTATAACTTGCTCCCGCTCGTAATGCGCAACTATATGGATAAGACGATATATTTCCAGATTTATTTTCATGCCAAATAGCCGGCGTTGTTTCTGCCGTATGCATCTCTTTACGCTTTTTTACGATATCTTCCGAAGCATAATGTTTCTTGTCTACTTCATCTTCCAATATGTCTTTCAAGGTCTTTACATTCTCAATATCAAACTTCCAATCCATATCAAACGGCTTCTTCGCGCCGACTATAATAATTCTCTCACGTTTTTGCGGCAAACCAAAATCAAGGGCATTTAAAACTTTATAATCCACATAATATCCCAATTCTTCCCTTAAAACATGGATAATCGTTTTAAAAGTCTTTCCGCCTTCATGACTGACAAGATTTTTCACATTCTCCAATACAAAAGCGTTTGGCTGCTTTTCCTTTATTATACGAGCAATGTCAAAAAAAAGCGTTCCCTTAGTATTATCCGCAAATCCTTTCTGCAAGCCGCAAATCGAAAACGCCTGACATGGAAATCCCGCAAAGAGCAAATCAAAATCCGGGATGTCTTTTTCATCGACTTTAGTAATATCGCCCACAGGCTTTTCGCCAAAATTTGCCTCATAACTTTCTGCCGCAAACTTATCTATATCACTGCTAAACAGACACTGTCCTTTTATTCCCAACTGCTCAAACGCTTGTTGTGAAGCGTAACGAAAACCGCCTATGCCACAAAACAAGTCAATAAATTTTATGGTCGATGGCAGTTCTTTCTTCTCAACCTGTGGTATTGTAAAAAATAACCGTTCAACATTTACAGATAATTCTTCTGCCAAGCGAACCGCCACATCTATTGATGGCGTTGTTTTGTTCCCCTCTATCATAGATAAATATTTTCTGCTTATACCCGTCAACTCAGCTAACTGTTCTTGTGTAATGTTCCTTTCTTTTCTATATTCCTTGACCATATTTACCATAGCATTTTCTCCTAAAATGTGAACTTTGCTTCTCATTTTATTATATATTGCCTATCTTTATATGTCCATACTCATTTAAAATTTTATTTTTTGTTCTATTTTCAAAGCAATCATATTAAAGAAAGGCGTATTATGGTAAATTACACTCCCAAGTCCAACCGTTCTACCACCCTCACGGTTTTATGTGGGGAAAATCGGTGTATTTTCAAGTGATTTTTAGGGCATTTTCGAAGGCATTTTATACGATATGCACCTTGTATCTGAGGTTTTTGGGATTTTTGTTATCATGGTGTTATCACGAAGGTCATTTTTAACGATTGATATTATTGTCGTATATTATACAATACCTTTTCATCTTAGTTGCGCCTGTCTCCGAAATTTTCCCATCAGCAACCAGCATTTTCAGCAATGTTCTTGCTCTTGTCCGCCCTACATTCAGCCACATGGCCGCTTCCTCTACTTTATATTCGACATTCGGCTGCATCCGACTTAGAATCTGTTCCATTTGTTTCTCTGTTTTTTCTGTCACTTTTTTTCTGTCACTTTTTTCTGTCACTTTTTTAACTTCCGCATTAACAAACGACAGCTTTAAAATCGTTCTATCAGGTGCGTATTCTTCTATTACCTCCGGGGCAACCCAACCCTGTTTTTCCCATACAGAATAAATATCCGGCACATCGCTTCCTGCACGTTCTCCAATGCCAATCATATTCAGCATTTTCATGAGTGCTTTATTTCTTGGATCGGATATGCCGCCTTTCAGCATTTGCTTCCTTCCCGTGCGTATACTTCCAGGATTTTCCATAATAATACTGTCAGCCTCCTTCTTAATGACAATGCCACGCGGCAGATAAAAGTCCGTGTTCACAAGGCAATTTGCAAGTGCCTCTCTGATTGCTTTATGCACAGGCGTATCATCAATCCTCACTGCCCCCTCCAGTTTAAAAGGTATTTTAACATCCTTTACCAGCTTTCCATACACTCTGAAAAAGAAATCAAACAAATTGCCTGTCCAATCTCCAGAACCGGATTGCAGTCGATCTGTCCATCGAATTGATGGATCCAGCAACTCCCTAAAATCAAGAAAATACTCCGGGTATTCATATAAAATTTTATACTCGTCTCCAAACATCAAAAGTCCTGCTGCTGTTGGATGCAGCTTACCGTCTGTACTAAACACTTTTGCTGCTCCGATTCGCTCTAAATATTCCTCATCTTTCAACTGCTCCCAGACATGCTCACTCCGATACGCCATATGACGATTCCGATACGCATGTACCGTTTCCCTATTAAGTACATCCATCTGCATATTTTCAAGAATTTTCATATCCATAGTATCTTCCGTCTGGTCACGAAGCATTGCTTTCACTTCACTTGGCGTACAATGATAATCTCCCTCCCAGTTCCTTCGGAAACTTCCCTCGAATAGGTCATCATTGATATATACAGGTTTTTGCTCACGCTTTGCTGCCGGGACATAAATAACCATTATCGTGTCCTGATTCATTTGGTATGTCTGTACGTCACTATCCGCCAAAAGATTAACACTCACCTTTTGCCTATTATTAATCATATTCCAAAAATCTCTGCGCAACTTATTCTCATCCTGTAATCCCGTTGTATACCAGCTTCCATCTTCATTTTCTGCAACGCCAAGAATAATCACTCCGCCATAACAATTAGCAAATGCAGAATAGGTACTCCATAAAGAACCCGGCAAGCCGCCTTTAGCTTTCTTGACTTCCCTTCTATTATCTTCTTTATATTTGTTAAATTGAGATAAATCGAACATCTGATACCTCCGAATCTGGCTTATTCTTCTTATTTCTTTGTGCAATTACTGCGCACATATCTTGCTGAATTCTCTTGTATTTACTTTATTATAATCTTTTTACGTCAAAACTCCGCTCAAACTTCGCTCATTTTTTTGAGCGGAGTTTTCACTTTCAAGCGAAAATCCCTCATGGATCCTTATTGTCTTATATAAGCAATCAACAATTTAGCAGCTTTCGAATCAGTCAACTATTGTACTACTCTCGTTCTTTCTATTTTACATCGTTTCACCCTGATATTTTTCATTTCCAAATGTCATTTCAAGCAATTCGTTTGCAATCTTTCCATCTGCAATACGCATCAGATTATCTTCTGCATCTTCTTTTCCAAGAAAGTTCATACTTCCATACCAGACCACTTCGTTGTCTATAATGCAATAATGCTCGCAGTAATCCTCCACGAGATTCATTTCGAATCCTGTTTTTCGCATCTGTTCTTGCAATTCCTGCCAGTATGCACTGTCCCCATACCCATAGCAGTCCGGTTTTCATGTGACAATGACAATTTTAATACCCGCCTCCTGTTTTTCCCTGAGTAAATGAATCATCTCATACACTTTCTTACCACCGATTGCCGGACTGGAAATGATAATTTCTTTCTCTGCGGTAAGCAAATCATTCCGATATACGTCGGCATAATTATCTATATCAAAAATGGCATTCGCCGTTTGCTTTTGCGTGTCTTTTACTGAAAAAATATCATACCCAATCTGTTTATACGCCCTAAGCCTCTTATGATACATCCTGTCAAACATAGAAATATGGCTATCCACGTAATCATATATAATCACGCTTTTCTTTCCATCATAATCCCTGTTTAACCGTCCGGCATACTGCTCCACTATTCCTTTCCATGCCACGGGTGTTGCCATGATCAGTGTATCCAGCCTCGGATAGTCAAATCCTTCCCCTATCAGCTTTCC
>JAAUZZ010000022.1 GCA_014804345.1 Lachnospiraceae bacterium | reverse complement strand
ATTCGAACCCACGTGCCCTTGCGGACAAACGGTTTTCAAGACCGCCTCGTTATGACCACTTCGATACCTCTCCACATCCCTGTATTTATTTCATCGCGTATGCTTATTACTCACAGCGACAATATTTATTATATGCATGTGACCAGTATTTGTCAACAACTTTTTTCAAACTTTTCAAAACTTTTTTAATTCCCTTTTTAGCTTCCCCATTTTCCTATATTTTATAGGCTCACGAGCGTTTCCGCAAGCTGTAAATCTTCGGGGGTTGTAATTTTAATATTCCGATAAGAACCTTCAACCAGTTTTATCGGTATGTTCATAAAATACTCGACCACCATCGCATCATCTGTGATCGGCACATTTGCATTCTTCAATGCATCCTCATTTGCGATCAGTTTTTGATAAGCGTCTGCTATCAGTTCTTTTTCAAATACCTGAGGCGTTTGTATCTGCCATACCATAGAACGGTCGGGAGTGCTTTTCACATACCCGCTCTCGTCCGCAAGCTTTATGGTATCTTTTACGGGCATTCCAACGACACACGCGGAAGTTTCTTGCACACATGCAAATGCCCGCTCTATCATATCACGATCGACAAAAGGACGCGCACCGTCATGAATAAATACATAGTCACACTCCCATTGTATCACGGAAAGTCCACACGCAACCGAGTGATATCGCTCTTTTCCGCCTGCCGTTATCGTTCTTACTTTCCCGATTCCGTATTTCTCAATAATTTCCTTTTGGCAAAAATCGATCTCATCTTTTCCCGTCACAAGCACAACATCATCAATGATGCTTTCCTCAAATGCCTTTAGCGCATAGTACAGCACTGGCTTGTTGTCAATCAAAAGATACTGCTTTTGCACGGCACTGTTCATTCGTTTTCCCTGTCCTGCTGCCAAGACAACGGCAGTTGTTGTTAATTTCTTCACTATCTTTCACCCAATTTTAAGTTTGGAACGGCATTTAAGTCATAACCGCTCGTTCTTCCGTTTCGATATTCATAATAGCCCGCAACACCAATCATCGCCGCATTATCCGTGCAAAAAACAGGTGACGGATGGTAAAATGATATATTTTTCTTGGCACACGCTGTTTCAAACGCCGCACGCAGTGATGAATTGGACGCCACACCGCCCGCAATCGCAAACTTTTTAAAGTTATATTCCTCCACGGCGCAAAGCGCATGTTCTACCAGCACATCAATAACTGCTTTTTGAAAAGACGCCGCCACATCTGCCCTGTTTACCGCGATTCCTTTCATTTCGCAGGAATTTAGATAATTCAAGACTGCAGACTTCAAACCGCTAAAGCTGAAATCATAATTGGAACCGTCCACCTTTGCGCGCGGAAAATGAATCGCATCGGGATTTCCTTCCTTGGAAAGCTTGTCAATCTTTGGTCCGCCCGGATATCCGAGCCCTATCGCGCGCGCAACCTTGTCAAACGCCTCGCCTGCCGCATCATCTCTTGTACAGCCCAGTATTTCATACACGCCGTAGTCTTTTACCACTACAAGGTGCGTGTGTCCGCCCGATACTACAAGACACGCAAACGGCGGCTCCAAATCCTCGTTTTCAATAAAATTAGCGCTAATATGACCTTCTATATGATGCACACCGATCAGAGGCTTTCCCGTAGCAAAACTGATTGCCTTTGCAGCGGAAACGCCCACCAAAAGAGCTCCCACAAGCCCCGGACCGTATGTAACCGCGATTGCTGTTATGTCCTCCAGCGTCACGTTCGCTTTTACAAGCGCCTCTTCGATTACCTGATTGATTTTTTCAATATGCTTTCTTGACGCAATTTCGGGCACGACGCCACCGTAAATCGTGTGTAATTCTATCTGTGACGAGATAATATTTGACAATACTTCCCGTCCGTTTCTGACAACCGATGCCGCCGTTTCGTCACAGGAACTTTCTATTGCAAGTATCAGTATATCTTCTCTCATCTTCGCACTGTTCCCCATTATTCGTTTACAACTTCAAATCCCAATATTTTCCAGTGCCCTGTATCTGTTTCTTTACGCAGTACAAAAATCTGCTTTGACGATACATAATCCACCCCGCCTGTTTTTACCGAATATGTACAATAAAGGCTTGCGCACCTTCTGCCCTCATGCGTGTATTCCTCAACATCAGTGCTTGATGACACGCTATATGTTGCAATCGTATAATTTTTATCCGCAAAGTCTTTCACATCTAATTTTAAATCATTAATGTACTGCTCCCTTGGATTATTCTCCACAAGCTCCGCATCATAAAGCGCAAGCATTTTATCTGCCAACTGCTCAAGCTCCTCATTGGTATAGCTTTCATTATAAAGACACTTTGTAATTTCACTGTAATACCGAACCAATTCCCGCGGTGTGGAAGGATAATTATTCTCAAGATTCCGAAGTAGCACATTCTGCACAGCCGTAACGCTCACTTCCTCATCTGCTTTTCCTACATTGGAAATGTAAAAATAGTATCCACCCACCAAAGCAACCAATACGATCGCTATGATCATTCCTTTCATTTTCCCCATAGCGTTTCCTCCTTTTCTCTTTTTTATTCTTCGTCCGCAAAACGAAGTTCCTCGTTCCAGCCATCCTTTGCAATATAGGTCTGCGGAAAAATTTCCCGTACCTCCTTTTTATACTCCTCAGGATGGGTCAGCGACGGCGAATAATGTGTAAGCCACAACCGATCTACATTTGCATGTTTTGCCATATCTGCCGCTTCATAAAATGTCATGTGTTTATATTCTTTTGCTTTCTCTTTTTTATCTGGCTCACCGTACATTCCCTCACATATAAATAAATCGGCATTTTTTGCATTTTTAATGATACCCTCCGTCGGTCTTGAATCCGTACAGTAAGTAAGTTTTAATCCTTTTCGCGCTTCTCCCATCACCATATCAGGCGTATAGATTTTTCCGTCAAGTTCTATCGTTTCACCGTTTTGAAGCCTGCCCCAGTATCTTCTGTCAAGACCAAGCGCCATCGCTTTATCGAGCTGAAATTTTCCCTTTCGCTCTATCACAATATTGTAACCGTAGCAGATTACATTATGATTTACACGAAACGCTTCTATGCGAAAGCCCTCAAAACATATGTTTTGTTCTGTTTCCGTAAGCTCCATAAATTTAATTTCAAACGGAAGTTCCGGCGCGACTACCCTTAACGCGTTTACCACTTTTGTAAGTCCTTTGGGGCCAATCAGTAAAAGCGGCGTTGTTTTTTCCGCGTTTCCCATTGTCAGAAGCATCCCCGGAAGTCCGGAAATATGGTCGGCATGATAATGCGTAAAGCACATAATATCGATGGGCTTGGGACTCCAACCTTTTTCCTTCATCGCAATCTGCGTCCCCTCACCGCAGTCAATCAGAATACTTGTTCCGTTATAACGCGCCATAAGAGAAGTCAGCCAGCGATAAGGAAGCGGCATCATTCCTCCTGTCCCCAATAAACATATATCCAGTATTTTAATCACCTCTTCCACATTATGATCGCATCATCTTTCGGTTTGTCATAAAAGTTCGGTCTGATGCCTTCAGATCGAAAGCCCGCCTTCTCGTACAGTCTGACAGCCGCTATGTTCTTGCTTCTCACCTCAAGCGTAAAAGCATTGATGTGATATTCCTCTTGTCCATACGCAAGAAGTTTTTGTAAAAGCGCAGTCGCAATCCTTCGTCCGCGAAAGTCCTCATGTACCGCCACATTGGAGATATCGCCCTCACCCGCAATCGCCGTCAGCATACAGCCGCCTATAATCTGCCCCTCGTCCGTTTCCGCCACCAGATAAATGCGGTGTGGATTGGTGAGCGCCTCCTCAAAATCTTTGTATTTCCAAGGCATGGAAAAACATGCCGCCTCAAGCGACGTGACCTTTTCCAAATCACTTCTGCACATCTTGCGTATGCGATACTCCTGTGTCTGCGCTTCCATATTATAACGTTTTCCTTTCCATTCGCTCACGCTCCGCCTGCGAAAGCCTTAAATAATCGGGCGCATGTTCTGCAGCGCTTTGAACGGTCCCAAGCCGATACAGCTTTTCCCCAAGGGACGCCACACACGCTGCCCGCTGCCTGTTACAGCAAGCCGGAGCCAGATAAAAACCTACTTGCGTAAGCTCTTTGATCTTCTCCTCATAAACCGAAACGCCATCTCCTAAGAAAATGACTTCCTTACCTGTTTCGTTAATTTTATCTATGATTTCCGAAATATCAACCGCACACTGTGCCACCAGTGTAACAAGCTCTTCGCCCTTAAACGTATAAAGACCTGTATATACTTGATTTCTGCGCGCGTCCATAAGCGGACAGATCAGCTTTTGACTGCCGTAGAGATTGTATGCAAGCGAGTCAACCGTAGGCACGGGAATAATCGGAATATCCAGCGCAAGCCCCAGTCCCTTTGCCGTTGCAGAACCGATTCGTAAGCCGGTAAACGAGCCCGGACCGCAGGCAATCGCAATCGCATCAATTGTTGAAAGTTCAAGCTCCGTCATTTGCTTTATCTCGTCAAGCATGGGAAGAAGCGTCTGCGAATGCGTTTTTTTATGATTGATCGTGTACTCCGCGACTGTAACATCATTCTCAACGATTGCCGCCGACGCCACAAGTCCTGAACTGTCCAATGCCAATATCTTCACTGTTATATCCCCGCCCCTTTATTGTTATAACTCAAAAATAATCCTTCTGTAATCAAAACCCTTTTCTAAGTCCTTTTCTATGGTAATCTTTTTGGCGGTCGAAGGAAGCAGCTCCGATATCAGCTCCGCCCACTCCACAATGCAGACGCCATCTCCAAAGAAATAATCTTCATACCCGATTTCGTCCATCTCTTCAATATCCCCTATGCGATACACATCAAAATGATAAAAAGGAAGCCGACCGCTCTCGTAAACCTGAACAATCGTAAAAGTCGGGCTGTTGACATGCTCCATAATACCTAGTCCCTCTGCCATTCCTTTTGTAAACACGGTTTTTCCCACACCCAAATCACCGTCTAAGGTATAGAGTTCACCGGGCTTTGCCGAAAGTCCAAGCTGCCTTCCGACCTCAAAGGTTTCCTCGGGGCTTGTCGTTTCTATCGTTTTTTTCATATTGATTTCCTTCTATAATAAGTAACCATCAGAACCGTATTTTCACCTTTTTGGGTGGCATATGCGTCGATATCATCTGAATCAGCGCCTCTTTTTTATCCTCTAAATCTCGTTTCGGGAAAATCGATGCGGTTGTTCTTGATGTGTAGAGAATAATGCTTCTTGCCGTGGAAACTGCCTTGACACAGCTTTCCCAACTCTGCGTTTCCTCACTTTCTCCCTGTGAAACGCTTATGCCCTCGTCCGTCATTTTATAGTGGAGCGGCTCTTGAAAAGCAGGNTTATTNAGNGCCTGCTGCTTTGCTTTCAAAAAAAGGGAGCACGGCATGTATGCGATCAACACTACACCGGCGATNAAATANATAAAATACCGCGTCGACACAAATGCGATAATCAGAAAAACACCTACCATTGTCCCGAGCATACCNGAAAAGCCNGTGTATGTATGGTACAACAGATAGTCATAAAGTTCTGANGAAGATACTTTCACATCAAATTCAAGTTCCATCGTAATCTCTGCCTTTCCGAATTACTTTCTTTTACAGTATACCAAAATATGCATAAAGTGCAAGTCGTTAATACTCTACCGCGACAAGACAAAGCCCCTTTGCGGGTGCAAGCGCTCCCGCNANTTCTCTTGTGCCATTCTCCAAAAGTTCCTCNANNGAAGCTTCACTNCGCTTATGAAGNCCGACTTCTATCANAGTGCCTGTCAGTATCCGCACCATATGATATAAAAATCCNTCNCCTNTATAGGTCAGNGNCANTTCTTCTCCTGTTCTTTCTATATCAATNCGNTCAATCGTGCGNACNGTTGACTTTTTGCTTTTCTTATTGGACGTAAACGCCTTAAAATCATGCGTTCCTATCAAGTGNGCCGCCGCTCTTTTCATCGCCTCAACGTCAAGCGGCTCTTCCACTGCATGCACATATCTTCGNTCAAACACACAAGGAANCGACGAATTCCAGATGCGGTAACGATAAACCTTTTTCTTTNCATTTAGTCTGCTGTGAAACCGCTCCGACACCTCNCNGATANCAATCACGCCNATATCCTCCGGAAGATATTGNTTTACATAATNCATTATATCCTGCGGNGTNCTGTCTGTGTCAATCTTAAAATTGGCTACNTGTCCGAGCGCATGNACGCCNGCNTCGGTTCGCCCCGAACCGTCCACCTGTACAAAGTCTTTTCCNGTCATTTTTGCGAGNATCGCCTCTAATTTTCCCTGTATNGTATTTGGAGTGGAATCNTGACGCTGCCANCCCTGATANCGCGTNCCCTCGTAGCGGAGCGTNATTTTAAAATTTCGCATTCGTTTCCCTTTCGTCNTTATTTTCCAANANTTTCAANTCCTCNTCNTCCAGTTTTCGAAATCGATTTATAGAAGCGATCAGAATTCCGATACTCTGCTTCGGTACGTCAAAAAATCCCGCATCATTCATATTCACCACGACAATNCCAATCGGCACGGCAACCAGCATTCCGACCACGCCTGCCGCCTTATAACCTACAAACAACAANACNATGGTCGGTATCGGNTCCATTCCGATCGAATCNCCCATGATNTTGGGCTGGATNAGCTGNCGAAAAAGCTGCCCCACGCCCCATATGATAAGNAATTCAAGCGCGCGCNCATAATTTCCCCCAAGCGCCGTNACTACCGCCCANGGCATNANTACCGCTCCGCTTCCGAAAAACGGCAGNATATCNATACAGGCAATGAGCAGAGCGATCAACGCCGCATACCGCACCTTTAACACNNCCAACCCTATCAGAATCAGTAAATACATCCAGACTTCAATGCGAAGCTGCGCTTTAAANTATCCNCCGACAGCCTGCTTGATGCTGCCGTAAAACACGGAATATTTCTTCGCGATNCCCTTGGGAATCATTTTTTCAAGCGTTTCGTAAAGCCACTCCCTGTCCGCGATAAAAAAGTAAGCGGAAAGCATTGTCATGATCACNGAAATNAGTACATTNGCAATATTTCCCACCATTGNNCTCATGCCNTNAAAGGCATCNGNNTTCAGNCTTGATGGCAGGCTTGNAACNGCCTCTCCTATGGACTTTTGCAGATTATTGATAAATTCCGTAAGGTTGGGCGCCACGTTTCCCACATACTGATTCGCAAACGTTCCAAATTTTTCAAGATCATGCATGATNCTGTTCCACATGTCCGGCAGTTCCTTAATAAATCCGTAAAGCTGNCGAAACAGGATAGAAAATATCAGATAGCCGAGCGCGCTTACGATTGCGATTACCGCCACGATAACCACNACNGTNCCNGCTTTTCGACGNATNTTNANNTTACTTTCCAAAAATACGACNAGAGGNTTTGCGATGCATGATATAAACCAGCCTATGATGAGGGGCATAAAAAGCNTGATCAGCTTCGGCGCCAAAAAGATACACAAAAGCAGCACGACCAGNGAAAACGCAAGATTTGCCAATGCTTTGAGTACCGATTTCATCTCCTGTTTCATNCGCTATTCTTCCTCCACGGCCTGCATCATATCATCAATCAGCGCATAGATTTCATCACGTCCCTGCTTGGAAACCGCAGAGAACGGGATAACGATNGTGTCNTTGGCNACATCAAGGCCTTCTCTTACCATTTTTACATGCTTTTGCAGCTGGCTTCTGTTTAATTTNTCCATCTTTGTCGCTATGATAATNGGCTGATATCCGTTAGAAAGGATCCATTGATACATCTGCCTGTCGTTTGCNGACGGNTCGTGCCGGATATCNATCAGCAAAAACACTGCCTTTAACTGNTTGGACTTTCTNAAATATTTTTCTACCATTTTGCCCCATTTTTCCTTGGCTTCAAGNCTTACNTTCGCGTAACCGTAGCCCGGCAGATCCACAAAATACAGCGCATTATTGATATTATAAAAATTAATCGTCTGNGTTTTTCCCGGCTGCGCACTTGTGCGCGCCAACGATTTCCGNTTCATCAGCGCATTGATCAGCGAAGACTTTCCCACGTTGCTCTTTCCTGCAAAGGCAATCTCCGGCATNTGATTNTCGGGAATTTTGCTTGTAACGCCAATCACCGTTTCAAGACTTACATTTTTTATTACCATTTGTNTTTCTCCCACTTTTNACAAACGCACGTTCTATTACTTCATCCATNGTTTCCACAAAGCANATTTCCATCCCCGACTTGATTTCGTCTGCAATCTCATCAACATCCTTCTCGTTTTCCTTAGGTACCAGCACGGTTTCTATCCCCGCTGTTTTTGCGGCTAAAAGCTTCTCCTTCAAACCACCGATTGCAAGCACCCGTCCGCGCAAAGTAACCTCGCCCGTCATTGCCACTTTCGCCTTTACAGGCACGTTTGTGATTGCCGAGAGCACTGCCGTTGCCATCGTAATGCCGGCGGAAGGTCCGTCCTTTGGCACAGCGCCCTCCGGTATGTGGATATGAAAATCATTTTCTTTGAAAAACTCCGATTTGATATTGTAGTTTGACGCAATGGAACGAATGTAGCTAAGTCCTGTTTTTGCGGACTCTTTCATGACGTCACCGAGTTTTCCCGTAAGCTCAACCTCGCCCTTTCCGGGCATTACATTTACTTCGATTTCAAGCGTATCGCCGCCTACGCTCGTCCACGCAAGCCCTCTCACGATACCCACATCATCTTTTTCATTTGCTGTATCCGCATTATAGCGCGGTTTTCCCAAATATTTTTCAAGACGCTTCGTGTCAACTTTAATGCATTTTTCTTTCGGATCCTCACTTTTGAGTATTTCCAATGCGGCTTTTCTGCATACAGCGCCAAGCTTTCTTTCCAAATTACGCACGCCGGCTTCTCTAGTGTATCTGTCGATGATATTTTTCATAGCGTTGTCGCTTATGGTAAGCTGACTTGGATTTAACCCGTTGATCTCAAGCTGCTTTTTCCACAAATGCTCCTTCGCAATATGGAACTTTTCATTCGCCGTGTAACTCGATACTTCTATGATATCCATACGGTCCAGAAGCGGTCTTGGAATATTTCCCGCATCGTTTGCCGTCGCGATAAACAAAACTTTAGACAAATCAAGCGGCAGCTCCACATAGTGATCCCGAAAATGGCTGTTTTGCTCATTATCCAGCACTTCCAAAAGCGCCGACTGCGTATCTCCTTTGTAATCACTGCTCACCTTGTCGATTTCATCAAGCAGCATGAGCGGATTGCACACGCCTGCCTGTTTTAACCCCGCTGCGATACGCCCTGCCATCGCGCCTACATAAGTTCTTCTATGACCGCGGATTTCCGCCTCATCGCGCACACCGCCAAGACAAATGCGCACATACTTCTTTTTAAGCGCCTCCGCAATCGACTTTGCGATGGAGGTTTTTCCGGTTCCCGGAGGGCCGACAAGGCAGAGTATCGGCGTATCACCCTTATGCGTAAGCGTTCTGACCGCAAGATACTCTATAATGCGCTCCTTCACCTTTTCAAGACCGTAGTGATCACGCTCTAAAATCTCCTCCGCGCGCGCGATATCGTTATTGTCCCTTGATGCCTTATCCCACGGCAGCTCTAAAAGCGTTTCGATATATCCTCGCTCTACAGCGCTCTCCGAAGCGGAATTCATAACACGCCGAAAGCGTACGATTTCCTTTCGTATCTTTTCCTTTACTTCATCGCTTGCCTTTAGTTTNTCCACTGCCTCCTCAAACTGCGTTATCTCCGAACCTTTGTCATTGTCACCTAACTCATCCTGTATATACTCAAGCTGTTCCCGCAGAATATAGTCTTTTTGATTTTTATCTATTTTTTCCCTGACTTTTACGGCAAGCTGCGTTCTGATCGCTGCAATCTGCGCCTCATTCATGATCAGACTCACAAGCGCCTCACACTGTCCGCCCAAGTCTTCTATCTCAAGAATTTCCTGTTTTTTGTCATAGGAGAATGGCGTATTGATCAGAATCTGATTCACCAAAAATCCAAGGGAACTTTCTCCCTCAAAATATTTGCCGACGCTTTTTCCAACCTTAGGATAAAATTTTACATAGGTGGTAAAGACCTCCTTTAGGGAGCGTTTATATGCCTCCTCCTGCATTTCGTCAACAACATTGTCGTCCTCATTGATCTCCTCGACAAGCGCAGAAAAGTATTCCCCCTCATTTTCACTGAGCGCGATCAGCCTTGCCCTTGAAACACCCTCGACCATAACGCGTTCTATGTTATTCATAAGCTTGCTTACTTGCTTAATGATTGCAATTGTTCCCACACCAAAAAGCGTTTCCGTTGTGGATTTTTCCTCATTCTCGTCCCGTTGGGGTATCAAAAATATTTTCTGATCTGCGCACAATGCACGCTCCACTGCTTTTTTGGACATGTCTCTGCTTAAATCAAAATGTATTATCATATTGGGCATTACCGTAAGTCCACGCAACGCCACCATAGGCAATTCAAACCTCTCCATCTGTGTAACCTTCCTCAAAACCTTCTGTCGCGTAAAAAAGACAACCCAAAGCGGATTGCCCTTTCACGCAATGCAACTATCTCGCCTTTTTCTCTCGTTCAGTATGCACTGCTTCACGATGTACTATTAAAGGCTGACTTGTTCCTTCTACTGCCTCTTTTGTGATCACGCAAGCTTCTATGGTATCGTCCGACGGAATTTCGTACATGACGTCCATCATAATACTTTCCATGATAGAACGAAGACCTCTCGCTCCCGTCTTTCGCTCAAGCGCTTTTGCCGCAATTGCATCTATCGCCTCCGGCTCAAAGCTGAGCTTTACATTATCATACTCAAACAGCTTTTGATACTGCTTGATCAAAGCGCTTTTCGGCTCTTTTAAAATGCGCGTGAGCGCTTCCTTGTCAAGTCCTTCGAGTGAAACATTGATTGGCACACGTCCCACAAACTCCGGAATAAGACCATATTTGGTCAAATCCTGTGGCGTCACCTGTTTCAATACGGCGCCAATGTCTTTTGTCGATTTCTCCGCAATATCTTTGTTAAATCCGATTGATTTCCGGTCCAGTCTGTTCTCAACAATCTTGTCGAGTCCGTCAAAAGCGCCTCCGCAGATAAACAAGATATTTGTCGTGTCAATCTGTATCAACTCCTGATGCGGGTGCTTTCTNCCACCCTGAGGNGGTACGCTTGCCACAGTNCCTTCCACNATCTTTAANAGNGCCTGTTGCACACCTTCACCNGATACNTCTCTTGTAATGGANACATTCTCGCTNTTTTTCGTNATCTTNTCAATNTCNTCAATNTAGATGATTCCNTACTGCGCGCGTTCGATATCNTAATCCGCCGCCTGTATCANCTTTAANAGGATATTCTCAACGTCTTCACCCACATAGCCTGCCTCCGTAAGCGTTGTGGCATCTGCAATGGCAAAAGGCACATTGATNACNTTCGCAAGCGTCTGCGCAAGATATGTTTTNCNGGAACCTGTCGGTCCGATCATGATGATATTGCTCTTTTGGAGTTCCACATCCAGATCTTTTTCCGCTGTGACGCGCTTGTAATGATTATAAACCGCCACNGACAACACCTTTTTCGCNTCCTCCTGGCCAATNACGTAATCATCGAGAAATTCCTTGATTTCCACGGGTTTTAAGAGGTTGATGTCGAAATCGCCCTCCAGCGTTTCGTCCTCCTCATATTCTTCTTCAATAATATCGGCACAGATATCCACGCACTCGTCACAAATATAGACTCCCGCCGGTCCCGCTATAAGCTTTCTAACCTGATCCTGTGTCTTATTGCAGAAAGAACATCTTACCTTTCCTTCCGTGNTTTTTCCAGCCATCCCTTTATCTCCCTCTAAATCTAAATCATACAACTGCTTCTATTATTTCTTGTCTTTGTCCTCATACTGNTCTGTTCTGTCAGTAATNACTCTGTCGATAAGACCATACTCCATAGCCTCCTCGGCTGATTTCCAATTGTCACGCTCTGTNTCTGCCGCAACAACATCATACGGCTGACCNCAGTTCTGGGCTAAAATCGTGTTTAACTTCTGCTTNGTGCGGAGAATNTGCTTTGCAGCAATCTCAATCTCCGTAGCCTGACCTTGTGCTCCGCCAAGCGGCTGATGAATCATAATCTCCGCNTTNGGAAGCGCAAGCCGNTTTCCCTTTGTNCCNCCCGCAAGCAAAAATGCNCCCATACTTGCNGCCATACCGATACATATGGTGGAAACATCNCACTTTATGTACCGCATCGTGTCATAGATTGCCATTCCNGCGGTAACGGAACCGCCGGGACTGTTGATATACAATTGGATATCCTTATCNGTATCNTCGGACTCCANGAACAAAAGCTGTGCCACAACAAGNCTTGCGGTCACCTCATTGACCTCCTCGCCGAGAAAAATAATACGNTCTTTTAAAAGTCTTGAATAGATGTCGTAAGAACGCTCNCCGCGACTTGTCTGTTCAATGACATATGGTACCAAACTCATGGTTTCTTACCTCCCGATTCCATTTATTTCTCAACAGCATTCTCCACTACGAAATCCGCTGCTTTCTTGATGCAGATATCTTCTTTAATGGACTTCTCTTCGTATGCGCCGATCATGTCGTTNATCTGCTCGATGTCCATNTTGTAAGCTTCCGCCATACTCTTGATCTCTTCGTTGTACTCGTCCTCACTTNCCTCAAGCTTTTCGGCTTTCGCAACTGCCTCAAGCACAAGTCTTGACTTGATGCGTTTTTCCGCCTGTGGCTTTGCCTGTTCTAAAAATGCTTCTCGTGTCAGTCCNGTNAACTGGAAATACTGCTCAATCGAGATACCNTGCATCTGTATTCTCTGTGCAAACTCGTCAACCATCTGACGCTGCTGTGTTTCAATCATCGCTTCNGGAATGTCCATCTTTGCNTCGGCAACAATTGCCTCAACAACCTTATCTTCCTTCTCGTTCTTTGCGTCCTCTTCCTTCTTCTGGGCGAGGTTTTTCTTTACGTCCTCCTTGTACTCTGCAAGCGTTTCAAATTCAGAAACCTCACTTGCAAATTCATCATCAAGATCAGGAAGCTGTTTCTCTTTGATTTCTCTTATCGTACATTTGAATACTGCCGGNTTTCCCGCAAGNTCTTCTGCCTGATAATCCTCGGGGAANGTNACNTTTACCTCNACCTCTTTGTCGATTTCGGCACCTACAAGCTGCTCCTCAAATCCCGGAATAAAGGTNTTGGAACCGATTGTCAANGGATAATTCTCTCCCTTTCCGCCNTCGAANGCCACNCCGTCAACAAATCCCTCAAAATCAAGNACNGTCAAATCGCCGTCTTTTACTGCTCTGTCTTCNANGGAAACAGTTCTTGCGTTGTTATCTCTTTCCTTTTCGATTGCCGCATCAACTTCCTCATCTGTAACTGCCACATCNATCTTCTCNATTTCTACNCCTTTGTACTTTCCNAGTGTNACCTCCGGTTTTANTGCAACCTCNGCTGTGAAAATAAACGGTTTTCCCGCCTCAATCTGTACAACATCTATCTTCGGCTGNGACACGATTTCCTCCGTNCACTCATCAACAGCCTTGGCATAAGCAGAAGGNATGGCATAATTTGCNGCNTCATCATANAAGATTTCCTGTCCNTACATTTTTTCGATCATCTTTCTCGGAGCCTTGCCTTTACGGAAGCCGGGAATATTAATCTTATTTTTATTCTTNTGATANGCTTTCTCNACTGCNGCCTCAAAATCTTCTGACGACACCTCTATTGTAAGCTTTGCCATATTTCCTTCTAACTTTTCTACCTGTAAACTCATTTTTTCCTCCTTGCGAATATGAACTATTCTATCTCTCTATTAATGGTTNNGCACTGTCCAAAGCATGACCGCACAATCATCTCATAATTATAGCATAGCAATTGCAAAAATAAAAGACCGATTTTATAAAATATTTCGAAAANAATTGCCAAAAAAATCAGACAGAGAATCCAGATTTAGATTTCCCTGCCTGATTTATTCATCATTTTAATGATTTTTCCTTNTTATGAGGTCTTATTTGATTGACTCCTCATAGCTCTTAACCATTCTTCTTACCATTTCGCCNCCNATTGAACCNGCTTCACGAGATGTTAAGTCGCCGTTATAACCTTCCTTAAGGTTTACACCAAGCTCNGATGCAACCTCTGTCTTGAAACGATCCATTGCTGCCTTTGCTTCCGGCACTTCTGTTCTGTTTGATCTACTCTGTGATGACATATTCATACACCTCCATAAAATTCTTTGTTTACAATATCTATCTTCAAAGACAAGCTTTTTATCGCTCATCTTAGTCCTATTATTTGCCGTGTTAAAACTTTTATGAATGGTATATTTTGTATGATAACAGAACAAAAAATTTTTTAATAAACAATCTTCTTCGCAAGTTCGTCCGCGCTCTTTCGGTCATGAAGATTTGCGATNATCTCAAGACCAAANGCGATTGCAGTGCCCATTCCGCGGCTTGTGATAACATTNTCGGCTTTTACNACCTTATCNTATACAACCTCTGCGCCCTCAAGCTCTGCTTCCATGCCCGGAAAGATGCATGCTTTTTTGCCTTTTAAAATTCCCATATGTCCGAAAATACTNGGNGCCGCACAAATTGCNCCNATCANTTTTCCCGCCTCNTAAAATGCGCGCANANTGTCCGTCAGTTTTTTGCATGCCTCAAGATTNNTTGTTCCGGGCATTCCTCCCGGACACACAAGGATATCAAAGCTGTCAAAATCAATCTCGTCGATGCCCGCATCCATTTCAACGCAGATTTTATGACTGCCCGTAACGCGCTTTTCATTGTCTATGGAAACACACACTGCCTCAATTTCCGCACGGCGGAGCAGATCAACGACTGTGAGCGCCTCGATTTCTTCGTAACCGGTTCCAAAAAAGATTGCTGCTTTCTTCATAATGAATAACCACCCTTTCCGTAAGTCTTCTGTTTTATATTTCTTCTATNTTATCATAATTTTTTCCANTCTGCCAATAGGTTTCCGAGAACTGTACATACTATTCATTATGAAAAACACAAACATTCATTATTTTGATTATTATGTCCTTTTATTTTTTTGTCTTTCCTTTTTGGGCTGGCTTTGGGAAGTTNTACTTTATTTTTTCACNAGNGCNGANTTTGTAAACCGTGGTGTATACTACGGTCCNTATCTTCCCATTTANGGAATTGGCGGACTTCTCCTCATGCTCTTGCTCCGTGCNAAAAGAANGCAGCCCGTTTGGGTCTTTACCTTTTCCGCNGTCGTCTGTACACTGCTGGAATATCTTACCGCTACATGGCTGGAGTGGAAATGGAACGTGCGGTGGTGGGATTACAGNANCCTTTTTGGNAATTTAGACGGNAAAATNTGTCTTTTATGCAGTTTGGGCTTTGGTGTTGGCGGTGTGNTGATNATCTGCGTTTTCCAGCCTGTATTNAACAAANTTTANCACAAAATGACNATTGGCATGCGCANTGTAATATCCGTTGTNCTNNTCCTAATCTTTGTNGCNGACGCTGCCTACTCCACCATNCATCCNAATACAGGNTCAAATATCACTTGTAATTTATTGCTAAAAGGTTTACCATAATTTTANTATNGAAAAGAAATCACATTTCTCTTTGTCAAGAATTGGAAAGTTATAAANGNATGGGANATTTATGGAAATATGGAAAATATGGAAATNGAAAAGAAATANACAATNAAGNCNTTNCCCGACAATTTAGAACAGTATCCNTGNAAAATCATAGAACAGGCATACCTNAACACGGCTCCTGTGATNCGCGTGCGCAAATCCAACGACAAATANACGCTCACCTANAAAGGAAGCGGTATGATAGCACGCACGGAATACAATCTTCCTTTAGATGAACCGTCATACCAACATCTTCTGGAAAAAGCGGACGGCAATATCATTTCTAAAAAACGATATGTGATACCGCTTGAAAATCCGCGTTTTTCGGACGGTTTTAAGCTTAATGATGAAATTTCACTAAATATTGAACTGGATATCTTTGCGCCGCCTTTTGCTCCGCTTATCATGGCGGAGGTGGAATTTCCGAACGAACAGGCAGCAGACGCTTTTATCCCTCCTGCATGGTTTGACGAAGATGTGACGCTTGATTCGAAATATCACAATTCAAATATGTCCAAACAAACATTCTGATATTTCAACGAAAAAAGATAGGAATTTCCGTTTTTGCGGATTTCCCTATCCTCTTTTTTATTGTACTACAACGGAATTCTACGCCTGAACCAGTAAGTTTGCAAAATAAGCAGCATACATCACAAGCATCACAATACCGCCCGCGCGGCTTAATTTCTGTTTTCTAAAGACGAACAGCCACAAAACGACCATTACGAGTATCGCTACGACATTGTCAAAAATAAATTTGGATTGATACGTAATCGGCGTAATGACAGCGCTCGTACCCAGTACAAATAAAATATTGAACAGATTAGAACCTACTATATTTCCAATCGCAATATCCGTCTCTTTCTTTTTTGCGGCAATACATGAGGTCACGAGCTCGGGAAGCGAAGTTCCGAACGCTACGATCGTCAGTCCGATAAGCCGCTCGTCCATTCCAAATTCCGTTGCAATGTTTGACGCTGCATCTACCGTTACATTAGAGCCCGCGACAATCATTACACCGCCCACAATAATTAAGAGCAAAAGCTTCCAAATCTTGTCATTTTCGCCTGCCGGCTCAAAGTCCTCGTCCGATGCCTGACTCTTTTTCGTGAGTTGTATCATATAAATGATATATCCAATCAACAACGCCCAAAAGATCAGTCCGTCAATCCTTCCAATATTTCCATCCATCGTGCCGCAGATCAGCATCAGTATGGATACTGCAAACACAAACGGTATGTCAAATTTAATTGCTGACTTTTTTACTGCAAGAGGATAGATTATTGAGGAAAGTCCCAGTATTAACAACACATTCATGATGTTACTGCCAAGGACGTTACTGATCGACAAATCCACGCTTCCTTTTAATGCCGCGCTGATACTCACCGCCGCCTCGGGCGCACTCGTTCCGAACGCAACGATTGTCAGACCGATCACAATATGCGGAATGCCAAACTTGTCTGCTATCTTCGAAGCGCCGTCAACAAACCAGTCGGCGCCTTTCATCAAAAGTACAAATCCTATCACAAGCAGGACAAACTGTAAAACAATACCCATTTCAATCCTTATTTCCTTTCTTCATCCGAATCCGCTGTATTGGGACCCAGTTTTCCCATTTTAAAATGCTTTCTGCAAAGCGCGACATAGCTGTCGTTCGCTCCAAGGAACACCTGTTCACCGTCGCGTACAATTCCGTTCTCGTTAAACCGCGCGTTTGCTGTCGCTTTTTTGCCACACCAACAAACCGTTTTGATCTCTTGTATCGTATCCGCTATGGTAATCAGCCGCTCGCTCCCAGGGAAAAGATTGTTTTGAAA
This sequence comes from Lachnospiraceae bacterium, assembly GCA_014804345.1. Lineage (GTDB taxonomy): Bacteria > Bacillota > Clostridia > Lachnospirales > Lachnospiraceae > COE1. The sequence goes on along the minus strand of JAAUZZ010000022.1, from coordinate 96,961 downwards.
ATCCGCGCGCAGCCCGTAACACACCACAGGCACGTCCATAAAGTCCACAATATCGGACAAAAAATCCACCTGCTCTCTCGTCGCAAACTGTACTTCATCAACGATGACGCAGTCATATTTTTTGATTTCCTCCTCAGGCATCTCTATCAGCTCCGACAAAAAAATGCACTCCATTTTAAGTCCGATCCTCGAGCGTATGACACGCGCTCCGTCCCTTGTATCGGTTTCAGTCTTGCAGAGCAACGCGTTCTGCCCAACCTCTTCATAATTAAAATGCGTCATAAGCGCATTTGCCGTCTTTGAGCTGTTCATCGCACCGTAATAAAAATAGAGTTTTGCCATATGGAATCTCCTCCTATAGAAAAAGAAGCGCTCATTTAAGCACTTCTTTACTGCGGATAACAGGACTTGAACCTGCACGGTTGCCCACAAGAACCTAAATCTTGCGTGTCTGCCAATTCCACCATATCCGCATACATGCACCATATAAAGCGTGCTTTTACATCTTATCAAATTGGTATATAAATGTCAAGCATTGTCAGGCACACGACTAATAACCTTTTTCCATATAACGATCAGGAACATCGTTGACACGCAAAGCGACATCAGCTCCGCAAGCGGGAACGCCCACCATACAAGCGTAAGTCCGCCAATCCGTGCAAGAATATATGCTGCCGGAATCAAAATCACAAGCTGTCTTGCCACAGATACGATAAGGCTGTACACACCGTTTCCGACCGCTTGGAATACCGAACCTGCAATAATGCAGTACCATGCGATCAGGAAATGAACGCCGATTATGCGAAGCGCTCTGACGCCGATTTCCAGCATTTCCTCTGAGGCATCAAACAATCCAAGCAGCATTTCGGGGATAAACTCAAAAGCAAGAAAACCGAGTGTCATCAATATAAATGCATAGAACATAGAATATTTTATCGTTTTTACGATACGTCCTCTTTTCCCCGCGCCGTAGTTGTATGCAATGATCGGAACCATACCGTTGTTTAATCCGATTACAGGCATAAAGAAAAAGCTTTGCAGTTTAAAGTATACCCCGAACACAGCAGTCGCAGTCGATGTAAACTGGATCAAAATAAGGTTCATGCAGTACGTCATGACGGAGCCGATTGCCTGCATTATGATAGAAGGAACGCCGACTCTGTAAATCCTTCCGATGACCTGTCCGTTCGGTTTAAAATCCTTGAATGTAAGAGTAATTTCCTTATTTTTCTTAAGATTAAACATAATTGCAACAGTCGCGCCCACACACTGACCGATTACTGTTGCAATCGCGGCTCCTGCAATTCCCATTTTGGGAAGCCCGAACAGACCAAAGATTAAGATCGGATCCAGCACAATATTTGTGACCGCGCCCGAAAGCTGTGAGAACATGCTGTAAAGCGTTTTTCCCGTAGCCTGCAAGAGTCTTTCAAAGATAAACTGCGTATAGACGCCAAACGAACAGATGCACACGATAGAAAGATACTCAATGCCCATCTTGTAGATATCCGACTCCGCATCTTTTACCTGGCTGAAATAAAAGGGCTTTACTGCCACAATGCCAACCAACACAAACAGCAAAAAACTCAAAAACGCAAGAAAAATACCGTTCATCGCCGTCTTGTTTGCCGTTTCGTAATTCTTCTCGCCAAGCGACTTGGACAAAAGCGCATTCACACCAACGCCTGTGCCCGCGCCTACCGCGACCATGAGCGTCTGAATAGGGAAGGCAAGCGAAACCGCAGTTAGCGCTTCCTCACTCAATCTTGCAACAAAGATACTGTCCACAATATTGTAAAGCGCCTGAACAAGCATCGAAATCATCATCGGCACAGACATATTTAAAAGAAGTTTATTTACAGGCATGACGCCCATTTTATTTTCCTGTTGCTTTGTTTCTAATTCGCCGCTCATTTGTAGTCCTCCATTGTTAAATGCGCGTTTCTACGAAAATATCATAAATCGCCTTGATTGCCGTTTCAAAATCCTCGTTTACCACGCCGATAATGATATTCTGCTCACTCGAACCCTGATCGATCATTCTGACATTGACGCTGGCATGTGAAAGTGCCGCAAAAATTCTCCCCGCCGTACCGCGCTGTGACTTCATGCAGCGTCCCACAACCGCAATCAGCGCAAGATCCGACTGAATATCCACATGATCGGGATTGACCGCCCTGTTGATGCCGGAAAGGATTTTCTGCTCCTTGTCGACAAACTCCGACTGATGCACCATAACGCTCAGGGTGTCAATTCCGGACGGCATATGTTCAAACGAAATATTATAATCCTCAAATACCTGAAGCACTTTTCTGCCAAATCCGACTTCGGCATTCATCATATCCTTTTCGATATTGATTGAAGCAAAGCCTTTCTTTCCCGCAATTCCGGTAATGGTATACTTTGCTTTCTGACATGTATTTCCCACAATCCAGGTGCCCTCGTCCTCGGGCTTGTTCGTGTTTCTGATATTGATGGGAATGCCTTCTTTTCGCACTGGAAAAATCGCGTCCTCATGAAGCACGCCCGCCCCCATATACGAAAGCTCTCTAAGTTCCCCATAGGTAATGATATCAATACCTTTCGGATCCTTTATAATGCGGGGGTCTGCAATCAGAAATCCCGAAACATCGGTCCAGTTCTCATAGACATCGGCTTGGATCGCCTTTGCCACGATGGAACCTGTAATGTCCGAGCCGCCCCGTGAAAAAGTCTTTACCCTTCCGTCACCCATAGCGCCGTAAAAACCGGGAATAACTGCCCTTTCAACGCCCTCAAGCCGTTTTATCAACAGCTTATTGGTGAGTTCCGCATCAAATATCCCAGCTTCATTAAAACGAAGCGCCTCTGCAGGATCGATAAACTCATAGCCTAGATAATTTGCCATAATGATTCCGTTTAAGTATTCCCCGCGGCTTGCCGCGTAATCGGAACCCGCTTTTTTCTTGAAATTGTCAATGATGCGATCAAACTCCGATGAGAGATCAAGGTCCAATTCCAGACCGTCGATAATTTGCTGATACCGCTCCTCAATCCGATTGATTTCTTTTGTAAAGTCATGATCCTTCTCCGCAAGCGCATAACATGCATAGAGCATATCCGTCACCTTTGTATCCTCGTCAAAACGCTTTCCCGGAGCTGAAGGCACTACAAATTTTCGGTCTTCGTCCGCATGAATAATCGCACCGACCTTTTGAAACTGTTCCGCGCTTGCAAGGGAGCTTCCCCCGAATTTTACTACCTTTTTCATTTTTTCATCTCTCTCCTCTGTTTCAATATACTTTATAATATGAAAAACACATTTTCGTTTCCCATATTGTTAATCCATTCTAATCATTGCGAGAACATTTCCCGCTTTTTCCGCCTTCTCACGGTACTGCGCTTCGCTCATCTCACCTGTGATAAAGCCGCACTCACCCGCTACAACACCCTCAAGCATCGTAACCTCTCCAAAAATTTCTTCTATCTTTGCTGCATCTGTGCCGGATACTCTCACAAAAAATCTTCTGACTGCCGAATCAATCGGGGAAATTACAAGCTTTTCATCCTCCCACTTCGTATTCAAATTCTTTCCAATGTGCTTTGCACAATCAAGCACATCCGCGACAACCGCGCTTGCTGTGGCAAGTTTTCCCGCACCCTTTCCGTAATACATCGTTTCGCCGCCCATATTGCAATTTAAGAGAATCGCATTGAATACCCCATTAACGGCATACAGCGGATTTTCGGGCATAACGATAAACGGCGCTACAATCGCAAAATACCGGTTGTCTTTCTTGACGCTCTTTGCAAAAAGCTTGATGGTTGCACCCATCTTTTTTGCATAAGCAAAATCCTTGTCCGTAATGTTTGTGATTCCCTCTGTCGTGATATCGGCATAGTCGACATTCTTTCCATATGCAAGCGAGGTCAGAATCGCAATTTTTCTGCACGCGTCAAAGCCCAAAACGTCTGCGTCCGGATTGCGCTCTGCATAGCCCTTTTCCTGCGCACGCTTTAACACTTCCGCAAAGGCAAGTCCCTCTGTTTCCATTTTGGTCAAAATATAGTTTGTGGTTCCGTTTAAAATGCCTGTAATGGACAGGATTTCCTCCTGAGCAAGTGAGGTTCTAAGCGGTCTTATAATCGGGATTCCTCCACCCACGCTTGCCTCAAATAAATAACTGCAATTATTTTTCTTTGCAATCTTTAACAACTCGGGACCGTGTTTTTCCACAAGCTCCTTGTTTGACGTACACACACTCTTTCCGCTCCCAAGCGCACGTTTCGTAAACTCATAGGCAGGCTTCACGCCGCCCATCGTTTCACACACGATTTTGATCTCCTCATCGTTCACAATATCATCAAAGTTCTTTATGAGCACTTCAGTCACGGGATCGTTTGTAAAATCTTTCAAGTCAAGCACATATTTTACTTCGATCTCCTCGCCTGTTTTATTGATGATCGCGTCCTTGTTCCTTTTTAATACCTCAAAAACGCCGCTTCCTACTGTTCCATATCCTAAGATTGCTACCTTTACCATTTTTTCAAATCCTCCCGGTTTGTTTATTTTTCCTTTTATTCTTTCGCCAACACCTTTACATTGTGTACGCCGCCTTTTTTCTCCATTTCCTGTATCATCTGCGACACGTCGCCTGTATCCGTAAGTATCTGCACGCTCAGTGACAAAGATGCGATCCCGTTGATTGGGATTGCCTGATGAATTGTCAGAATATTTGCCCCAAAATCTGCCACAACCTCCAACAAATCCGACAGCAATCCCGGCTCGTCATCCATCTTGCACGCAAGATTTAACGTCGTTCCCTGTGCCGTATCATGAAATGGAAAAATATCTTCTTTATATTTGTAATACGAGCTTCTGCTAATCCCGACTCTGTCAACCGCCTCCTGTACCGAAGACGCTTTTTTCGTATCCAGCAGACGATTTGCCTCCACTACCTTCAGCAGAACATCAGGAAGCGCTCTTTCTTTTACCACATAATAGGCTGTCGTTCCTTTCATGCTCAGTAACCATGCCTTTCTTTCCTTGTTTGTTTTTCTACAAAAGACATTTGTGCGTTGCCGAAATACATATTATCATAACGCACAAAATAATTCAAGTGTTATGATGCATTTTATCCAAAATTGTATCATATTGTACATACATTTTCTGCACTTCGTTCTCTAATGTATAATAATGCCCAATATACGGAATAAGCAATACCAAAAGCAGTATGATCAGCGGCAGCATCGGCATATAACAGGCAATACAGTAAATCGCCAGCGCAATTACGGTCAGCAGCGCAAAAGTAACTGTCACAATTAAATGAATCAACCGCTCATGCTGAAAAAAAGATATCTGCGTCAAATGTTCCCGTAAAACTGCCTTCCATTCTGTGCCTTGAGGTGACTGCGCCAAAAGCGCGTCAATGCGTTTACGATATCCTACAATTCGTTTCTTCATATTTTATCCGCTTCCTTTCTTACGATATAAAAGTAGCGTCGCTCGGCAGCGACGCTATATGTTCACTACGCTGTCGCAATTTCTTATAGAATAAAAAAGGATAAAGTTTTTCGACTTCATCCTTTTTTATTTCAATGAGACATCGGGGACTCGAACCCCGGACAACTTGATTAAAAGTCAAGTGCTCTACCACCTGAGCTAATATCCCATATATAAATAATACTGAAACTGGGCTAGCTGGATTCGAACCAGCGACTGCAGGGATCAAAACCCTGTGCCTTACCGCTTGGCGATAGCCCAAGAAGGTGGGTACTGGGATTCGAACCCAGGACCTTCAGAACCACAATCTGACGCGCTAACCAACTGTGCTATACCCACCATATTGTGAGATAAGGCATACTCAATCTCAAACGTGCTCGAAGGGATTCGAACCCCCGACCCACGGCTTAGAAGGCCGTTGCTCTATCCAGCTGAGCTACGAACACATCCTGCAAAACAATCAGCTTTGCGAGAGCGGGTGATGGGAATCGAACCCACGTATCCAGCTTGGAAGGCTGGTGTTCTACCATTGAACTACACCCGCATATATTATAGAAAGATTTCGGTACGAATCGGGGTGACAGGATTCGAACCTGCGACCTCCTGGTCCCAAACCAGGCGCTCTAGCCAAGCTGAGCCACACCCCGGAGGTTGCTTGTCATTCATCACAGCGACGAATTATATTATACATAACATTTTAGTTTGTGTCAACACTTTTAGAAAAATTTTCAAATTTTGATTTTCAATGCTCCGCTTCCGCAGACATGCATCATTTATTCCACATATTTCAGCGTAAAATGCGCCTCGCCTCGCTCGTCAATCTCCATGATAATATAAGACGGCCTTCTGTTTTCCTGACGTGGGTAGGACAAACTACCGGGATTAAGCGCGATGACGTTTTTGGAAATGTCAATCACGGGTCTGTGCGTATGACCATACATCACGATATCAGCGCCCGCTGCAACCGCCTCTCGTTTAAGCATTTCGTTTCCCATGCTGATATAATAACGATGACCGTGCGTGATCATGACGTTGTACTTTCCGATCCGAAACATTTTCTCGGACGGAAGATTGCTGAAAAAATCATTGTTCCCCGCCACCATCTCAACCGGACAGGAAACCGCCTCCTGGATCGTATACTCACTGCCCTCCACATCGCCCAAATGTATCACCATGTCGAGCTTCCCCAGCTTTTCTACGATTTTCAGATAATTTTCATTTTTCCTGTGTGTATCGCTTATAATCAGTATCTTCATCGCCCTATTTCCTCGCGAATAACCGCCTTCATCGCTTCCAGCGCTTTTCCTCTGTGGCTGATCTGATTCTTTTTTTCATTGGACAGTTCTGCCGAATAACAGCCGTATTCCGGTAAATAAAAGATTGGGTCATAACCAAAACCGTTTTCCCCTTTCTCCTCATAACCGATGATGCCTTCGATCGTCGCTCTGCGGNTCACACACGCGCCACTCGGAAATACCGCCGCTATGACACAGACAAACCGCGCCGTGCGCTTCTCATCGGGCACCCCCTCAAGGCGCGATATGATATTCGCATTTTTTATGGTATACGATGTATCTTCTCCCATATACCGTGCCGAATAAATTCCCGGCTCCTTATTCAAGTAATCCACCTCAAGTCCCGAATCGTCCGCAAGAACGATTGCTTCCTCTCCCCGCCGCGCAAGCTCATCTGCAATCGCTTTTGCCTTAATCTGCGCATTTTCCTCGAAGCTGGTGCCGTCCTCTACGATATCGATGTCAACGCCCGCTTCCTTCATTGAAAGGATTTCAAGCCCCAGGTCAGCCATTATCATCTGTATTTCTCTCATTTTGCCCGCATTTTTCGTGGCAAACAGTATTCGTGTGTTTTTCATCATCGTCCTCTTTTCCGTCATTGCTGCTGTGGCCGATAAATATCGCCAAGCGTGTGTATCATTGTCGCTACAAGCTTTTCATTGAGTTTATATACAGCCTCTACGCTATCCGCGTCTTTTTGTGATTGTGAAATTTTTATCATTGCTGCCGGACACGTTGCCCGATATACAAGAGGCGTATTCTCGTCCGCCTCCGCAAAACCCGAAATTTTGAATTGGGTTTCCGACAAAAACGCCTCCGCAAAGACTACAGAAAGCTGCGCGCTGTTAAAATCCGGCATAAAGTATGTGGTATTGCAGATTGCTGTCCCCGTCGTCTGCGAACTGTCCGCATCGGTTGACACTTCTAACCCAAGCACCACGTCAGCATCTATTTTTTCCGCAAATTCTATGATTTCCTGCTGCGTATACGGTTCCTGCATATTGGATGCCATAAAGAGCCTGATGCGGTTCTCCGATGCAAACTTCGTAATGCTCTGCTGCCACTCGGGAAGCGCGAAACGGTTCCTGTCCTCATACGGCAGATACACGACCGCTACCGCATCATAATTAGTTCGCAGCGGAAAAAAGCTTACTGTGAGATTTCTCCCTGTATTGCTTAGGATATAAGAGTACGTGTCCCTGCAATATACCTCCACGAACACATCAAGATTTTGACGGTAAACGCCCACCGCATCCATAATCTGCGAGTCGCTTGTAAGCCTGATCCCGTCGGAAATATACTCGGAGGCGCCCTCAAGCTTTATGATCAGCTTATTTTTTGTAAATTCCTCGCGCACAACAATATCGTCACCGGAATCCAACATGCCAAGCGGTATCACAAGTTTTGCCTCACCGCTGTCGTCAAACTCCGCTTTCACATTGATTTTGGGATATGTTTCATTTTCTTCCTGTGCATTTGCGCTCTCCATGAGAAGTCCGAAACGGCTGCTGGCATCAAAAAAGTCCTCATTTATTTTAAAGGCAGTTATCAGCGCTACAGTTGCAATAAAAAGCACAATTGCCATTGCAACCGACATTTTATAAAGAATATCCCTGTTCTGCGCTACAATTTGTTCCTGCTCCGCACTTGTAAGCGTTTCCGGCTCTTCCTCCGGAATCAGAAACTTTTCGGGCGCTTCAATCAGCCCTGTTTCCGATTCTGTTTCATTGATCCAATCCATTTGTTTTTCCTCTGTCGGGCTTGGGCGGTTTTGGTCCCATAAACTGATAATAGTAAGTTTTCATCATTCCGTTATATATTTTGCGGTTTTTGTCCGCCTTTCTGCCAATATCCCGTTCCGTTTCCTCGTACGACGTTATGATGTAAAGGGACCACGTATCCAGCAGCTTAAAACGCGCTCCGAATTTTTTGTAGAGTGCGGGAATTGCCGATTTTTCCTCAAGGCGCTCACCATAAGGCGGATTTGTGATGATAAAACCGTATTTTTCCTCATGCGAAAATGACGCAGCATCTCCTGTTTCAAACCGAAGCATCTGCTCCACACCGGCAGCGCGCGCATTCTGTTTTGCGATGTTTATCATTTCCGGATCCAGATCATAGCCTGTAATATGCACCCTTACGCTTCTGTCTACCAAATCACGCGCTTCCTCATAGCAGTCGTTCCACTGTTCTTTTGAGATAAGATTCTCCCAGTTTGCCGAAAGAAAGCCACGCTTCATTCCCGGCGCAATATTTGCCGCCATAAGCGCTGCTTCTATAGGAATGGTGCCGCTGCCGCAGAACGGGTCTACAAGGATTCTGTCCGCTCTCCAAGGAGTCAGCATAATCAGCGCTGACGCGAGCGTTTCCGCAATCGGCGCTCTTGCGACAAGTTTCCGATAGCCTCTCTTATGAAGCGATTCTCCTGTCGTGTCAAGACCTACCGTAACGGTATCTTTCATTAAAAATACTCTGACAGGATAGGACTCCCCGTCCTCCGAAAACCATTCNATCCCATAAACGCCCTTAAGCCGTTCCACCATCGCCTTTTTCATGATGGACTGGATATCCGACGGGGAGAACAGCTTACTCTTGATGCTCGCCGCCTTCGCCACCCAGAACTTCCCGTTTGACGGTATATACTCCTCCCAAGCAAGCGCCTTTGTGTTTTCAAACAGTTCCTCGAAGGTTTCCGCATGAAAGCTGCCTACCTTNATCAAAATTCTGTCGGCTGTCCTCAGACCGATATTGGCACGGCAGACCGCCTCATCATCACCGATAAAGGTAACGCGCCCGTCCTCCACCTGTGAAATATCGTATCCCAAATCTATAATTTCTTTTTTTAATACTGCCTCCAAGCCAAAATGACAAGGAGCAATCAACTCAAATTTTCTCATAGGTATATATTACATTCAGTTATAAATACCTGTCAAGTTTTTATCAAACGCGACACGCTTTGTAAGCCATATTATTGAATAAAACACAAAAGGGACGGGCCATTGATTAACGCCCCGTCCCCTGTGAACAGCAATTAGTAGTCGCAGTTATTGCTGTTGTTTGAGCTGTTCTTTGAGCTGTTCTTTGAGCTGTCTGAACTGTTCTTTGAATTGTTCTTGCTGTTTGAATTCTGAGAATTCTGTGAGTTGTTTGAATTCTGAGAATTCTGTGAGTTCTGATAGTTGTTGTTTGAATTGTTGTTTGTTCCAGACATAATCATACCTCCAAATTTTTAGGGTGTTTCCCCCTATTTGTTGTTTGGGATTCCTCCCGCATCAGCACAGTTTCGTGCTACAAAAATAGGATTTGCACAAATACAAAATTTTATGCAANGCTTTTGAATTTACATATCTTGTTNACCTAAAATTTATTTGATTTACATAGTATATTTACTTTGGAAACACTGCCCAAAATTGACAAAAATTGTTTGTGAAAATTGCAGTCCGAAAAAGTGTTGACCTTTTAATTTGGAATTGATATACTAATATCAGTAAAGAGATACTCCTTCAATCCTCTTTACAACCCTTATATATTAATTATTTATACTCCCCTTAACGAAAAGCAACTGCATNAGCAGTTGCTTTTCTCTTTGTNCAAATATTTTAAAATTTCAATGGAAAATCGATTTGAGCGCCCGATACACGATCATCGCCACAGCCCCCGCAAGAATGAGNGGNAGGAAAAATACAAAGATATGAAATNCCGCNACAAGAATCAGTCCCACNANCANNAGTCCNATCAGCACAACAAGCCACAGNGGNACNGTNGTCACCTTTCTTTGCACNNNATTTNCANNATNANCNTANCNGTTTTNCNCATANNNCGCGCCCNGATANCNTTCCTGTCCNTANCCTGNNCTGCCNTTNTANNNNTTNNGNCTNCCGTCCGNNCCNTTTGTAAATCTGCTGCTCTCCTCTATGGTCTTNGCAAGCANNCTTGGATCGCCAAGCNCACGAAGCNNTTCTTCCTCGCTTTTCCCNNNNTTNANCTNNTGATTGATATAATTTCTNTAATAGGTCACATTTTCGCTGATGATGCGCTCCGAAACCTTNCCCTCAAGCGCCTCGCGAAACTGCCTCAAAAATTCNTCGCGATTCATANTCCCTCCATTTTTACCTTAAGCCTGTTCNTCCATTCCTCTGCCAAGCGTCATTCTCTTTACATACACGGCGGGATCTTTTTTCATCGCCGCCATATCATAAAAGGCGTGAAGCACCATTCGCTCCTTATTGCACGCCGCCGTATTTTTGCCTGTATCACCGATAATATTATATCGGTTCATCTGCCAGATATACAAATCCGTAAGCCCATATCCCGCACACTTTACCTTATCTAAAAGAGAATGATTTTCCAAGTAAAACACCAATTCCTCGAAAAGCTCCGCGTCCAGCATAATCTCCGCCCAAAGCGCATCACACCACGCCCGGTCCTCGCCCGCATATTCGCAAAGCGCCGCCATTCCCTCGTATACCTTGATTCTTCTGGCATCATATAAAATTCCCGCCATTTCCTTCGTCACTTCCCACGATTCATCAATTTTTGCTATCTTTATCCTACCACACTATTCTCTGTGCGTAAATGAATTAAGTATAAACTTTTTATTCTTTTTCCGTGTTATGTAAAGTGCATTTTCATTCTTTTTGAAATCAAAAACAATTCTTTTTTGCAAAACCCCAATTTCCACAAAAATAATATCCCCTAAAATAAACGTCGACCCACAATTTCCACAAAGTTATCCACATTCTGTTTTCGGGCAAAAGTGCGCCTTTTATGTGACATCAGTGTCATAATATCGCGCTTTTGTCCGTTTTATGTTAATCACAGTCCCGCTTTTTGTTTGTTCGTCAGAATTTTTTGTCCTTTCATACCATTGTTATAAACAAGTTCTGTATTTCGGACGATATATGATATAAGTAAACTTTGACATCAAAGGAGGAAATCTATGGATACCGTTAATATTGCGCAAATGACACACTTTGAACTGTTAGCATGCATTGATGCCAAAAAGAAGGAAATTGCCGAAAAAATAAAAAACGGAGAAACAGAGCCCAGCTTTGCAATCGGCGCCCAAAGCTATACCTGTAAAGAATGGGATAATCTGATCAAAAAGGTTGACAAAAATCTGGATGCGATCAAAAAAGAACAAGAAGAACGCAAGGAAGCGTATGAGAAAAAGCAAAAAAAGAGCGCACTGTCCGTCAGTGTATTTGAGCCGATAACGATCAAACGCAATTATTTTACGGAAAAAATCAACGGCACATACAAAGGACCGTCCGTTCCTTACGAATATCTGGCACAGGACGGCGTCATAACATACAAGGGCGTTGTCTTTATCTGTAATGAAGAGTGGAATGCCATCTGCCTCGGCGATATGAGCGACAGAAAAAATGTCCTGACAATTCCCTTATCGGGAGGCGGCAACCTTATGGTCAACAGAGATAACTTTGGCGATTTAACGACAGCCATCTCCATGTTTTGTCCGGAAGACATCAACCGAATCATGCGCGCGATCGCTGATGACAAGAAAGCGCAGAGCGCATTAAATGAAATTGAGGAAGATAAAAACAGCATCGGTGACGACGCAGAGGAAAACGTATTCGATGAAACCGCAATACAGACAGAGATGATCAATCAGCTGCTCGCCGACAACACAGAACAATTACCAAAAAAAGAGAGTGTATAGTCTGCACTCTCTTTCTTCTTGTTATTTATTGATATTTATTGATCAAAATCGGGTCTCCCAGTCTGTCGCAGTAGCGTTCCGCTCTCTCCAAAATAACCACATCGGGATCATACTCCTCGTACATGCCATACTCAAATTGGTCAGGATGCTCCCAGTAAACTTCCTTGTAATAACCTTTACACACGGTTGATAAAAAGCCGCCAAAGGAATCCCCCACAAACAAAAGAACCTGATCATTATACTGTTTTGAATCCGCCGATTCTTTTTGGAACGAATACACTGTGTCAATGTTAAATTTGTCCGCAAGTCCCGCAAGATAGGCAAGGTCCCCCACATAATCCGTAATATCGGCTGTAAAGCTGACATCGTCAAGCTCCGAATAGGTGCCGTATGCACTCTTAAAAAGCTCCTGCATCGCCACAAAAGAACCTTTTTGATTGCAGTGCGTATCTGTCAGATAATAGAGCTGCGCCTCTTTCTTTTTCTCAATCAGTATGTTCTTGGGATAGACAAAAACCAAATCTGTGTTCTCTTCCATATATTCCGCAAGCTGCTCGCCCCGCGACACCTCGCTTACGCGCGCAATCGTATCGGGCATATTTTCCTCATACACGATTTCCTTGTTCGGCATACACATAACATAGAAGTCAATTCCTTTCGACTCCAAATGCGCCTTTGTCGCCACAAGGTTTGCCGCAATCATCTCAAGCTGCTCGTCGGAAAAGTGGTCGATTCCCATATAATCCCAAATCGGAGGGTGCCCGTCAAACTCGGTCTTATAAAAAAGCATATTGTTTTTTCCCATAAGTACCTGCGTCGACTCAATATATGTGCCGCCCGTAAGCAGCGCGGTAAGATCGGTATTAAATGAGATCAGCTTTGTCCGCAAAAACAAATTATCGGTAAAGTTGTTGATACCGTTTTGTAATTTTGTAAATAATGGCTCGTTCACAACCGCCTCCGGCACTACATCGCCGGTCTGTGTTTCGCTCTCGTCCGGCGCATTAACTCCTGCGCTCGTTCCATTGTTTTCAAGAATAGCTTTTTCCTCGTCGGTAAGCTGCTTTTCCGGCTGCGGCATGAAATTTCGCACCACTGTCACAAGCGGCAGAGTAAATATAAATATCAGAAAGGCAATCGCTATCCATTTATCTCTGTTTCTCATGTATAACCTCCATTATCGGATTAAAAATTGAAATAAATAAACGGGTTATAAGCGTTGTTGCTTATAAACGATACGCTGACTACAAGGCAAATCATCACGCCCACGGCGTAGACGGTCTGCCATACCCTGTTTTCCTTCAGTTTATTGTCAACCCACGGCATAAGCGGCACACTTCCGATCAATGCAAAGATAAAGTATATCCAGTTTTGCGCGATATATGCCCAAACCGCCTTATCAAGCAAGCCCTTTGCGCCAATGCCAAACATCGCCTTNATATAGAGAANNGCNGTTCCCGTTCCCGTCGANCGAAANATNACCCAGCCAATNATNACNANCANCATNGTATAGATGTGCCCCCACCAATACNCTTTCTTGGAAAGTCCCGTGAGTTTCTCAAAGGTAAGAATCACNAAATACATCAATCCCCACGCGATAAACGTCCAGTTTGCCCCGTGCCAGATACCGGTAAGCAGCCATACCACAAACAGGTTAAAAATATTCCTNGGAAGNGAAACACGGCTTCCGCCCANCGGAATATANACNTAATCCCGAAACCATGTCTGCATGGAAATATGCCAACGCCGCCAAAACTCCGAAACGGTCTTGGAGATATACGGATATCGGAAGTTTTCTTCAAACTGAAATCCNAACATCTTTCCCAAACCGATNGCCATATCGGAATATCCCGAAAAATCAAAGAAAATCTGGAANGTNTACGCTACCGCGCCAAGCCACGCCATTCCCACAGAACCTTGAAATTCATTGTTTATGATCAGACCGAATGCGTTGTCNGCTATTAANGCCATATTATTTGCTANGAGNNNCTTTTTTGCCANACCGACNCAAAAACGCGTAACGCCCGCCGAGAANTCGTTAAAATTCTCCTCTCTGTGCTCAATCTGCTNCTCGATTGTTTCATATCTTACAATCGGACCTGCAATCANCTGCGGAAACAGNGAAATGTAAAGTCCGACATTNAGCGGATTTTTCTGCACCTTTCCNNGTTTCCTGTACACGTCAATNACATACGACATCGCCTGAAACGTAAAAAANGAAATACCGATCGGNAGCGCCACGACCGGAACNGGAATATCCGTGTGCAGAAANCGNTTNATNTGCAANACNGTAAACTCNCTGTACTTATACCAGCCNAATACNCCGATATTCACTGCCACAAGNAGGACAAGCAAAAATGCNGCCGCCCACTTTTTCTCNCGAAAACGNTCNATCAANATTCCCATAAACCAGTTAAATANGATGCTTCCCATCATCANNTAGACATANATCGGTTCTCCCCACGCATAGAAAAAAAGGCTCGCAAGCAGCAAAAACACATTTTTGAGCATCTTNGTTTTTCTTAAAAATGCATAGTAGACTGNAAGCGTTACCGGCAAAAATACAAACAAAAAAACTTCACTTGGAAAAAGCATNATAACCTCCTATATGTCAAATACGCCGTCAAATACCGTTGTTGCCGGTCCCGTCATATAGACAAGATTTTTTTCTCTGTCCCACTCACACGCAATCGTGCCGCCCAANACATGNACATTGACACATGTGTCNGTNANTCCGTTTAACACACATGCAACNGCTGTAGCGCAGCACCCTGTNCCGCANGCAAGCGTTTCCCCTGTNCCGCGCTCCCATACGCGCATCTGCACATTATTTCTATCGATAATGCGNACAAATTCCGTGTTTGTCCTCTCGGGAAAACGTTCNTGATTTTCAAAATACGGTCCNACNCCCTCTAAGTCAAAATCCCGCATATCNTCTATCGNATCCACAAACACGACGGCATGTGGATTTCCCATAGAAACACAAGTCATTTTATATGTTTTNGCGTTTACCTCNATCTCCTCATCAATCACCTGACTGTTTTTTGAAAGNACCGGTANCTTAGCCGCNTCCAATATGGGCGCACCCATGTTTACGCGCACGCATTCCACCTTATTGTCAGTATTGACCGTAAGATGCAAATACTTTACACTTCCAAAACTTTCTATNGTNATATCCGTCTTGTCGGTNAGTCCGTAATCGTAGACATATTTTGCCACGCAGCGGATACCNTTTCCGCACATCTGCGCGCGGCTGCCGTCCGCATTGTACATCTCCATNTCAAATGCGGCATTTTTTCCCTGATTGATAAANATCACGCCNTCCGANCCTATCCCAAAATGTCGGTCNCTGAGTTTNCTTACAAGCTCCGGNTTTTTGTCNGATTCAATATGTTCGCTGATGCCGTTAATNTAGACATAATCATTGCCGCATCCATGCATTTTTGTAAATTTCATCNGNATCCTCCTTCCTGTTNCTCTAATTCAACGCAATCAGCATCTGNGCCGTTTCCACAAGACTGATACTGTTNTCCATNCTGTGCTTTAGTAAGTAGCGNTGCGCTTCGTCCTCCGTCATGTTGTTTCGTTCCATCAAAAGCCGCTTTGCGCTTTCAATCACGGAAGNTTCNTCGGCACTNCGCACTTTCGGCTGTTCTCTCANTTTCTTTTTNCGNCGGATAACGCCCTGCGACATCATNGTNATTGTNTCGACAAGCTCATGCACCTTTAANGGCATCGCAAGTCCCATGATGCCTNTCCCCNCGACCTCCGACAAAACNTTCTGTGATGCCATGACCACCATATCAAATCCCTCGGGGAGATTGTTTTTGAGTTCNACGCAGATCATGTCNGCAAGACGGAACCCCGAAATCAGAATNCCATAGTGAAATTCGTCCACATAGTTCAGAGCTTGTGCACCCGAAGTACAGATAGCCGTTACGCGAAATCCATTTTTGACCAAAATGTTTTTTACGCTTTTTGCCTCCTCTATCTTGGCAAACACGACAATTATATTTGTCAATGGTACACCTCCAATTCACTCATACTGTTTGAAAGGTGTCCCTATATTTTATANAGATAGGATTCGACTTCCCACGCAGTCACNTGTGCGTCATACNCTTTCCATGNCGCAATCTTTGAATCNTATATNTGNGNAAANACACGTTCTCCNAGCAATTCCCGCATNANGGNATCNTTTTTCATC
This sequence comes from Lachnospiraceae bacterium, assembly GCA_014804345.1. Classification (GTDB taxonomy): domain Bacteria; phylum Bacillota; class Clostridia; order Lachnospirales; family Lachnospiraceae; genus COE1. The sequence goes on along the minus strand of JAAUZZ010000022.1, from coordinate 80,300 downwards.
TCNNGGCACGCCTGANNCATATCGGTNGGAAGTTCCTCNATCCCNCGCAATCGNGCCTCNGCCTCCGAAATGGAATTNATGTTATAGCGCACCTCCGCCTCNGGNGCGATTTTATTTTTAATGCCGTCAAGTCCNGCCATAAGACATGCCGCNATCGCAAGATACGGATTGGCGGANGGGTCGGGNCTGCGAAGTTCAATCCNCGTGTGTTCNCCCCTGATATNCGGCACGCGAATCAGCGTNTTTGCNCCNAGCGTACTCCANGCGACATATACGGGAGCTTCAAAACCCTGTTTTAATCTTTTATAGGAATTAACAATCGGATTAGTCACAGCGCAGATGCCCTTGACATGCTTCATCAAACCGCCCATGAAATAATATGCCTCGCGGCTCAATCCGTTTTCGCCGTCCGAATCGTCAAATACATTTTTTCCGTCCTTACGCAGGGACATATTGATATGCATTCCCGAGCCTGAAAATTCCTTTCTCGGCTTTGGCATAAACGTAGCGTGAAGTCCGTGACGCTTTGCGATCGTCTTCACAGCAAGCTTAAAGGTCATAATGTTGTCAGCCGTATGAAGCGCCTCATCATATCGAAAATCCACCTCATGCTGTGAGGGCGCCTTCTCATGGTGGCTTGCCTCCACTTCAAAGCCCATATCCTCCAAGGTCAGCACGATATCACGCCTTGCATTCTCGCCATTATCAAGCGGACCCATATCAAAAAATCCCGCCTGCTCATGGGTACTGGTCGTCGGTCTGCCGCTTTCATCCGCATTGAACAGGAAAAATTCACATTCCGGTCCGACCTCAAAGGTGTACCCCATATCGGCTGCCTGCTTTAATGCTTTTTTTAATATGTAGCGGCAGTCGCCCTCAAAGGGAGTGCGGTCCGCACGGTATACATCACAGATAAATCGTGCCACTTTCCCCTGCTGCGGCCGCCACGGAAAAATGGCAAATGTATCCAAATCGGGATAGAGAAACATATCTGCATTGTCTGTCGGAAGCATTCCCTCAACGAGCGAACAGTCAAACATGCAGTCATTGTTAAGCGCCTTATCAAGCTGACTTGCCGTAATCGCCACATTTTTGAAATTCCCCTCTATATCGGTAAACTGAAGACGGATAAATTCAACGTCCTCTTCCTCGACCCTCCTGATGATATCTTCTTTCGTGTACTTTGACATGTCTTTCTCTCCTTTCTCATTTTCCATCAATCAATAGGCATAAACCCCTTATTTGTTTCATACCTTATTAAAAAGAACGAAACGGAGTCCTGCTTATGAGCTCTAATACAAAAATCGTTGTCCTTCGCTCAAAGGAATTAGTCTATGCACTTGTACTTCTCGTCATAAGTGTACTTATAATAATGACAGCCGTGTCACTTTTTGTTCCGCAAACGCAGAGCAAAAAGGAAACTAAAACAGAAAGTGAAGAACCGCAAACGGACATCTCGCCGCAAAGCGTAACGGAATACCAAGACGGAAATACCACCGTCCGCTACGTTCCCGGTATCTACACCAGCGCAATCAGACTCGGAAGCACAAACGCCGAATTACAGATTACTGTGGACGCAGATCATATCAATTCCATAACGCTCACAAATATTGACGAGTCGGTTTCCACGCTCTATCCGCTGATGCAACCGACGCTCGACGACCTTTCCGCGGTAATCCTTGAAAAGCAAACGCTTGACGGCATTAGCTATACCGACGAGAACCGCTACACTGCAATGCTGCTGATGCAGGCGATACGCGATACGCTCGACAAAGCCGTGATATCGGAAAATGCCGACTCACCCGACCTTAGCACGATCTACTGATATGCTCAAGCTCCTCAAGCCATATGCGCGCGCATGCATCTGAAGGCATTCGCAAATCGCCTCTCGGTGAAAGCGCAACGCTTCCGACTTTTGGTCCGTCGGGCAAACACGAGCGTTTAAACTGCTGTGCAAAAAATCTATGATAAAATGTTTTGAGCCATTTTAAAATGACATCTGTGTCATATTCTCCCTCGAAGGTATCGACTGCTATGCGGTATACCTTTGAGGGCGGATAAGCGCATCGCAGCATATAATACAGAAAGAAATCATGCAGTTCATACGGTCCGACCAAATCCTCCGTCTTTTGCGATATCTTACCGTCCTGCGGCGGCAGAAGCTCCGGACTGACAGGTGTGTCAATCACGTCCAAAAGCACTGTGCGCATTTTGCTGTCATTACAGATATCGGCATAATACTGTACCAAATGACGCACTAATGTTTTCGGCACTCCCGCGTTCACCCCGTACATCGACATGTGATCGCCGTTGTAGGTCGCCCATCCAAGCGCAAGCTCGGACATATCACCCGTTCCGATCACAAGCCCGCCCATCTTATTTGCAATGTCCATGAGAACCTGAGTTCTCTCCCGTGCCTGACCGTTTTCATACGTAATGTCATGCTCATCGGGATTTTGCCCAATATCTTCAAAATGCTGTAAAACCGATTTTTTGATATCCACTTCTATCAGTTTCGCACCACATGATTCCGCAAGTCTGCATGCGTTCTCGTAAGTTCTGTCTGTTGTGCCAAAGCACGGCATTGTCACTGCATGAATCGCATTTCGCTCATATCCCAGCGCGTCAAACGCCCGCACTGTCACAAGAAAAGCAAGTGTGGAATCCAAACCTCCCGAAAGACCGATCACAGCCGTCTTTGCATTGGTATGTTCCAGCCGCTGTTTTAATCCATTTGCCTGTATGGAAAGAATCTGCTCGCAACGCTTGATTTTTGTATTCTCGTCCATGGGAACAAACGGTGTGCCGGGAAAAGTTCTCGTAAGCTTTGTTTTTTCCACTGTTTCATAATGAAACGATATCACACAATGACAATCCGTATCGTCGGGCATAAAGACGTTAATGCGTCTGCGCTCCATGCGAAGTTTTTGAATATCGATATCGGAATAAAGAATCCCTGTCGTAAAAGGCGTGCTTTCCGCAAGCACAACACCGTTTTCCGCAATAATATTGTGACCGCCAAACACTACGTCCTGTGTGGACTCGCCTTCTCCCGCGCTCGCAAAAATATAGGCAGATAACAGTCTAGCGCTGGTCGATGTCACAAGGTCTTTTCTGTAGGTATCCTTTCCGACAATGTCATTGCTTGCGGAAAGGTTTACGATCACATCGGCTCCCACAAGCGCATGTCTTGTACTCGGGGTATTCGCCACCCACACGTCCTCGCAGATCTCACAGCCAACAATCAGTCCCTCAATGTTATCACACGCAAAAAGAATATCGGTTCCAAACGGAATATCCTCGCCGCAAAAATGCAAATCTTTCGGAATTCGGTTTCCCGCCGTAAAGTGCCTTGTCTCGTAAAATTCCGCATAGGCAGGGATATTTTCCTTTGGGATAAAGGCAAGGATTTTCCCGCCTTTTAGCGCCGCCGCTACATTATAGAGTTTTTGTTCCTGTTCAATCGGAAGTCCCACAAACACCAGCGCATCGGTATCCTTCGTATTTTCCGCAATCCGAAAAAGCGCCTCTTTTGCTTCATTTAAAAGTCCATCCTGTAAAAATAAGTCACTGCAGGTATAGCCCGTGATGCAAAGTTCGGGAAGCACAATGATTTTTGCCCCCGCAGCGTCCGCCTCCAGGATCAGATCCGTTATCGCATGTGCATTGTATGTGGTATCTGCTACTTTTATCTTCGGTGTGGCTGCCGCCACTTTTATAAATCCGTCTACCATTTAATAACCATACTCCTTTCTCAACCTGCGAATTTGTGCCTCTGCACAAATTTGCCGATTGAAAAATCTCCGATTTTTCAATCTATTACCTCGCTTTTGCCGATTTTAACATCTCCTTTAAATCGTCCACCTCAAAGTTATAGATTTTATCGCAAAACTGACAGCTCACTTCCACAGGCTTTGCATCGTTTATCATCTCCTGAATATCCTTTTTCCCGATACTGATGATCGCTCTCTCCACGCGCTCGCGACTGCAATCGCATAGATATTGCGCAGGAATTGTATCATTGATCTGAAGCTCCAAATCGCCCAGCAGAATCTCCAAAAGCTGCTCCGGCGTATTTCCCGCGTCCAAAATATTGGTCACGCTGTCCATCGTTTTTAGTTTTTCCTCCAGTACACTGATCGTCGTATCCTCCGCAAACGGCATAAGCTGTATGATAAAGCCGCCTGCCCGTTTTACGGTATTGTCCTTATTCATCAGCACGCCAAGCCCTACCGCTGAAGGTATCTGCTCCGAGGTTGCAAAGTAATAAGTCAGATCCTCCGCAATCTCTCCTGTCTGTATTTGAGTTTGTCCCACATACGGCTCTTTTAAACCCATATCCTTAATAACACTCAGTATTCCTGTTCCGATTGCGCCTCCCACGTCAAGCTTTCCAAGCGCGTTTGGCGGCAATATGACCTGCGGTTCAAGCGCGGCGCCCTTTACGTTTGCATGCGCGTCGGCGTTTACCGTAAGCCCTCTTACCGGACCGTCACAGTGAATCTGCATGGTCAGCATATCCTTTTCACCTTTTAACATACTTCCCATCATTGCCGCCGCCGTCAAAAATCTCCCAAGTCCCGCCGTTATCACGGGGCTGGTATCGTGGATACTACGCGCCTTTTCGACAAGCTCTCTAGAAGTGATCGCAAAAGCGCGGATCTGCGCATTTGCCGCGGTTGCCCTCACAATATAGTCCTTCATTTTACGGCTCCTTTCCCTTTTTCCCTCGCGATACAGTATATCCTTTCACTCACATCCGTAACGTCTAAAAGCGTGTCCGCGTCATACGCTTTCACAAACTCAAGCCCGGATGCTTTAAGCATTTTTTTCATTTCTTCCAGCGTATATCCCCTCTGAAGATGCTCCTCCGAAAAACGCAAAAAAAGCTCCTGTCCGTTTTCAGAAACTTCATCGTTTCTCACAAATATCGTAAGCTCATACGCGTTGATGCAGCTTTCATCATCATAGAAATTCTCCCAAATAAAGCTGCAATCCTCTCTGTTTTCCGCAATCGTTGCTTCCCCTATTGTTTCATATTTATATTTGGTGTTAAAATCAAACATAAAAATCCCGCCCGGATCCAGATAATTGTTCACAAGTCGGAAACATGCAATAATATCCTCCTCCTCAAGCAGATAATTGATGCTGTCACATACGCTCACCACTGCGCGTACTGTACCGTAAAGTTCAAACGCTCTCATATCCTGATTAAGATACAAAATATCATATCCCGACACATTCTTTTTCGCACTGGCAAGGTTTAACATCTCGTCCGATAAGTCAACGCCAATCATGTCATATCCTTTTGCCGCAAGACGCTGTGTCATGCTGCCCGTACCGCAGCCGAGTTCCAACACAAGCCCATCTTTTATCTCCTGTGCGTAAAGCTCGCGCACGATATTCTCACACCACATATCATACGGCGTTTCGTCCATAAATTGATCGTACACCGCCGCAAAGCTTGTGTATGCGTCCATTGCAACTCCTATCCTTTCCGTCTAGCCCCCGATTTTCATTGAGATGCCAAAGCCTACTACCAGTAAAATGGCTCCCGAAAGAACCTCCACAACGCCGATTGCCGGAATTTCCATCATGATCAAAATTGCGATCGGAGATGCCACGATCAAACCGATAATCGCCCAGTAGGTAACTGCCGGAAATTTTTTGAGCATAAACTCGACAAGTTTTGCCACTGCCACAATACCTACCACGACACCGATACCAAACGGCACCAGCACGATAAAAGTATTTAACAGCGCAGGAATGTCAAACGCACGAAGGGCGTTGATACATTCGTTTATCGTATCAATGATCGTATTGTAATAACCTAAAATCATCATGATCATAGAGCCGCTCACACCCGGGATCACCATTGTAGCCGCCGCAATTACTCCGACTCCGAAAAGCTTTAAAACATTTCCCACGCTAAGCGTGATATCAGCGCTTGCACCGTTTCCCTCACCGATAACGGCAAGTCCCGCCACCAGCACAAAGAACACCACAAAAGCAATAATCTGCGGAAGTTTGACAGACACGCCCTTTACTTTCCGATAGATAATAGGAAGTCCGCCCAAAATCAAACCAATAAAGAACAAATTTGTCTGCAGCGGAAATTTCGGAAAGAGCACTTCCGAAAACAGCTTCGCAAAAATCGCAATTGCAAGCAGCATACCGATCAAAATCGGCACAAGAAGCGCAACTGCCTCCTTCATTCTCTTAATAAAATGTGTGAGTACCAAAATCAGCCTGTCATAGATACCCATAGACACCATCATAGTCCCACCGCTAACGCCCGGAATTACATTGGAAATTCCGATCACGATTCCGCGCAGAATATTAAATATAAATTCTTTCATTGTTTACCCTCTTTCAATCTTTCTATCGCTCTTTTAAATAGTTCTCCAAAAAGTCAAGCACGGTCTTCATTTCCTCATCCGTCCCAATGGAAATGCGCATATAATTTTCAATCCGCGGCTTGTTCCAGTGCCTTACATAAATCTCATTTTCGCGCAGCGCATCAAAAATTTCCTGTGCCGGAACGCTCTTATGTGCCGCAAAAATGAAGTTTGTCTTTGAATCGGGAAATATAAATCCAAGCTCTGACAGACGCTTTTTGGTATGTTCCCGTGTTTCGATTATTTTTCCCGTAATCTGCCGAAAATACTCCTCGTTCGCAACCGATGCGGCGCCTGCCTTAATCGTTACGGTATTCATCGTGTAGGAATTAAACGAAAATTTTACGTCATTTAAGTATTTAATCAGCTTTTTACTGCCCATCGCATAACCGATGCGCATTCCTGCCAACGCTCGCGATTTGGAAAAGGTCTGAACAACAAGAAGATTCTCGTATTTATCAATCAGCGGAACACAGCTCTCTCCGCCAAAATCGATATACGCTTCGTCGATGATCACAACCGAATTCGGATTTGCTTTTATGATTTCCTCCAAGAAACCGGGTGTTTCATACACACCTGTCGGCGCATTGGGATTTGCGATAACGATTCCGCCGTTTTCTTTTTGATAATCTTCTTTTCTGATGCAAAAATTTTCATCCAACGGCTGACATTCATACGGAATTCTGTATAAATCTGCCCATACATCATAAAATGAATATGTGATGTCCGGAAAAAGAATCGGTTTGTCGGAATTAAAAAAGGTAAGAAACGACATTGCAAGCACATCGTCCGATCCGATGCCAACAAACACTTGTTCGTTATTAATTCCATATCTTTTTGCAAGCACATTTACAAGCTCCGAAACATCAGGGTCAGGATACTTGCGGAGTGTATCATGGTTAAGTTCCCGAAGCACGCGTTCCACCTCAGGCGCCGGCGGATAGGGATTCTCATTTGTGTTTAGTTTGATGACATTTTTATTTTGAGGCTGCTCGCCTGCCACATACGGCACAACACGCCGTACATTCTCTTCCCAGTACATAATTTACTCCTCTCTGACGCAAACTTTTACAGAAACATAACTGACAAATTTTTCCTGAATTTCACCTTGATTAATCATAGCAAACTTTTTTACATTATGCAAATCATAATATAGATTGACTGCAAAAGAAATTCATTCTACTATAATAGTAGAAATTATTCCCAAAATAACCATTTGGAGGTATTCATGTATCGTTTGAAAATATTTCTCAACAGCTTTTTTGCGCTGTTTGCCGTAGTAAGACTTACCGGCATGGAAACCAAAAATCCCGTTTCCATTCTTATTTTTATCATGTTTCTATATATTTTTTCGGGGTTAAACAACGACAATACGGAAAGCCGCATTGAATCGAAAGATCCGTTTATCTCCGCCGTTCTCTCGCTTATTTTGTGTACTTTTACGCTTGCCGCAAAATACGAGATCATACTGGGCGGTATGACGAGCACGCTCTTTTGCGGTATCATACTGCTATTTACGTGGTTTGGGCTCTTTTTGATTTACTTTTATCTTTCCATATGGCTTATGCAGGCGGTCAGTCGTCTTCATATCACGGGAAGCACCTATTCCTCGGCATGGCTTAGTGTGATTGCTGTCATTTCCTGCATTCTTTGCTGGCTTGTTTATTTTCTGCATGAATACCCCGGCATTATGACGCCCGACAGCATCAATCAGTATGCGCAGGTAATCGGCGCCTATGAGCTTAGCAACCACCATTCTATCGTGCATACGGGACTGATCGGGCTTTTTTACGGTATTGGTATTTCCATTACGGGGGACGCTCATTTTGGACTTGCTCTTTATACGCTTGCGCAGATTCTTTTTATGGCGCTCGCTGCCGGATATGCAGTGCGAACCATGCAGAAAGCAACAATAAAAACACCGGTAATTGTGATAACAATTCTGTTTTATGCTTTGATGCCCTACAACGGGATCTATGCCGTCACGATTTGGAAAGACATTCCTTTTGCGGGCTGTGTCACGATTTTTGCGGCTGCGCTGATGCGCTTTCTTTTGCGTGGAAACGCGTCTGTTTCCTCGGAGCATATTGAGAAACTTCGTTTGAGTGAATATTTTTCCATTGTGCTCCCCTATACGCTTTCAGGTATCATGCTCTGCTTGCTTCGAACAAATGGTTGGTATGCATTTCTGGCTTCCCTTCCTTTTATTCTTGTGGTCTATCGAAAAAGCTGGCGCACCATGCTCCCGATTCATGCTGTGATTTTGCTGGTTGTCCTTTTTGTGAAATATCCTGTCATGCAGGTTTATGATATCAAACAGGCGGATTTTGTCGAATCCCTTTCCGTTCCCGTGCAACAGATAGCACGCGTGGTTGCTCAAAATGAGGGACTGAGCGAAGAACAGCTTACGTTTGTGGAACAGATTATGGACGTGACACGCGTTGCCGAAGTCTATCAGCCCGATATTTCCGACAATATCAAAAATTTAATCCGCGAAAACGGTACTGACTATCTTGAAGCACACAAGGATGAATTTTTTAAGAACTGGTTTTTCATCGGTCTGTCGCACCCGAAAACTTATTTTGATGCGTTTGTTGCGCAAACCGTTGGTTTCTGGTATCCCGATATCTCCTACGAAGTCGGACTTGCGGACGGTATCTATCCGAATGAGTTCGGACTTTATTGGAAGCCTATTCTGCACGGAAATGCAATCGTTAAGATTAGGGAAATCTTATTTAAGCTTCAAGACCTAATCCCGCTTTACGGCGCGCTTTGGAGCATAGGATTTATGTTCTGGGTTCTTATCCTCACAATCGCGCTCAGTCTTCGCAACGCAAAATCCGCAAATGCGCTGATCGGACTGCCGATGCTCTTTTTGATGCTGACGCTCATGATTGCAACACCCGTCGCTACGGAGTTTCGGTACGCGTATGCGTTGTTTTTTGGTATGCCGCTGTTCTTTACGGCTCCGTTTGTGCATCCCAAAAGCTAAGGAAACGCTTTTTCAGCGTTTCCCTAATAAAGAACTTCTACGTTTTGAATAACATTGTCCGTCACGTCAAATGCAATGATATTTTCACTTGTCCTGTGATGTGTCATATAGTATCTGCCTTCGATTTCATTGATATAGTACGGGGTGCCGCCGCTTAGTCCAAACTCGGAATAAATATCTTCATACTTTCCCGTCATTAAATCTTCGAGGCGTTTTGTCCTGATTATCGTGGCATAATCCTGATTTTCCGCATTGTCCGTCGATATTGTGATGTAATAATAATCCTGTATTTTATAGAGCTGTACCATTCCCGCAAGCTCTGCGGGAACGTCATAATGTTCTGTGACTTCGAGTGCAAACGCCTCGCCGTCGTGAGCAATTTTCGCCTTGATTATCTTTTGATTGTTGTGTCCCGAAACGAAATAGAGTTCGTCATCGATTATCGTAAAGGAACGAACATACACACCGTAAAGCTCGTCTATTTTCGCAATTCCTTCTATATATAATGGATATATTCCCTGTTCGTTCGGTTTATCGTATTTCTTGATCAGATACAGTTCTCCCGTAATGGAACTCCATGCATAAAACATTTGCTTTTTTTCATCATATTGGACAAAGTGCGGTTTTAACCCGATTTCGTCTAAGGTCTGCGTGTGGACATAACCCGCGTCTGTCCGTTGAAATGCAAGCAGCCTGTTGTTTTCCGTATCATCTACAAGAAGCGTTATACCGTCGGAAGCAATTGTGTGGGCATAGTGCACCTCATCGGTAAGTACCTTCCATTCCATAAGCGGCTTGGTAAGCGCGTCACTGAATAATATTTGATCATGATAACAATCCGCTATGAAATAAGTGTCCTCTGCTTTTGTGATATAAGTTGCGACATTTAAGACATCATATGCATTTTGCTTCTCTAACGGCTTGGGATTTTCGATCAAACCGTCATAGATTGTATCATCTGTTTCTATCGACTGAGTTTCCTGTTCTGTGGGCTGGGTCATGTGGCTGTCCGCACATGCACCTAATAGGATGGAAAGGATCATCGATAGAATGATTGTTTTTTGCGTTTTCTTCATGACTGATACCCTTTTTGTTTTGTCTTTTTGCTTATTTTACCACATTTATTTGTACTATGTAAATTATCAAACGATAAAGCGAATACAACAAACACTCCTAAGAGTGCGCCTCTTGGGGGTGTTTCGTTTACTGCATTTTATCAATCCTTTATCTGTCTGCCCTCATTGTCCATATGATATTTTTCCTTGTAAATCAGCTCGGAAAGCGGAACAAACGTGTATCCCGCATCTTTCAGCGTCGTTATCATGGTATCAAGCGCCTCTGCCGTGTACTTGGCGCCGTTGTGGCAAAGAATAATGCTACCGTTTCCGAGATGCTCATTTTCTGTAACTGTTTTTAGGATTGATTCCACGCCGTAGTCTTTCCAGTCAAGACTGTCAACATCCCATTGGATCGCATAATACCCACATTTTTTTGCCGTTGTCACGAGCGAGTTGTCATAGTCGCCGTAGGGCGGGCGAAACAAAAACATCTCATAGCCCGTAAGGTCTTTCACCTTATTATGAACGCTCATAAGCTCCGCTTCCTTTTCCGAATCGGAAAGCCGGCTCATGTTTTTATGGTTTTGACTATGGTTTCCGAGGTCATGCCCCTCGGCAAGTATCATTTTTACGTCGTCAGGGTAAGTGTCTACCCACACAAAGGGGCATATCGTAAATGCTATTTTTACTTGTTTTATCATAATTTACGGATAAGAAATCTGCATCTTTCAGGAAGTCAAGATATACATCCAACCTGTTTTCATACACCCTGATCTGATCAATATGAGAACACATCAAAGGAACCTCTATACCTTTTTCTGTCTTATTCTGAAACAAAGCTCGCACTTTATTTAAACGCTCAAACAGTTCTCCGTTTTCTTCCTTCTTTTCCTGTATCCTTGTTTCCTTCTCATCTAGCGCGGTAATCTGTTTTGTTATATCATCCATTTTAGATGAATAATCGGATTTTGTGATTGTTCCATCCAGTAAATAGTCCACAAGCGCATCTTTTCGTTTATTTAACTTTTCTTTCTGTGTCTGAATTTCTTCTATACTTTCTCCGCTGTTTGCATTAGATAACCCTGCATATATTTTTCTGATAGCATTACTTAATAATTCATCTTTTCTTTCTTTTGCAATCAGTTGATTTCCCAACCGCTCTATCAAAAATAATATTTCATCTTCCTTTAGATTGAGTGATACACATTTCATTCCCGTCTTTTCTCTGACTTTTCCGGAACGTGCGCCCTCACTGCAATACCAATAGATCCCCTGAGTTCTTTTGTTTCTCCAATACTTTGAATCACACTCGCCGCAAATGATTTTAGATGATAGCAGCGTATTGCCTTTATTGATACCCACATTATGCGTTCTGTCTATTGTTTTTCTGCTATTTATTTGTGCGTTTGCTCTTTCCCATAAATCATCGCTTACAATCTGCGGTACAATGCCTTCTCTGTATATCCACTCACTTTGCGGATTTTTAATTATCTTTTTCGCCTCAAAATCAAAATGCTCTTTATTCATTACCGCAGTGCCTTTATAAAGCGGATTTTTCACAATTTCACGTATGGTATTTTCAGACAAAGTTTTGCCGTTTCTGTTTCTGATGCCTTCCTCTCTCAATGTCCCGGCAACTACACGACCGCCAAAACCATCCGCAAACAGTTCATATATTCGCCTTACAATTTTTGCTTCTTCTTCATCTATTAAAATTTCACCGCCGATATTTTTAAATCCCCATGTCCGGTTTGTAATAATCGGTTTACCTTTCTCCTGCCTTCTCTTTTTCGCGGCATTTCCCTTTTTACTCAAATCACGACTGTACTCTTCTGCCATCATTGCTTTGATACCAAATATAAATTTATCTTTCGGATCAAAGAAAGTATTCTCTAAATATAAATATAACTTTTTCCGGTTTTGTACAATCTCGTTCAAAAATATGTACCAGTCCATCGTATTACGCTGTAAGCGCGACTGATCCTTTACTACAATAGTATCAAATTTATCCTTCTTGATATCCTCAAGCATTCTTATGTATTCATTTCTCTTCTTTGCCTGTGTGCCTGTTATTCCTTTGTCTATATATTCGTCAATTAATATCCAACCTTTTTCATGAATAACATCTCGGTTTTCTTCGATTTGTTTCTCTATTGCATTTAACTGTTGTTCTTCTTCCGTGCTCACTCTTGCATAGAATACGGCTCTTAATTTTCTGTCTTCCATATATCCGCACTCCCTCTAACTATATTTATATAAAACTGCTTGATATTCATCTTCCGTAATTATGTCGTGCGTTCTCATGATATCCAATAAGTATTTGACTACAACCAGCTCATCTTCTTTTGAAATATCCTTAAGTTCTTCATTCACACATAATTTCCTACTTTGAGAAGAATTACTACTAATATATTCAGATAAATAGGATTTATCAATCATAGAAGAAAGATATTGACTATAATTTTGTGTTTGCTTTTGTTTCCTTGATAATAAGCATAGAACATTTGTTTGTATTTTGTTGAGGTTTTGGTAATAAAAAACTACCTTGATGTTTCAGCATCTTAGTAGTTTGTATTTTGATATTTTATTAATAAGTCAATAATCACAATTAAATCATATAAAATTTCTTTTTAGCTCTTTGTTCACTTATTAATTATAGTATCCATACTTCTGACATATTTCATGTATTGTCTCCGCATAAATACTTCTGGAATGTTTATTAGGATCATTGTTTTGATTTTTCTTATCTAAATATAAGGCTCTCACTTTCTGCCAATATCCATTATCATTGATCCATTCCGCTTTTTCCTCTAATAAATAAAATCCTTGTGATTGTTCTTTCCAAGAATACTTATTTTGCCTTTTATTAAAATGAATATATTCTTGTCCCCCGTTGCCATCATCATCTATATAATCATTTACTATAGCAAAATCACAGCTATATAGAATCCTTGATTTTTTTCTGTCTTTAACCTTTATTGTAAGAACCCTTGTAGAATCTTCAGCATAATCAAACCCAAACTTTGGTGCAATTCTATCTAAAGCTAGTCTTATTTTCGTCTTGATTTGTTCTGCCGTAAATTTATCTGAACTATTATTAACTTGAATATTAACATCAAAATCAAAACCTTTATTTGTACCTACATCATATGTCACCATATTTCGCTCGGCACTACCTACAAAATAGAATTGAAAGGTAAAATCTTTACGAATAAGATTTTGTACGTTATTGATAATCAATACTAATTCTTTTTTTACCGGGGATAATTGTTTTCTTGTTACATACCGTAAATTGTGCATTTTTCATTCGTCTCCTTTGATAGATCATCCCCATGCCGACCATTTAACATGTGTTAAATCGTTTCAGTATACTACTATTATAAAATTTGTCAAGATACTTTTTTAATATAAACAAAAATATTTTGCATTAAATATGGCAATGAAATCATAGTTTCATAATATAGCATCAAGACCAAATTATTCGATTTTGTTTTCTGTATCCTCTCTTGAATTTTTTAATCATTTATTCAATTAAAAAAACAGTCATGATAACGACCTTCGGAAATCTAATTAGAATGACTCGAGCCTACAACATCTAGATTTTTAACTAGTAAACTACCTGTTGTCCTATATTCAGTTAAAATATTATTTATTAATATAGCTATTTAATTAACAATCAAGACGTGTTATAATATAACATAAATAATTAAAATACCATGCATATTAAAGAGGAGGGAAATAGAAATGAAAAAATTTTATAACATTCTTATTAGTAATTTTTTAGCTAGATATATATTTTTACTTACTTTTATAATTTCGATTGTTACCCTTTTTGGAAATATTAATATAAATGAATATCCTAAACCTGTCTTTTTTATCAAGGTGTTTTTAGTTTTTATTACACCACTATTTTTAAATATTATTTTTGAAATTTTTACCAATAAATTAATTACTAATATAGAAGACACAAGCGATATTTTAAGTATAATAAATCATCGTATTGGATCTCAAATTAGCACAAGAACATTAGATGAAAAAGAATATGATAATATTCATAAATTCACTTTAATATACCGACAAGATCAATTAAAATATGATAATTTGAATTATTTTTCATTTAGAATATTAAAAGGAATAAATATTAGTAAAAGTGTTAGTAGTTATATAGTTTACACAGAATCAACTGATATACCAATATCTTTTAAAGATATTAAAATAAATGCAAGGAATAATATAAATGGTAAAACATTAGTAGTAGAATGCCTTCATTCTATTACTGAAAAAAGATTACAACATACGTTCAAAATCAATTTTGATCAACCAATTCCACAAAATGAAACCTTTGATATTTCATATTCAATAGAGATTTTGAATGAGATGACCATTTATGATCAGACTAAAGAAATACAGAGTATATCGTTGGTTCGTATTAAGCAACCAATATCTAAATTAATATTTAATGTATGTTTGGATTTTGAACCAAGAGCTGTAAAAGTGTATGCAAGAAAAATAACTGGTGGGCTTATAGAAATAGATAAAGCAACAATTAAAAAATACACTCCAAACTCTGAAATACAAAATATATATAATATAGAATGGGGAAATTCTGTTCCATATATAATCGAAACCGATATAGTTAAACCCAGAAACGATCAATATATCATTGAATTTATTAGATAGATGCATATTTTTGTAAATACCCTGATAAATCAATTCATTCCTCTACATATAGATAAAATTTAAGAAGGAGAAAAATGTATTATGAGACCTCCATTTTCAAATGCCTTATATTACCCCAACATTGATATTCAGAATCACGCTTGGTTAAAAACAGCCATCCTTTTTTGGGATTCTATTTCAACCATTGTTCCAGAATCTTTGAGTCAACCATATAAACATCATGATACACAATATCTTGCAGATATAGGATTCTTACGACCTCTTTATGTAAATTCTAACGATAAGTCTGTTGTTGGAATTGAAGAAGACATAATAAATTTATTATTCTCTTCTGAAATTATACAAAATATTTGTGCTCCGCAAAACAATAGATATAGCAACATTTGGGATGAAAAAATGTCATATAAAGTCAAAGATGAATTAAAGCATTTGTCAAATAGCGGTATATATAGTGAAAAAATGTCTCGAAAAATTCAGAAAGAAATAAAGCATCTTAAGTATGATTTTGACAATCCCCATATATACTTTTTTAATGAGAAATTCGCGTATATCTATATGATAGTTTTAGCTAATAAGTTATGTGAGGATCATTCGTTAGGTATGGTTACAGATGATATTCCTTGCTTTAATATGGGAAATATTATTAGATTTGGTAATCAAACAACAATACACCCCGAAAACCGATTTCTTAATATGCGGCCAAGAGATCACCAATTAGAGCAGGGACTATTGCTGAATTGTATTATTAGTGAGTTATCTATTTCTCCTAATACTTCCTTTGAGGATATAATTACTTTTAAGAATCATTATAAAGACGAATTAGCAAGGTTTCGAACGCAACTCGCAAAACTTACGCAAAATTTTGATTTAGATAAGCCTATTGATATTTTGCAACAAGAAATAAGTGACCTATATAATAATGAGTTTACACCAGCATTTAACGATTTTAAAGCTGCACTTACAAGTTCAAAAATTAAATGGTTTACTAATTCTTTTTTAAAGATTTCTCTTCTATCCACTGGTGCAACAGGCGTTCCCATGGCGTTATTAAAAATGCCTGTGGAACAGGCACTTTTTGCTGGTATGGGAGTTTCTATTATAGCGTCAACCATTTCTTATAATGTGGATAAAATCGATTTTCTACGAAATAATCCATATTCTTATTTATATATGATAAATCACAATTTGGGATAAAGGTATAATATAAATAGATAATATATTATAAATAATATTCACCCATTATAATTTTATGGTTTTGCTTGTATCGGTTTGATCATATTTGTATGGTTATCATGTGATTTTAGGCTTATTTGGGGCTTGTATTAGATCAGAGAATATTTTAACAATTTCTTCATCATAGCTTGGATAACTTACAATAATATTTTTTCCATAAACATTTTCTCTATATATTTGTAATATAAAATTTAGATTTCATTTGTGATATCTTCCTTTAAACTTCTTATTGTGAACAATTTAATATATTGTTGATTTTCAAGTCTTTTAGAAAATATGGGGTTAGAACATTCTGACATATAAGGAAGAAGCATATCTAAAAGCGGTCGTATATTATGTGCATAATTTTTTATTTCATTTATATCTGTTGGTAATGCTCTACAAATATCAATACTATTATAATATATCAGCCAATATTCTCCATTGATTTCTTTAAAATCAAAAGGAAATAATCTACAATCTATAGGTCTATTATTATATATCGAACACTGGTTATTAACAAAAAAAATACATCCATTTTTCTCTTGGTTATCAAATCTTCTCATTTGATAAAGATTGCTAGTTAATTTGATTGCAAAATCATTTATCGACTTTCTAGAAATAGTTTCTATTTCTTGTGCTTCTGAAGGCAAAATAATCGGCATATCGATTTTATTGCAATTACAACAACAATCAAATTTACCAATACAGCTATTACAAAAACTGTATGTTCCTTTTTTAACATTATGATATGAAGTGGATGTGAGTATGTACGGGCTACTATACACTTGTTTATCTTTATAAACAAAGGTACAAAATCCACTTAATAAATTTTCGTTAATCCTCCTTAATACTATTGCTCCTCTTTCATCTTTTCTTGTATTTTTTGAAATATATGTCCCCATTAATATTTGATTCTTAAATTCTCCATTTAACAAATATCTCCTATTTTCAAGGACTATTTCTCCATTAACAGTTTGACCTTCCTGCTCCAATATAATTGATTCAGATTGTATAATATCTCCTTCATGAAAAAATGAATTCCAATCACCAGAAATATCTATGGTATCCACAGATTTATTAGCTATTTTTTTAATTTTCTTTCCGCACCAAATAAATAATTTAGGAACCAACATTGATAATATCGCTCCGATAATTGCGCTAATTATTGGAACATAAATATAATTTTGAAATACATATTCAAAACCTGTTGTCATATTAAATTTCACTCCTTAAATCTATTATTATAATAATTTATTCGATCTCGTCATTAGTCTCAATATCCTCCTCAGTACATGCTATATGATCTAAAGATTCAATATTTATATATGTAATATTTTCTTTAATATTACACGTTCCAAAGAGAAAACAGAAAATTTCTCTTCTCAACATATTGTTAAAAATTTCAATAATTGAATTCCTTTGTATCTTTTTTTGAATAATTTCATTTGTAATAATACATTTAACATGCATATTTTTATCTTGATTCAAAAATTTTTCTTGTAACTCAATTATGTATCCATTTTTATATTGTTGAATAATTGCTTTACCAAAGAAACAAAAGTGATAATTTATTATTTCTAATATATTTGTTAAATTTATTCCACAAAAAAATCACTAAAGGAATATTTATATATCCTTCCCCCGAAATCTAGTTCTATTTTTTTATATCCAATTTGTTTTCATTCCTAGCTTTTAAATATTCTGGCACTAAAACATCCAAATTACATATACTTCTTTTGATTTTATTCGGATTCTTTGAATACTCTTCTTTGACTTTATTCTTATGTTCTTGCGCTTCTCTATCATTCTGTATTATTTTCTTTCTATGTACATCAGCCTTTTGAGGTATTACGCTTAAAAATTTAAATGTGTCACTTACTTCTGAATCTTCTCTTTTTTTCTCTTAGTTATTCTTTTATCTTGGTTCTCACTGTTCAGTATTTCGGAACAATTATTTGAGTGTTTCCCATACACAACAAAATGTACTCCACGCTTCATTTCGAGGTTTTGTCATATTGCAACATGTAATTTGCACTGTGCATCCTTTACCACAACATTCAAATGTCCTTTGGTCATCAATAATTTTTTTCAAATAACTCTTTCGCAAATGTTGCTGTAATTATATCCCCATACTCCTTACTATATGCATGATCTATTATTGCCATATCAACATCTCCATCCAAAAAATATTGTTATAATACTTATTACATTTTATTACCATAAATCAATCATTTTATAGCTTTTTCTCATTATTACCTTTATAATAAAATAATACATTTTTTGATAAATTATGTAAATACTCCTATCGTTCCGCTATATATTACCTATAATTCATCAATAGTAAAAAATAAGGCACACCAGACTTTTACATCCGATATGCCTTATAAATCATCTACCCATTATTTAATCATCAATTTCAATCTTCCACATATGGTTTTACTTCATAATATTCTTAGTTTATTTCGTTTTCATGTATGCCTATCCGTCTACCCATCCCCCTGTCATAAAAAACGTCACCTTAACATTATGTTTTTTCAATATCTCCATGATTTTCTTCGTGTCCTGATTCCCCCAAGCCGCATCAAATGTCAGCGCAATTTTAGGTTCCTCCGTCTGTACGCAATAGATTGGCAATTCCCTGTTCGCTGCCGCCCCGCTTGTGGGGACAAGACTTCCGGTTTCCTTATAATGCACTCCTGTAAGACCCGCAAGAACCAAAACCGCAACCGCCATTGTCACTGCTTTTCTCGATAAATTGCGTTCTTTTAAGTAATCACTTAATTCCTGAATATACTGTATGAGCACACCACTTGTCTGAAAATCATTTTTATCACTACTCTTCCCTAACATGAAATCCCCAAAAATATTTTTTATAAAATATATTAATGCGATGATAATTATATGCCTGTACCCATGCGCAATTACTGATATTGCCGCAGACAAAAAAGTATGTTACACTGAAACAGAGTTTATTTTGAAAAATTAGTTAGGGGAACAAGATAAAAATGGAAAACACCTATCATGTAAAGACATTACACAAAAAAATAGATTGGCAAGTGACAGTGCCCGGTTCGAAAAGTATGACAAACCGCGCGCTCCTGATGGCAGCTTTGGCTGACGGCAAAACCCTTTTAAAAGGAGTGCTTTTCAGCGACGACTCAAGAAACTTTTTGGGCTCGCTCAAATCGCTTGGTTTTGAAGTTGCAATCGATGAGCAGGCAAAGGAAGTGGCTGTCACAGGCTTAAACGGCACACTGCCTGTAAAAAGCGGCGAGATTTATGTAGGCAGCGCCGGCACGGCGGCGCGTTTTCTGACGGCAATGTTAGCTCTTGCGGAAGGAACTTTCACGATAAACGCCTCCGATCAAATGAAAAAACGCCCCATGAAACCGCTGTTTGACGTACTTACGGAGATGGGCGCCAAAATCACATATTTGGAAAACGAAGGCTTTCTTCCGATAAAAATACAGGGAATCGGTCCCGTGTCCGAAGCGGATAAGATGTTTCATGTAAAGCTTGATATCAGCAAAAGCACGCAGTTTTTGAGCGCGCTGATGTTGATTTCCCCTATGCTGAAACAGGGGCTGCACATTGAAATCACAAGTGAACGAAAAGACGGCTCCTACATCCGCATCACACGCCAAATGATGGAACAGTTCGGTGCCACAGCAGAGTTTGACGGAACAAACTATATCATACCAAGCGGCGTTTCATACAAAGCGGGCACATACCAAATAGAACCCGATGTTTCCGCAGCTTGCTACTTCTATGCAGCTGCCGCGCTCACGGGCGGACGAGCAATTGTCAAAAACATTACTTGGAACTGTATGCAGGGTGATCTGAAATTTATCCGTCTTTTGGAACAGCTTGGCTGTACCGTAANAGAAACGGACTGCGGNATTGAAGTTANAGGAGCNGANAACGGAAAACTACAGGGAATAACNGTNGATATGAAAGATTTTTCGGATCAGACNATGACGCTTGCCGCNCTTGCGCCGTTTGCGGAATCCGAGATACGCATTGAAAATATNGGACATATNCGGTTACAGGAATGNGACCGGCTTCATGCTACTGCAACAGAACTGACAAGACTTGGNATCTCATGCGAGGAAGANGAAANNGCNATCACAATACACCCCGGTATGCCAAAAGNNGGAATCGTACAGACCTATGACGACCACCGCATNGCNATGTCCTTTGCCCTAATCGGACTAAAAGCGGAAGGCATCGAGATTGCAGATCCGATGTGTTGTAAAAAGACCTTCGAANAATATTTTGATATCCTTGATAAACTTTGCGCGGACTAAAATCCGCGCTTTTTTAAATCGGCGACAAGCTGCACNTAAAACTCTCTCACGTCAAATTCCGAAATATTTTCCCGNTTCAAATCNATCATGTCACCNTGNGAGATTCCGCGTCTTCCCTTTACGGAAAGAAGTTTATAATCCGCTCCCCACGCAAAAGAAGTTTCNCCGACAAGTCCGTCATTTGGTCCGTCAAAATAATTTGCCAGATGATATGTAAAATTCAGTGGAAAACGTCCGCCCGANGCCTTGTTTANTTTTGAACCGACACTCTGATAATACACGCCTTGCGCGTCCGTNACNNGCTCGTTAAAGNTTTCACAAAACGATGCNGTNANATTTGTCACGGCAGACATAAAATCGGGATTGGGATCTCCAAGCTTTTTGAGCGTCGCATTGTATGTCCCCGCNACCATATCCTGTTTNGCTTTCGGGATTTTNGATAACAGGTAATCCGCAAACTCNCANCCCCTATGCGGTGTATTGACNGTCGTAAGCGTCGCCACATACTTTGNNATTTCCGGATTNGTCAGCGCGCTTCTNCAATCAAGACCGCCCTTTGAGTGCGCAATAATATTAATCTTTTCACAGCCTGTTTCCGCAACAATCTGNANTATTCTNTCCGAAATCTCACGNCCGCTCTGTTCCACNGCNGCNGCCGACTGGTGATTTCCGTAAAANACNGTCGCGCCGTTCTTCTGCAAAGCNTCGGGGATNCGNCCCCAATAATTCAAATACCGAAAATCGCGAAAAAACACNCCGTGCACCATNAGTATCGGATATTTTGTCGCACATATTTGCAGATTCNTTCTCTGCTCATCTAANNCAATACGANGACTCTCATACGCAATCTCACGCTCTACCGTCGTTATGATCATTCCAAGCGCAACAAGGTTTGCAANCGGGATAAGNCCGCANACAATNCCAATCACNCGAATTTTAATGCCAAGCTGTCCCGAAGACACATACACATGGATGATACCGTTCCANAACACAATCGCTTCNAGNAAAATCGCNAAAAGNGTATTNATCAANATGTCTTTAANNGCCGCTCCCNGNATAATACTTGCCACAAAATAGGCTACGGAAAACACAGTCGAAATCAAAAATTNAATCAATAANGCATTTCCGCGCGCACATGCCCGAAGCCGTCTTGTCTTTGGCAAAACCACTGTCGGAAANATATTGATCAAAACATATGCCGTCAAAAGCAGCGCCNTAAATATCGCATAATCGCTAAACACATAAAAATTTGACGCTATGAAAAGGATTGCTCCGAAACAGATATTGTTTATNGCTTTTGTNATTTTTTCCATTTGTATAACTGCGCTCCCTTTCTCTTTCGTAAATATGCTGCTTTAGACGTATACGCTGTCAAAACGGCACAAACAATCGGCTTAAATCTGTGTCATNCCNCCCAAAAGNATNAANTTGTTNTCCTGATAAATCTTTGAAAACTGNCTCATATCAAGCGGATTNANGCCAACGCCTGCCTCTATCGTGTAACCCGGCAGGTTATATTTTTCGATAAACCAGTCNTTNTAACCNGCATATCCCGACGCGTAAGGCGTTTCCTCCACAAGNTATCCGCTGACGCGCCCGAAATACTCCGCNATCCGCCTTGAATTTTCGGGTTCATANTCCANATACTTCCAATATATTACCTCACCCTGGGTATGATATGCAAGNATCAGTCTGAAATTATTTGCATTTGTNAAATCATACATCGCCTTACTCTCNGGCTGCGAAACAGGAGCCGTGCCGACATAATCCCTCGGCGCGGGAGATGTATANCCCTGCTGNGCCTTTATATTGCGTGCATTNTCCCAGCCTGCCGGAAATTGCAGNTTCAAATCCACTCCGTTGATATTTGCNTTCCAACCGTCNGGATATGGGATGGACGGATAATNCGCTGAAATCTGTCTTGTCTGCTCCAAATATTTTTCGTCATACAATNCCCCNTTTACCANATCNGCTCCATCGGGATTTACCATCGGNATCAGGTAAAGGCTGTATTTTTCAAACANTTCNAGGCTTTCCGCTTCATATAACTTATCACTGTCCGCATATGCCTTGGCATACTCCTCCGCAAATTTTAACANTATNGGNGTNGTTATCCACTCATTTGCATGAAAGCANGCATTGTAACATACCTGCGTAGTTCCCCTTCCGATTCGGATNTAGTTNAGCTCNCGTCCCATAACGCTTGTTCCGATNCTGCCCGTTACAAGAAACGGATAACGTACCTGCAATCCCTCCACGATAAGCTTNGTAANTTCCGANGTATAGGGCACATCTTCCGCCACAAGCGGNAAATTATACGGNACATAAATCGTTGTTCCNGTCTGNAAATTAGATGCTTCCACTGTCGGGTTTGCGGTAACGATNGCAGCCAGACTCGTGTTATATTGCTCCGATATGCTCCAAAGCGTATCTCCCTTTNCNATCACATGTGTCGTATANCCNCTTAAATACGGNAGCAGCTTTTCCCANCCGGACGCATCNACATGACANCCTACGCCGCAGCCGAGAAACTCACCGAGCACACTGCATGTTCGCCTTGCAAACTCTCCGTTTACCGGAGTNGTATAACCTGCTCTTTGCAGCGCAAGCTGCATATACTGCACCAACGGTCCCGTATCGCCAATATAAATATCTCTCATTCCATGCACCGTATCGTGTAACCGTTTTGTGACTTTACGATTACCTCGTCCTTTCACCATATTCTGATATCAACTAATACAGCATATGATAAAAAGGGGNNGGGGGTGCGTAAAAAATGCAGAGCGAAAAATACTGTCAAAGTATCAGCTCAAAAAGCAGATAAATGATTGGCTGGTGAANCATATAAATAATAAGGGAATGTCTGCCAAGCCATTCTACAGGGGGAAAAACGCTCTTTTCAAATATACCGAGCGCTTCCCGTTTCTCAAGATACCGAAACAAAAAGTATCCCGACAAAAAAAGAAACAACCACGGAAAAAGCGAAAAATAATCCGTGGAGTAAAAACTGTTCTCGGGAAATCCAAAATAAGCAGTTACNATATTTGCATAAAGCNCNCTTGGNANCTCACACAAATGNAATGCTTCAAACCCGATCCANCCCTCNTTTATATCGCGCNTCANGCAAAAAAGCAGAAAGCATACCGCCATTCCAAATACAGGGTGCAGCCTTTTCAGCCNCCCGTCAAACACACCTGCAAGTATCATACAAGAGCCNATCAGCGTAAGCACACCGAAAACAACTCTGTTTTGCGGCATAAACGCNAACGTCACNGCCGTAATGACAGCGCCGCCTAAAAATACNGTCNCNCCTCTTTTNACCGGATGCTTTCCCAAAGGCAGGCAAAAGCCGGAAAGAAATATAAATGTCCAGCATATTCCCTGCTGCCAGATATAACCTCGCTCCGACCAGTACCAATCCCATTTGAAATTNTACANATANACCAAATCCCATATGGCATGATACGCTATCATATTCAGAAGCGCNATGCCTCTGACAGCGTCCANCTTACAATANCGGGANGTTTTCATTACTTATTCTTTCTCCACTTCTTATACTTGTTGATATTGTACTTATTCTCATAAGTCTCATAGAGTGTCGTGTAAAGCTCATTATTCATCTCTCTGATGCTCTTTTGATGCTCATGCGTATCAAAATCCTCTGCGTCAATCTCAAGAAGCGCTACCGCCACGTTNGANCAATGCGCACCGATCCGGTCAAAATCCGTCAGAATATTGTTGAANGCAAAGCCNTGCTTCATCTCACACTTNCCGTTTTTNANNCGCGTGATATGTCTTGATTTCAACTCATTGCAAAGCACNCCGATCAANTCTCTGAGCGGCTCCACCTGTAACGCGATATGAACNTTTTCCTCACTGAANGACCGCACCGTCAGATCNAGGATNTCNCTGACTGCNCCGGTCAANACCTCCAACTCATAAACCGCTTCGTCGGAAAAGCTGATNTTCNTCTCATACAGTTCGTTTGCCGATCGCGACANNTTCACAGCNTGATCTCCCAGACGNTCAAAATCGCTTATCGTATGAAGAAGGATTGACACATGCTTTGACTGATTTTCCGTCAT
Organism: Lachnospiraceae bacterium; assembly: GCA_014804345.1. Classification (GTDB taxonomy): domain Bacteria; phylum Bacillota; class Clostridia; order Lachnospirales; family Lachnospiraceae; genus COE1. Next base: position 55,565 of record JAAUZZ010000022.1, on the reverse strand, counting down.
GTCGCGTCCNGTAAGCTGCATCAGNTACGACCCCANNTTATCCTCATATTTGTCNATCAGATTTTCCTTCTCCAAAACTTTANTGTATCGGTCATCATCATANTCNTCNAAAAGCCCTATCGCACGCTGGATATTTTTNCNCGCCTTTTTTACCATTCCGCTTGCAGCCGTATAACTCTGNCTNATTGCAAGCGCGGGATAATTTAAGAAACGNTCCTCCAGCANATCGAAATCCGCCTGNTCTTCCCTGTCCTCCNCGCTGTCTTTTANAAGCGTGAATACAAGCNNTTCAATCCACTTNATGAACGGGAACAAAACAACCACAGTTGCAAGTCGNAAAANNGTATTNAGCATNGCGATCGTAATCGGTGTCATNGTNTTATCAAGAAACTCGAAATGCACNATCGCATTCGCCAGATAAAANATAAATGCCCAAGCTATCATACCAAACAAATCATTCATCAGATAGATNAAAGCCGTCCGCTTGCCGTTCTTNTTGGTTCCGATGGANGATAACAGNACAGGACATGCCGCNCCGACNCCGATACCCAGNGTGATTGGAAACGCCGTTGCAAANCTTACCGCACCCGTCACGGAAAGCGCCTGCAAGATACCNATTGATGCCGACGCGCTCTGNAAAACCGCCGTAAACAGGATACCGACAAGAATACCCATAATCGGATTTGAGAACATCGTAAGCATGTTTACAAAGTGCTCGTTTTCTTTTAACGGAGAAACCGCGCCGCTCATGCTCTGCATACCGACCATGAGAATCGAAAAACCGAGCATGATGTCACCCACACTTTTATGCGTCGATTTCTTGGAAACCGTTTTAAACAAAATACCGATGATCGAAACAACCGCGGAAATCGTTGCCGTGGACAAAAGCTGCGCAATGCCGTTTGAACCTTCAATGTAAGACAGACACAAAATCCAACCCGTAATACTGGTGCCGATATTAGCGCCCATGATGATACCGATTGCCTGCGCAACCTTCATCATACCCGAGTTTACAAAACCCACCACCATAACCGTTGTGGCAGATGATGACTGTATCACAGCCGTCACTGCGGCNCCCAAAAGCACGCCCTTGATCGGTGTGCTCGTCAGCTTATATAAAATCAGCTCAAGCTTATCGCCCGCAACCTTCTTCAGCCCGTCGCCCATAAGCGACATGCCGAACAAAAACAATGCCACTCCACTGAGCAATGCCAAGATAGATGTTATCCCCATTTTTCTGTAACCATATTCCTTTCACTATTCCAATTTGTGCACCAAACACAAATTTTTTCCTTTGTCATGTAACGCTCAAAACTTTTTCAACAAACTACCAAGTTACATTATAAACTATTCTTTGGGCATTTTACAATCCTAACTTTTCATTTGAACTTGTTTTACTTATTTTATACAGGAAACAGCTATAGACACCCTAATATCTTGTGAAAAATTACAACAGGAAATCCCCAATTCCCAACATACTTTGGAATTGAGGATTTCGAAAACACATTATTTTTTCCTGCGCACCAGCCAGATCGCAAGTCCCGCCGCCAAAAGTCCAAGNGGCACAACAATCATAAACAATGCTCTGTAAAGGTATGCAGTCTGCGTCGGCACTGTGAGCATCTCAAGCTCGTAACTCTTTACCGGAATGGATACGCTGACTTCATGCCCTGCAATCGGCCCCATAATGTTTGAGAGAAGCTGCTTATTGTTTCCCGCGACAGCGCTGTCATAATAATCCGTAAAAAGCTGCGCGCTTGTAAAGACATAAAGCGTTCCCTCGCCGCTGTCAAGCTCCTTTTGTGCTTTTACACCGATACAGAACGGTCCCTCAAGATCGCCCTCCTCCTTCTCATAAGTGGTTACCTGCTTTTCTCCGCTCTTTAACACTGCCTTGTCGGAAGTTGTCAGCAATTTGGCATAAGTCATGCCCTCAACACTGTTTTCCGGCACGGTCACTCCTTGAGCAAAAGGTGACATAATGTATTGATGCTGTCCCGTAAGTCCGCTCGTTTCATCAGCGGTTTCGATATTGGGCAGCAGATAAAACGGCGCCTGATAGTATCTTGCGCTNTCATTTTCCGCAATCATTCCNCGCTGAAGCGTCATCCCGAAATCAGACAAAATCNGCTCGTAGTTGGACTGTTCCTGCTGCACATATTCCGTCGTCATGATAACCATACCGCCATTGTTCAAATAGGCGATCACCTTATCCGCATCATCCGCGGAAAAATCATTTTCGGGCGCATGAATAATGACACACTGCGCATCCTCGGGAATGGCGTCATGCTCAATCAAACTAATCGTTTCATAAGCAATATTTTCCTTTTCAATCGCCGTTATAAAGCCATTGTCAAACGTGTACTCGTTATGTCCGGCAATAAAATAGATTTTCGGCATATCATCACTGATACAATATGAAATTGCGCTTGTGATCTGTCCCTCGCCGTCATATCCCGTCACGCTTTGGGAATAAGTCGCATAATCAAACTGTGTTTCATACAGATTGTAGTAATCAATAACTTTACTGCGCTTGTCGGTTTCCACGATCACACTGTTTTGCGAAAGATCGTCTTCTGTGTATTTCTGTGCAAAATTGGGATCCTGAAGCGGGTCAATATAGGTAACCTTCACATGCTTCGACAACTCCCGATATCGTTCCAGTGTCTGCGCAAGCAGACCGTCTGCATTCTCTTTTGCGGCATACACATAAAGATTCACGTCCTCGTCAAGCGTTTCAATCAAGGTCTTTGTCTGTTGAGTGATACCGTACAGCTTGTTTGTCGTCACGTCGATTGCAGTATACTTTGAAGGTAATGCACCTACCCCAAAATTGACCCCTATGGTCAAGACAATCACAANAACTGTCGCAATACTGCTGTACGCNCCCATTGCAAGCGTTTTGACCGACACTGTATAACGCCGTTTTTGAATGACCTGTGTAGTCAAAAAGAGCATCAACGCAATCACAGACAAAAAATAGACGATACCNGTGAGGTCAAAGACCGTGGTGAGCCTGCTGTTTCCCGCCGCGTCCGACACTGTGCTGATCATACCACTGTAATGTGTGTAAAAATCAAACATGCTTAGAAATCTTGTAACGATATTTCCCGTAGCCGAAATCAAACTCTCTATTCCCTGCATCATATACGTTAAAAACAGGACGATAAAAGTAAAAACGGCTGCTATCACCACATTTTCCGTAAGGCTTGACAAAAACAATCCCACTGCGATCGCGGCAAGTCCGTAAAGCGCAAAGGCAAGGACCGCCACAAAATTCTCCGCCATCGGCACTGTGCCGTAGCCGCTCAAGAACAACGGCAAAAAACTAAAGAGCAGCAGCGGTATCACAAAAACTGCCGCCATCGCAAGATATTTTCCCAAAACGATTTTCCCCACGGAAACCGGTGACGTGATCAGCAGTTGGTCCGTCTTTTGTCTGCGTTCATCCGCCATAATNCGCATGGAAAGCAAGGGCACAGTGACAAAAAACAAGATCAAGATCGCATCAAACGAATATGCGATGTAAGGTGTTCCGTATGCAAGATTGTAAACGGACGAATACATTGCAAAAAGGCAGATTGTAAACGCCATAAAAAGCCATCCTGTAACGGAATGAAAGTAGGACATAAATTCCTTTTTAAAGATTGCTGTCATCTTCTGTCACCTCCGTTTCCGTTATACTTTCTTCTGCCGCCTGCGCTTCTCCNGTAAGCTCTAAGAAGACATCCTCCAGCGACTTTTCGGAAATGCCGAGCTGCATGATCGGCATATTCGCGGAAGCAAGTCTGTAAAACAATTCTTTTCTTATGTCAACCTCTGCTTCCGTCCGAATCACAGCATTGCACTCTTCCTCATTTTTGCCGCTCTCAATCCGAAAACTGTCAATTTCCGTAATGCTTTCAAGTATCCCGCGAAGCGCCTCTTCCTCCCCGCATACGCAAAGCTCCAACTGCCTGCCGCCCTTCATCAGCGTCATTAATCCCTCGGGAGTGTCGCTTGCTACAAGTTTTCCCTTGGATATGATCATAATGTGATCGCATACCGCACTGACCTCCGACAAAATGTGCGAACTCAATATTATCGTATGATTTCGGGAAAGTTCCTTGATCAACGTCCTAATCTCAATAATCTGCTTCGGGTCCAATCCTACCATCGGCTCATCGAGTATGATCACTTCGGGATAACCTATGATTGCCTGCGCAAGTCCCACTCGCTGCTTATAGCCTTTTGAAAGATTTTTGATCAGCCTGTCTTTCACGTCCAAAATCTGCGTCTGCTCCATAATCTTCTCAAGCTGCTCTGCGCGCTCCGATTTTTTGACCTGTTTTAACTGTGCTGCAAAATTCAGATACTCCCAAACTGTCATATCCTGATAAACAGGCGGCAGTTCCGGCAGATAGCCGATGCATTTTTTTGCCTTTTTGGGTTCTTTTAAGATATCATATCCGTTTATGCGTACCGTTCCGCCCGTTGCCGCTATGTAACCTGTCATAATATTCATGGTCGTGGATTTGCCCGCGCCGTTTGGACCCAAAAAGCCATAGATCATTCCCCTTTCCACGCGAAAAGACAAATTATCTATGGCTGTATGATTCCCATATTTTTTGGTTAAATTTTTTACTTCAATCAATACAATGCCTCCCTGATACAGTCAGATTTTTCCAATTACTGTACCGTTTATAATTCTATGCGCAAAGTATGATTAAATTATGTTTAAATTGTGTTTTTTTTGTGTTCGTCAAATCCGGCGAGGTAATTGACAAACTGCTGTGCCGTTCGTCCGGAAATGCCACCGTGGCTAAGCTCCCATTTATTCGCCTCTGCGCACAACTCCTCATCGGACATTGTAATGCCCTGTCTGTGTGCAAGCTCCACCACAATATGGAAATACTCCTTCTGCGACGGCTTGGAATAATTGATCGTGACGCCAAAACGATGTACCAGCGAAAGCTTTTCCTCCATTGTATCCGACTGATGCATACCGTTTTCCACCTTGATATCACTTCTGTCACTCCATGTTTCCTTGATCAGATGTCTGCGGTTTGATGTCGCGTATATTAAAATATTTTCCGGTTTGGTTTCCACGCCGCCCTCGATTACCGCCTTTAAGAATTTGTACTCCGTTTCAAATTCCTCAAACGATAAATCGTCCATGTAAATGATAAATCGGTAATTCCTGTTCTTGATCTGCGCGATCACATTCGACAAGTCCTTGAACTGATGCTTGTAAATCTCTATCATGCGAAGTCCCTGCGGATAGAACGCATTCACGATTGCTTTGATGCTCGTGGANTTTCCNGTGCCGCTGTCNCCAAACAANANNACATTGTTTGCCTTTCTNCCNTCCACAAACGCTTTTGTNTTGTCGATCAGCTTTTTCTTTTGAATCTCATAGCCGATCAAATCGTCAAGCATCACTTTATCCATATTGTTTATNGCCACAAANGAAANGNCGTTCTCACGGTCACTTTCTTTAATGCGAAATGCCTTGTTCAGACCGAACATGCCGACTCCGTAGTCNNTNTAAAANTCNGTCACNCNNTCAAAAAATTCGTTTTCGTCCGCCGCCAGTTCCAGCTTTGCGCTCAACGCGATAATCTTCTCACTGACATTTTTGTTGTACATCAGTTCCGGTTTTCCGATTGCCTTGTAATCTGAAAGCTGCGAAAAACAGTCAATGCCGAGCGCTTTCTCAATCAGAGAAAAATCAAAATGAAACAGATTTCGAAATACTCTGAAATCATTCTTTGCAAAGTGATTGACACTGCCATCGTTCGCCCCAACCTTTTCACAAGTGATGCTGAACGGATTTTCATTCGTCACCAGATAAAAGGTTAGATAATTGTGCCACAAATTATAGTCAAATCCATAGTCCGTCGCTACGATCAAAAGTCTTTTTAACTGTGTATAAATGTCTTTTATCAGCTCGGGATCGGAACTTGTCTTCTCGTCATAACGGCGGAAAATTTCACCAAATTGATAAAGAATGCAGTTTTCGTCCATATCTCCGTATAAAATTAATTTTGATATTTCGCGATACATTTATTACCTCCTGATTTTATCGTTTTCTATCGTACCGAAAAAGCTGCTGCAAAACCGCAACAGCTTTTCTGATCCATTTTCAGTAATGATTTCTTCTTTATTCTTCAAACGGAATAACCGCTCCGTCGTATTCGTCATTGATGTACTGCTTGATCTCATCTGACTTCAATACCTCAACAAGCGCCTTGATGCCTTCGTCTTCCTCGTGTCCTTCCTTCACTGCAATCACATTCACATAAGTCTTTGCAGCCTCTGAATCGGATGTTTCATAAGCTACAGAGTCATTTGCTACGGAAAAGCCTGCCTGTAAAGCGTAGTTACCGTTTAATACCACAAACGCAACCTCCTCCTTTACACGTGCAACCTGTGCTGCCTCAAGCTCAAGGATCTCCACATCAACCTTCTTTTCCTCAATATCATTTACAGTCGCCTCTAAGCCTGCACCTTCCTTCAAGGTAAGTACGCCGTTTGCCTCAAGAAGAAGCAACGCTCTTGCCTCGTTCGTCGTGTCATTGGGAACTGCCACGGTATCTCCGTCCGCAAGCTCACTCAAATCCGACTTTGTTCCGGGATAAATTCCAAACGGCTCATAGTGAATGCCGCCTGCATTGACAAGATGTGTGCCCTGCTCTTCGTTAAAGCTGTTGAGATAAGGGATATGCTGGAAATAGTTTGCATCAAACTCCTCGCTCTCTACCACGTTGTTTGGCAGAATATAGTCATCAAATATTGTTACATCCAATGTCCATCCCTGCTCTGCAAGTATAGGAGCTGCCTTTTCCAAAATCTCCGCATGAGGTGTAGCAGACGCGGCAACCGTGATCGTGCCTTTGTTCTCTGTCTCCGTATTTGCCGCTGCCGGTGTTGTTTCAGCCGCATTGTTCTGCTGTGCGTCATTTGCCGCTGCCGGCGTTGTTTCAGCGGGCGCTACTGCCGCTGTTCCGGAAGTGTCTGTTGATGAACCGCAGCCTGCAAGCAGACCGACCGATAAAACAGAAGCTGTCATAAGTGCAATTAATTTTTTCGTTACCTGATTTTTCATAATAATTCCTCCTTTTGCAATTCCTACTGTTTTGGTAGGTATATGAGGAATATATCACTTATGCACATATCTGTCAACTCTTTTTTGTAACTTTTTCTAATGTACGCAAAAAGATACAACCTTACGATTTTGACCACAAATAACAGTATGCCTGTGTCCTTGCGGCAAAACGCGCTGTTTTCAAGAGCTCTCTAAGCTCCTTTTTCGTGTACCAGTTCGGTTCAATTTCCTCTACGGTTGACGTGCTCGGTCGAAATTCGCCACGCGCTTTTCCCACGACGCACACGTTGATTTCATTGCTAAAACCTACCGCGCCGTAACTTGGACCAATAAAATCGTCAATCTCATACAATTCAAGACCTGTTTCCTCCCACAGCTCACGCTTTGCGCTCTCAAACGGTTCCTCACCCTCATCGATCAGACCTGCGGGAAAGTTATATACCCAGTCTCCCACAGCCATACGAAACTCTTTGTTGATCAGAAGTTTTTCTCCCTTCTCGTCCGTAACGATAATAACGACCGAATCGGGCTCTTTTCCGTTTAACGCCTCCAATGTTTCAAGCGCTTTGTTGCGGCTTATGATCTCATAAATTTTTTCTTTTTTGTCAACCGTTTCATAGGCGATATCGTAGCGTGTAATAAATTTACCTTCTTCTTTCTTTCGAATCCCCTTAAATTGCATTTACACTCTCTCCTTTGCCAAACGATATCACACACTTCTTAAATATCAATAAAATCCATGTCATCGTCGTCGTTATCAAGAAATGCCTTTGCCTTCTGTCCTTTTTGGGGCGCAACATTCTGCGCCGGACGATTATTCTGCGGCGTAGGTCTTTTCTGTCCCTGCGGCGCTCCGTTTTGCTGTGCGGGACGACGTACAGGTTGTCCTCCCTGTCCCTGTGATGCCCCACCTTGCTGAGGACGACGTACAGGCTGACCGTTCTGTCCCTGCGGCGCCCCACCTTGCGGTACGGGACGGCGTACAGGCTGTCCTCCCTGTCCCTGTGATGCCCCACCTTGCGGCGCGGGACGGCGTATCGGCTGCTGCTCTCCTTGAGACGCCGGACGCTGTGACGGCTGAGGACTTTGTTTTTTCGGAGCCGGGCGGCGTATCGGTTCATCGTCCTCAAGCTCCTCTATCTCATCATCTTCATCCGAATAATCGTCGTCGTCCTCATAATCTTCGTAATAGCCATCATTTCCTCTTAATCGCACAAGCAAAAAGGCAATAATGATAATCAGGATAACAACTACAACCGCCATACCGATCAGTAGCACTGGACTACCACTCAAAATACCTGTTTCGGGAACTGTAACATTTTCAACAGCATACGGATATCTTTGATAGACATTCATCTCTCGGTCAAGAATATACCATCCCTCATCACCGTTCTGCTTCTGTGCATAGACGATAAAAAATGTTCCGTTTCTGTACGCGTTTATTTTCTGATTGTTCCAATCAAGCGTCACAGGCTCAAATCCCGGCATGATGTAGGGTGTTTCCTCAACGTTCATAAAGATAACTCCTGCATTGTCATCTGTACCGGAAGTATCCTCCTGTTTGGGCGGCTCAGGCTCCGCCTCCTGTGGCTGTGTTTCTCCCTCTCCCTCCGGATTTTCTGACCCTGTAATCTCCGAAGAAACCGCTGCGTCCGCGGGCACATTGTCAAAGGTCACCAAATCCGAGCGAATAAAACCCTCAATATCCTTATCGTTATGTTTAAAAGTTACCTGATACCATTTGTTTCCATCCGATCCTGTTGCCTCTCCCGTCACAGTCAACACAACGCCGCTCCTTACCGTGGCAATGCTCGCGCTGTTCGTCGATGTTCCTTTTCTGACATTGACGCTGTTGCTTTTAACAGTTCCTACTTTGGGTTCTATCGGCGTAACAGCCGGCGCCTCACTTGCATTTGTTGTCGTGCTCGCGCCTACGGAAGAACTTACATTCGGAAGGGAAGACGAACCGCTAACGCTGACCAGGTCGGAACGAATATATCCTTTCGTGTTCGCGTCAACATAAACCTGATACCACGTTTTTCCGTCCGCTCCTGTCGTTTGTCCNATAATATCAACNGTNCCGCCNTTTGCAACACTTNCAAGCNGATNNCTGGACGNNTCNGCCTNTNNCCNNATCTTTGCNNTNTCCACGGTGACCGTGCCCTTCTCATCGGCAAGACACACCATTGTGATACTCATCACCAGACAGCACAACAATGCCGCAAATATGTACTTTACACTTTTTCTAATGTTTCTACTTATCATGATAACGATACTCCTCTCTTTGTTTGTCTTTTCCCTTTTGTATCAATTCCTTCTCTGCCCCGTTTTATGCCTCGTAAATTGCTTTTCCGATATCATTTCGCATATACTTATTGTCAAAATCGATCCACGCAGTCGCCGCATACGCATTCGCGCGCGCCTCTTTTAAGTCGGCTCCCTTTGCCGTTACGCCAAGCACACGCCCTCCGTTTGTGACAAACTTTCCGTTCTCGTCAAGCTTCGTGCCCGCATGGAAGCAATAATATCCCTCCTTACCTTCAAACTGTTCCAGTCCTCTTATTTCCAGTCCCTTTTCATATTTTACAGGATAACCGTCGCTTGCAAGCACCACACAGACTGCCGCGTTATCCTCAAACTGCAGATCGATCGTATCAAGCGTTCCGTCGATACATGCTTCAAGNACCTCTATGATGTCGTTTTTCATGCGCGGAAGCACAACCTGNGCCTCGGGATCTCCAAAACGCGCATTATACTCAAGCACCCTCGGTCCCTTTGGCGTGAGCATCAGTCCAAAAAAGATAATTCCTTTGAATTCCCTTCCCTCTGCCGCCATTGCGTCAACCGTTGCCTGATAAATATGCTGCCGACAGAATTCGTCAACCTCCTTGGTGTAGAACGGACTTGGTGAAAACGTCCCCATTCCTCCCGTATTCAGTCCCTCATCGCCGTCTTTTGCACGCTTATGATCCTGTGCNGAGGTCATTGTCTTGATCGTCTTTCCGTCAACGTAGGAAAGGACAGACACTTCGCGCCCTGTCATAAATTCCTCAATCACCATGCGGTTACCGGCAGTTCCAAACTGCTTGTCAAGCATAATGGATTTTACGCCCGCTTTTGCCTCCTCTAAGGTATTGCAGATCAGTACACCCTTACCGAGCGCAAGCCCGTCCGCCTTTAAGACAATCGGGAAATCCGCCGTTTCAAGATAACCGAGCGCCTTGTCGGCATCATCAAACGTTTCATATGCCGCTGTCGGAATATTGTATTTTTTCATCAAATCCTTTGAAAATGCCTTCGATCCCTCAAGGATTGCCGCATTCTTACGCGGACCAAACACCCGAAGTCCCGCCGCCTCAAACGCGTCAACAATGCCGCCCACAAGCGGATCGTCCATTCCGATAATCGTGAGGTCTATCTCTTTCTCCTTGGCAAATGCCACCAGTTTGTCAAACTCCATCGCGCCAATCGGCACACACTCCGCAATCTGTCCGATACCGGCATTTCCGGGTGCGCAGTAAATCTTGTCCACCTGCGCGCTTTTCGCAACGCTTGCGGCGATCGCATGTTCTCTGCCGCCGCTTCCTACAATTAAAACCTTCATTATGACACTCCTTTTTTGTTTGCGATCATATCAATTGCCTGTGGCAAAATCTGCCACTCCGCCTGCTCCATCACACGTTTTTGTAAAATCTCCGGCGTATCGTCCGGCTGCACCTCCACTGCCTTTTGCAAAATGATCGGTCCCGTATCCGTGCCCGCGTCAACATAATGCACTGTAGCTCCCGTTATCTTGACGCCGCGCGCAAGCGCCGCCTCATGCACCTTTAAGCCGTAAAAACCTTTTCCGCAAAAAGATGGAATTAACGAAGGGTGAATATTGATAATGCGTCCCTCGTATTTTTCAATCATCATAGGGGGCAATACCACCAAAAAGCCCGCAAGCACAATCAAATCGGGCTTTGTCTCATCCAAACATGCCAAAAACGCCTCGTTAAAAAGCGCTCTGTCCGCAAAATCTTTCGGAGAAACCGCGGTTGCGGCTATTCCCTTATTTCTCGCGCGTTCCAACGCATACGCGTTTTTATTGTTGCTGATCACCTGTACGATTTCGGCATTCGTAATCTTTCCCGCGTCAATCGCATCCATAATCGCCTGTAAATTTGTGCCGCCGCCCGATACGCACACGCATACTCTCAGCATAACGTCACTCCTTTTTCACCGTTTTGAATGTCACCGACAACATAGCACGTTTCTCCTGCCGATTCAATCGCTTTCATCGCTTTGTCAACGTCGCCCGGGTCAACGGCAACGATCATGCCAAGCCCCATATTGTAGGTATTGTACATCATCTGCTCCTCAATACCGCCTGTTTTTTGCAACAGCTTAAAAATAGCCGGAACTTCATAGCTGTCCTTCTTTACCACAGCCTTCACGCCATCGGGAAGCATTCTCGGAATGTTTTCATAAAAACCGCCGCCCGTGATATGACTGCATGCCTTCACTTTCACACCGGCATCTTTGATTGCTTTCAACGCTTTCACATAAATCTTTGTCGGTTCGATCAACGCTTCTCCGAGCGTCTTTCCAAGCTCATCATAATATGTATCAAGACTTTCTTTNGTCATCTCAAATACTTTTCTGACCAGCGAAAATCCGTTGCTGTGCACACCGCTTGACGCAATGCCGATCAACACATCGCCTGCCTTTAAATCNTTTCCCGTGATCAAATCCTTTTCGTCAACAACACCTACCGCAAAGCCCGCAAGGTCATACTCGTCCTCCGGCATCAATCCGGGATGCTCCGCCGTTTCGCCGCCAATGAGCGCCGCNCCGCACTGNTTNCAGCCCTCCGCAACGCCCTTTACGATGGTCGCAATCTTCTCGGGNNCATTCTTGCCACATGCGATATAATCGAGNAAAAACANCGGTTCTCCACCCGCACATGCAATATCGTTGACGCACATCGCCACACAGTCGATGCCGACCGTATCATGCTTGTCCATCAAAAACGCNAGCTTNATCTTCGTTCCGACGCCNTCCGTACCTGACACGAGTGTCGGTTTTTCCATCGTCTTTATTTTGTCAAGTGAGAACGCTCCCGAAAATCCGCCAATGCCTCCAAGTACCTCGGGGCGCATCGTTTCCTTGACATATTTTTTCATAAGCTCTACCGACTTGTAGCCNGCCTCTATATCCACGCCTGCCTTCTTATAATCCATANCAATAACCGTATCCTTTCCACTGTCNGTTTTTATTTTTTGAGATATTCCTTGTATCCGATTTCCTNTAACTTTGCGTCCTTTGCCATTACCTGTTCTTTCAGGCTTTTCGAATAAGCCTTTAATTTCTCCAAAAGCGCGCTGTCCGATGTCGCAAGNATCTTTGCGGCGAGNAGTCCCGCATTCGCGCCGCCGTTNATNGCAACGGTTGCCACAGGAATCCCCGAGGGCATCTGTACAATGGAATACANCGAATCGCGTCCGCCAAGCGANGTAGTATGCATGGGAATACCGATGACCGGCATCGGAAAGATCGCCGCACACATGCCAGGAAGATGCGCTGCCATTCCCGCACCCGCGATAATCACCTTAAACCCTTTTTCCTCCGCTGTCTTTGCATACTCAAAAAATACATCGGGCTCCCTGTGCGCCGAGATAATTGTCATTTCATAGGAAACGCCAAGCTCCTCCAAAATATCCGCCGCCTTTGCCATCACAGGCATATCCGAGTCCGAACCCATTACAATACCGACCTGCGCCATAATAAACCTCCTCTTAAATTNTCNAATGCAAATTGCAATTTTTTTCAATATATTACCAGTTTACAAATAATACGATAATACGTCAACTTAAAACAGCAAAACTTTTATTAAAAATTTTTTAAAAACTTTTTCTAAAGACTTTTCTAAGGCTCGTCAAATGCTTGATTGAGTTCCTGTGTGCCGTCCAATACAAATCTTCCGTTCTCAATAATCGTGCATTTCGTGCCATCCTCATAACAGGCAATGATCGCGCCAAGTTCATCGTAGGGAATGGTAATATCCGTATGACAGGCAAAATATGCCTTGGACGGGTCTGTATGTCGCAACAGCGATACAGAATTATCCTTTGCCACGATTTCTTTTCCGTCTTCGTTATAAAGCTTTACGTCCTCCTCCCTTGAATAACAGGTATCACCCACTGCAAAGTGCGGTCCCGTCTTTTCCGCGATCAAAATCGGAAAGAGTTTTGAAATTCCGTATTTTTTTGCCGTCATATATGCCGTCGTGTTTGTTCCGATCGCGAACTCGCCCATCGGAAGCGTTTCATAGTTNAACAGCACATTTTCCTTGATATATTTTTTGTTTTCTTCCTCACGTTCAAAATTGGTACANGTATAATCCGCGATCATGCCGTCNTGAAAGTCAATTTCAAGATTGCGGTACTCCAGTTCNTTCAANAAAACATTGCTTACAAAAAGCTTNCCGTTCGTGCCCTCAAGNACGGGTGACGTAAANACCTCNCCGACCGGAATNTTGACATCCGCGACGCANTTNTCAAACACNGCNTCCNTGCTCGGATCCTTNACCTGATAAAGCTGCACGCGCAAATCAGTCTTNTTGCCGTTCATTCCCTTGATTTCCACATATTTTGCCGTGTTTAAAGCCTCCACNATCGTTGCCTGTATCCGCTCATACGTCGTATANTCGAGNGTGTTAAGCTTTACCGTTTCGTCNAAAATCTCCTCAAACCGTTCACCNATATCGGGCACGGGAAATGCGATNATCGTAAAGCTTCGCTCCTCGCCGATAATATACTGATTGACAATNTCCGCAGACGCCCCTTTATACTCGGCNGAAAGNTTTTGCTGNTCGGGGCTTAACGCACACGCNTCGGCTTTTGTCTTTGGCGCAAACGGCTCCTCGCCGAAAACCTCTATCACTGCCGGACCCGCNTANAATCGCGCCTTGTCCTTCACGTTTTCATAGGCAAGTTTTAACACTTCCAGCTTTCTGTTGACCAGCTTTTTGTCGAGAAACAGCGCAAGATCGTCTTTATGGTCATAGCGGTACTGCTTATTTGCATCGGCTCCGTAATATCCGATTTTGTTTACGCCATTCTTATGAAAAATACTGTCACTTGCCCTGTATATCGCAGGCTTTAGTCCCATTCTTTCAAAGTTTTTCACTGCAGCCCTCACCACACGTTCAAAACCAAGTACATATCTTATGTCAACTGTTTCTTTTTTGCTTAAATCCTTATTTCCTTTCACAAAACCAATGCGATACCCTTCCGTATATGTGTCTGCAATCATCTGAATGCGCTCATCGGAAAGCCCTGCCAAATACTGCGAAAGCTTCTCAATTTCGGGCGTAATAAACTCTCCATATTTATATAAATAGCGTACATTACCTAAATCACTGTCCATGATAATCCGAACGGCAAAATCATGTGTTGTATCTACCTGTGTTGCCACTCTCCACTGTGCTGTCGTTTCCGAATAATCGCTGACAAACCAGTACATCGTATCGCGCAGTTCCTCCTCGGAAGGACCCTGTTCCTCTTCGGACATTGCATAGGCAAACATATTGTAAATCTCCACGAAAAGTTCCATGCGGATTACCATATCCTCAAGCCTTTTTTCAAACGCATATGGTATCATGCTGCGAAGCTCCGCATACAAAAATGACAAAAGCTTTCCCATATCCGTTCCAAGCATTTTACAGGCATACGCCGGATTGGCATAGCTGGTTTCATAGTTTTTGGTAAAAAGTTCCTCGTAAAGCCCTCTGTTGACACGCCTCAATTCCTCAATTTCCGCACTTTCAAAGAATCCTTGTTCCGCAAGCTTATACGCATTTACAATACGCACTACAAGTTTTGCGGTACATTCAAAATATTCCCGAAACTGCTCGCCCACTTCCGCATTCTGCGCAATTTCCTTGATTCTTTCGTGACACAGTTCATAACGTTCTTCTATGATCGTCATACTTTTTTGCCTCCTAAAGCCCCAAATATAAAATAAAGCCACTCCCGCATACGGCGATTACATTCAGTACGATCCCGAGCACAGGAAAAAAACGAAAAATATCTTTCTTCAACAGCGCGCGAATTCCAATCACGATGCCGATAACGGCATAAAGCACGGACAAAAAGATCACCATTCCGTATTGCATGGGCGCAACGCCTTTATCAAGGTAGGTAAAATACACAGTCGCCACCACAGACACTACCGCGATTAGCCCAAGAATGGTTGACATAATTCCCAAATGTGGATTCTTCTTATCCGTGAAAATGTATCCTTCTTTGTTAAATCTTTTAAACATCTGCCCGTTCCTTTTTCGTTTTTAAAAATGGGCATTCCGCACGAAATGCCCATACCGCGTCTTATTTAAAATAAAATTCCCGACTTCCGCGCAAGAAGTCTTCCGCCGCTTATAATAAGCAACACACCGCTTGCAAGTCCCACTACAATCGAAATCACGCCGACAATAATCGCAAGCGCCCCCGAACGTCCCATTGTCTTATAAACTTTCTCGTCCATATGAATCCTCCATTCCTGATGCTTTGATGCACCATATCTCCCTTTTGCTCCCTTATTTTGCACCATACTTGGCGTAATATGTATCAATTTCCTTCTTCATCGCGTCATCGATCAGCACTCTGCCGTTGTATGTTTTATTGTAGAGATGCTCCACAACCTCCTCCATTGAAACGATCGCGCCCGTTTCAATACCGTAAATCTCCCGAATTTCCGCAAGCGCATTCTGCTGTGTCTTACCGCGCTCCTGACGGTTTAAACTCACCATCAGTCCAACCACTTCAACGTTTGCCTGTTCCTTTAATATAGGAAAGGTTTCTTCAATGGATTTTCCCGACGTTGTGACATCTTCAATAATGACAACCCTGTCACCGTCATTTAAACTGCTGCCGAGAAGAATGCCCACATCTCCGTGATCCTTGACCTCTTTTCTGTTGGAGCAATATCGGATATCTCGTCCATAAAGTTCGCTGAAAGCAATCGTCGTAGCGACCGCAAGCGGGATACCCTTGTATGCGGGACCGAAAAGCACGTCAAAATCCGTTCCGTAATTGTCATGGATCGCCGTTGCATAATATTGACCAAGCTTTTTTAATTGCGAACCTGTCACATACGCGCCCGCATTCATAAAAAACGGGGACTTTCTTCCGCTCTTTAAGGTAAACTCTCCAAATTTCAGGACATTACAGTCCACCATAAACTCAATAAATTCTTTTTTGTACTGTTCCATTCTGCTTTAAAACCTCCTGTTTTTGCATAAGATTAAAGCTGTATCCAAGTAAAATGTCTATCGCCATTTTAGCATATAATGTAAATTTTATCAATCAGTTTCAAACCGCCTTTTATGTCTTTTATATAAATACCATTCCCACGCCGCCAGGACAGCGCACCCGACCGCATAACACAAGATATCCTCCCACGCAAACGACGTGCCGATCAGCGTCCTAAGAAACGCATTATTTTCCACACCCAACACTTCCACGATCCGAAAATACTGCAATACTTCCACGCAGACCGCAAAGAGAAACACCCATAACGGCATCAGCCGAAAGCGCTCGGGTACCACAATCCGTACAAAGCAATACACAACTGCCACGACAATCATATCGCCCACATATGGACGCACAAAACGGTCATGCACAAACAGTGCGATTAAAACCTCAATGAACAATAAAAGAAAAAATACAATCGCATAGAACAATCTTTTCCTTGAGCGTGCCATACTTACCTCCATTTAAGGATTATCCTCTATCCGGCTTTCCCGCGCTGATATCCGTATACATATCCAACAGTCCGACCGTTTCCGTCGACGGTCTTCCATAGCTGTTGCAGCACTTATGGGATACCTCTTTGTCAGCGTCCGCCTTATCGTCAAAAGTAACGCTCATCCTGACAACGCCATGCTCGAGTTCGCTGTCGAGATGTTTTAAAACTTCATCAATCATCTTCTCATCATATTCCATACCCATAACGTTTATCCTCCATCTCTTCAAAGCCCCTTCCAACTATTAAAATAAACCAAAAAGGCTGACTGCAAACGCACACACCCACGCGATCGCACACTGCCCGATTACCATCGTCAGTGCCCACTTTGTGCCAAGTTCCCTTTTTACGGAAGCTACAGCCGCAACACACGGTGTATACAACAGACAGAAAACCAAAAGCGCCGCTGCGGACGGCAACGTAAGTGTCGCGCACAGGCTTTCCACACTGCCAAAGAGCACGGACAACGTTGAAACCACACTCTCCTTTGCCATAAATCCCGTAATGAGCGCCGTTGAAATCCGCCAATCACCAAAACCAAGCGGCGCAAACAGCGGTGCGATAAAGCCTGCCACCACTGCAAGCATACTATCTTGCGAGTCAGTCACTACATTTAATCCCGCATCAAAATTCTGCAAAAACCAAATGACGATCGTTGCTATAAAAATAACCGTAAACGCCCTTTGAATAAAGTCCTTTGCCTTCTCCCACAAAAGCTGCGCCACATTTTTAACACCGGGCATTCTGTAGTTGGGCAGCTCCATCACAAAGGGCACTGCCTCGCCCTTGAACGCAAATGTCTTCATCAAAAGCGCAGTCAAAATCCCGACAAGAATCCCTGTTACATAAAGTCCGATCATCACAAACGCCCTGTATTTCGGGAAAAATGCCGCCGTAAAAAACGCGTAAATCGGCAGCTTTGCGGAGCAGCTCATAAAGGGCGTCAGCAATATCGTAAGCTTTCTGTCCCGCTCGGAAGGCAGTGTTCTGCTTGCCATAACCCCCGGCACGGTACAGCCAAAGCCAACCAGCATCGGCACGATGCTGCGCCCCGAAAGACCGATTTTTCGAAGCAGTTTATCCATCACAAACGCCACGCGCGCCATATAGCCGCTGTCTTCCAGCAGTGACAGGAAAAAGAATAAAGTTACAATCGTCGGAAGAAAACTCAAAACACTACCCACGCCGTTAAAAATCCCGTCGATTACAAGCGACTGCAGTACACTGTTGACATTTCCCGCCTCCATCGCAAGCGTCACAGCATCTGTCAGCTTTTCGATGACAAACTCCAAAACCGCCGACAATCCCGCTCCGATGACATTAAAGGTCAGCCAGAACACAAGTCCCATAATGCCGATAAACATCGGAATTGCCGTATATTTCCCCGTTAATATTTTATCAATCTTTGCGCTCCTTGCGTGTTCCTTGCTCTCCTTTGGCTTTACAACAGCCTCCTTGCAGATTTTATTGATAAACGAAAACCGCATATCCGCGATCGCCGCTGCCCTGTCGAGTCCGCGCTCCTTCTCCATTTGACAGATAATGTGCTCCAACGTTTCCTGTTCGTTTTCGTCTAAATCCAGCCGCTCCAATATCAGCCTGTCACCCTCCGCAAGCTTTGCCGCCGCAAACCGCACGGGCACACCCGCACTCTCCGCATGGTCCTCGATCAAATGCATAATGCCGTGCAAACACCGATGCACAGCTCCGCCGTTGTCATCCGCCTCGCAAAAGTCCTGTCTGCCGGGACGTTCCTGATATTTTGCCACATGCATTGCATGATCCGTCAACTCCGCAATCCCTTCGTTTTTTGCCGCCGCAATCGGCACAACGGGAATGCCGAGCATTTCCTCCAGCTCGTTTACGCGGATTGCACCCCCGTTTTCACGCACCTCGTCCATCATATTGAGGGCAAGCACCATCGGAATATCCAACTCCAAAAGCTGCATGGTAAGATAGAGATTTCGCTCAATATTCGTCGCGTCGATGATATTGATAATTCCCTTCGGGTGTTCGTCGAGCACGAAATTTCTTGTCACGATCTCCTCGCTCGAGTACGGTGACATCGAATAGATTCCCGGAAGGTCAGTGACAAGCGTGTCATTTTTCCCCTTGATCACACCCTCCTTTTTATCCACGGTCACGCCGGGAAAATTCCCCACATGTTGGTTGGAACCTGTCAAAGCGTTAAACAGCGTCGTCTTTCCGCAGTTTTGGTTTCCCGCAAGCGCAAAGGTAATGCATTCCCCGCTCGGCAACGGATTTTCGTCCGCCTTTACATGGTATTTTCCGCCCTCACCAAGTCCCGGATGCTTGGCTTTTACCCTGTGTTTATCCTTTTCTTCCTCTGTACTTTTTATACCTTCGTAGGCATCGGAGAGTTCTATCTTTTCCGCGTCGGCAAGCCGCAGCGTCAATTCATATCCGTGTATGCGAAGCTCCACAGGATCGCCCATGGGAGCATACTTGATCATCGTAACTTCGGCATTCGGTATCACGCCCATATCAAGAAAATGCTGCCGCAGCGCGCCTTCCCCGCCTACCTTTAAAATCGTGGCTGTTTTTCCTATCGGTAACTCTTTTAATGTCATTTTTTTCTTCCTCGAATCCTATTATTTTTTGTTCCATTATTACTATACTCCATTTTCCAAACATTTTCAGCCATATTTCGTTATTTTTTTCGTTGACGAATGATATTTTTTTCTCTATGATAAATAAATAATGATAATGTGAAAATAAAAATTTCACATTAATTTTTACGTTATACATAAACACAATATTTTAGGAAGGAATTAACAAATGGACGAAAAGAAAATTATGCTGGGCAATGAAGCGATTGCCCGTGGCGCTTTCGAGGCCGGTGTCAAAGTATCAAGTGCATATCCCGGAACACCGAGCACAGAAATCAGCGAAAACATTGTAAAATATCCGGAAATCTATGCAGAGTGGGCGCCGAATGAAAAGGTTGCGATGGAAGTTGCGATCGGTGCGTCGATTAGCGGCGTCCGCGCGATGGCATCGATGAAAATGGTCGGCGTGAACGTGGCAAGCGACCCGCTCTACACAGTTTCCTATATTGGGGCAAACGGCGGACTGGTTCTTGTTGCCGCCGACGATCCCGGACTTTATTCTTCACAAAACGAACAGGATTCGCGCTGTGTCGCGCGTGTCGCACAAGTTCCCGTATTGGAACCCTCCGACTCACAGGAAGCAAAAGACTTTACCAAACTTGCCTTTGAATACAGCGAAAAATATGACACACCTGTCATGATTCGAACCACGACACGACTTGCGCATTCACAGGGACCTGTCACACTCGAGGAACGTCAGGAGGTTCCCGACAAGCCATACGAAAGAAATGCGGCAAAAAATGTTATGATGCCGGGATATGCCAAAGGACGCCATATCCATGTGGAAAACCGCCTAAAGCAAATGGCAGAGGACGCATGTGGATTTGAAATCAACAAAGCAATCTATAAAGATACCAAAGTCGGTTTTATCACAAGCGGTATCCCTTATACATATGTTGCGGAGGCTATGCCGGATGCAAGCGTTCTGAAACTTGGCATGGTGCACCCGCTTCCAAGAAAATTGATTGAGGAATTTGCGTCAAAGGTGGAAAAGCTCTATATCTTTGAAGAGCTAGAACCGTTAATTGAAGAACAGGTCAAGTCCTGGGGAATTGAATGTATCGGAAAAGAACTCTTTACGTTACAGGGAGAATACAGCGCAAATATGATCCGCGAGCGCGTGCTTGGCGAAACGCCTGACATTGCGGCTGCCGCACAGGTTCCCGCGCGTCCGCCAATCCTCTGTCCCGGCTGTCCGCACAGAAGCACGTTCTCCGTGCTGAAAAAACTGGGTATCCACGGTGCGGGCGATATCGGCTGTTATACGCTCGGCGCGGTTGCTCCGTTGAATGTGATCGACACAACCGTCTGCATGGGTGCGTCCATCTCCACACTGCATGGAATGGAAAAAGCGAAAGGCAAAGATTATATCAAGAACTGGGTTGCATTGATTGGTGATTCGACATTTCTTCACACAGGCGTTAATTCTCTGATGAACATGGTATACAATCAGGCGACGGGCACTGTGATGATTTTAGATAACTCCACCACAGGTATGACCGGTCATCAGGACCATGCCGCTACCGGCAAAATGTTAAATGGCAAGGAAACAAAGGCAATCAGCCTGTATCACCTCTGCAAGGCAATCGGTGTGGAACATGTATATGAAGTTGACGCTTTTGACGTTGACGAACTGGAAACCGTTGTAAAACGGGAAGTTGCACGAGATGAGGTTTCTGTTATTATCGTATGTGCGCCTTGCGCCCTCTTAAAATCACAGGCAACAAAAGCAAAGTGTGTCGCAATTCCCGAAAAATGCAAAAAGTGCGGTATGTGCCTTGTTCCCGGCTGTCCCGCGATCACAAAAAATGCGGACGGTACGGTCAAGATTGATGATACAATGTGTAACGGCTGCGGACTTTGCATGAAGCGCTGCAAATTTGACGCCATTGAACATGTCGATTAAGGAGGCTAGTGTGAAATTGAAAATTTCACACGGCAAATTTGTGCAAGGGCACAAATTCGCGGACTGAGTAAGATTGGAGGATATAGATAGAATGACTACAAAAAATATAATGATTGTCGGTGTAGGCGGTCAGGGTACACTGCTTACAAGCCGTATCCTTGGCGGAATCACCACAAAGGCGGGCTATGATGTAAAACTTTCCGAGGTACACGGAATGGCACAGCGCGGCGGAAGCGTTGTGACCTTTGTGCGCTACGGCGACTTGGTATCGGAACCGATTGTCGAGGAAGGACAGGCAGACGTGCTGATCGCGTTTGAGCGACTTGAGGCGTTACGATACGCGCATTTTCTCAAAAAAGACGGCGTTATCATCGTCAACGACCAGCGCATTGACCCGATTACAGTTGTGACGGGCGCTGCGCAATATCCGGAGAATATTATCGAGGAACTGCAAAAAAATCATAATGTAATCGCCATAGATGCGATGGCGGAAGCGAAAAAATTAGGGAATCCGAAAGTTTTCAACACGATTATTATCGGTGTTGCCGCAAAGCGCATGGATTTCGAGAAAGAAAAGTGGATTGAAGTGATTGAACAGACCGTTCCGCCAAAGACAGTTGACATCAACAAAGCCGCATTTGAGGCGGGATATGCAATCTAAATCGTGAAATTTTTCACATTTAAATCTATTTTATTAGACGATATTTTACAAGACAGATTTTGTTTTCTATCCTATTATAAAAGCAACTATAGAAATATTACAAATTTGCAAACTTTGGCAAGAATGGAGGATTAAAAATGTTAAAACAAATTTCAATTTTCGCGGAAAATAAAAAAGGCGCGATGCAAAACATCACAAAAATACTGCTCGACAACAAAATCAATATCCTCGGTTCCGTCACAAACGACAGCGCTGAGTACGGAATTGTGCGCATGGTGGTATCGGAGCCGGAAACGGCATGTAACGCATTGAACGAAAACGGATATCTGTGTCGGACCGTAAACGTCATCGGCGTAGAAATCACGGACGAAGTCGGAAACCTCAACAAACTTTTAGGTTCCATCAATGAAGGAAACATCAACGTCGACTACCTGTACCTGTCCTTCAACCGTCAGTCCGGCAAACCGATTATGGTATTTCACACAGAAGAGCCGAAAGAAGTGGAAAATGTCTTAATNCANAAAGGATATACNGTATTATAAGAATCAAACGTCGACACGNTTCGCGAGTCGCCTTATTGAATCACAAAGAGCTGCGCATTCCATNGAGTGCACAGCTCTTCTTCATNATATTTAANATTACGAGTCAAANGAAATTCTCACTGCCTCNGCATANGAGGTAATGCCTTCCAAAACATACTCNGAACCGCTCATNCGAAGCGTTCTCATGCCTTCTTCAATCGCCTTTTCCTTNANNATATCNGCNCCCTGTCTTGCACTGATNATCTTTTTGAGCGAGGGTGTCATCNTCATGATCTCNTACACACCGATACGTCCCTTATANCCNACATTATCNCATTTTGAACANCCGCAAGGNTCNTANATCGTAACGTCTTTATTCTCATCNACACCCATAANTTTCTTTTCGTCCNCGGTNGCNGGTCTNGGCTTTTTGCAGACGGGGCAAAGNCNTCTTACAAGTCGCTGTGCGATAACACCGATTACAGAGTCNGCGATCAGATAAGACTCAACGCCCATATCCTCCANTCGCGTAATCGTACTTGCCGCCGAGTTNGTATGAAGCGTACTAACAACCAAGTGTCCCGTGATNGACGCCTGAACCGCNATCGANGCCGTTTCACCATCTCGNATCTCACCNATCATGATGANATCAGGGTCCTGTCGCAAGATTGAACGAAGCGCNCTNGCNAACGTAAGTTCCGCTTTCGGATTTACCTGTACCTGNTTGATACCGTCAATATTTGCCTCGACGGGATCCTCAACCGTGATAATATTTACGNCATCNGTATTCAANTCACTNAGCGCCGTATANAGCGTNGTCGATTTACCACTACCNGTCGGTCCCGTAACNAGCAANATTCCGTGCGGATTNCTGATAATATAATCAAACTGCTCCAACTCGTANGGTTTTAAACCAAGCTGGCTCTTCTCTCTCGTGAGCGCCATTTTCGCNGTAAGTCGCATAACCACCTTCTCGCCGAACACNGTCGGNAGAATGGAAACACGGATATCGTACTCCACATGGTCTACGATCTGTGTGATACGACCGTCCTGCGGCTTTCTCTTCTCGGAAATATCCATNCCGCCGATAATCTTNATACGCGCGATGATCGCGGAAAGNACNGACACATTGTAAGTCGCTTTCTTCTGCATNACNCCNTCAATACGGTATCGAACACGAATATATTCCTCCATCGGTTCGATATGTATATCCGACGCACGCTGACGCACGGCAAGNTCGATCATTTCCTTTACCAGTTTTACGATCGGAGANCTGTTGATATCCGCCTGCTCCTGTTCATCNACCTCCACCTCAAGCCTTTTCTCTTTCGCNTACTGGCTCAANGCGCTCTTCATCTCGTTNTGTCCNTGNTANTTNTCNATCGCAAGCATGATACTTCTCGTCGTCGCGATCACAGGCTCTACCTGATAGTTTGTGATGATCGAGATATCCTCCTGCGCGTANGTATCCAACGGATTTTCCATTGCCACGCGGAGCACNTTCTTGTTATTCTCATTGAANGCAAACGGTATCATGGTGTACTTTTTCAGAATATTGACCGGNACAAGCTGCGTAACTGCCGTGTCAACANTGATATTCTGCAGATCCACNATCTCAATGCCAAGCTGCTGNCTTAGCGCCAACGCAATATCGTCCTCACTGATNATACCTTCATCGACAAGTGTCANACCAAGCTTCATGCCTGTTTTNTTCTGCTTTTCCAGTGCGCTCATGAGCTGATCCTGTGTAATGGAACCGGCCTCNACGAGCAAGTCACCAAGTCGAATTTTCTTTCTCTTAAAATCCATTTAAACTTCGCTCCTTATTTATATTATTTATAANATTTTTTGTACCACTGNGCAAAATTTCTTAATCCGTCNCTCAGACTTGTATTCGGCTTAAAGCCAAAATCCCGTTCCAGCTCGCTTGTGTCCGCATAGGTGATCTCCACATCGCCCGGCTGCATTCCGACAAGNTCTTTATGCGCCTCAAAATCGTAGTCGTCGGGAAGAATTTCNGCNGNTTTNAACTCCTCCTGNAAAATNTCCACAAAATCCAAAAGATTTTCAGGCTGATTGTTTCCGATATTATAGACCTTATACCGGACACCGTCCTCATTGGGCAGCGGCGCACACTGCATAACTGCCTGCACACCTGTCACAATATCATCAATATAGGTAAAATCCCGCTTGCAGTTGCCATAATTAAAAATCTTGATTGTTTCATTTTTAACAAGCTTATTNGTAAAGCCGAAATACGCCATATCCGGTCTTCCCGCCGGACCGTATACCGTAAAAAAGCGAAGTCCCGTAGAAGGAATNCCGTAAAGTTTCGTGTAAGCATGCGCCAACAACTCGTTTGANTTTTTCGTCGCCGCGTATAACGATACCGGATTGTCTACTTTNTCCTCCGTGGAATACGGAATCTTTTTGTTGCTTCCATATACCGAAGACGAGCTTGCATACACCAGATGCTCCACGCCTGTCATGCCNTTNTCGTAACTGTGGCGGCACGCCTCCAAAATNTTNTAAAATCCAATNAGATTTGCCTCCACATAGGCNTCGGGATTTTCAATGCTGTANCGCACNCCTGCCTGTGCCGCAAGGTTGACTACNACATTNGGCNGATANGTCCGNAANGNTTCTTCNATACANGCACGNTCTGCAATGTTTCCTTTTATAAAGANAAAACTGCCCGACACGGANTGTTCCAGCTCCCTGATCTGCCCTAAGCGAAACTCNTTTAGCGACACNTCATAATANTCGTTCATATTGTCGATGCCGATTATCTTTATATTTTCGACTGTTTTTAAAAGCGCAAGGGAAAGATTAGCGCCGATAAATCCGGCCGCCCCTGTCACCAANATNGTCTTTCCNTGTAATTCCACATTTTTTTTCAGCATCCGATTACTTCCCCCTTCTCAAACGCATCATTTCGGTACATATGAAAAGTATTTCCGTTTTCCGCGGCTTTATAACAACACTTCAAATCCGNAAAAAATTGTACAATATAACTAAATTATAGTATTGTCCGCGCAATTTATCAAGCAGTTTCTCATAATAAATTGCCCAATTATGCATTTCACAAAAAGAAACNCTTTTTATCTTGTTTTATTTTCAGGAAATACTTGCATAATAAAAAAAAAACAATTATAATGGGAGATGATGTCACATCCCATAAAAAGAATGTCAGTGTTCCATTGGAGGGGGAGGGACATCGTATAATATATTGTTTGAATAACAGAAAGGAGACTATTCACAATGAACGAACGGGACAGCATCGAGAAAAAACTAACCAAATCCTTTATTAAAGTNGCNGGAATTNTGGGAGTCGTAGCAGTAGCGGCAGCGNTTATCATGATTATCGTATCACNGNCNTACTCTTCNGCACTGNNAAACTACGGTTTTGCACAGGGAGATATCGGAACGGCATTGTATCAATTTGCCGAAGCCAGNTCATCNCTTNGGGCAGCCATCGGATNTGATGATGAGACCGCAATCAANAANGCNGTGGNNAAGTATGANGANAANAAAGCATTATTTGANGAATCTTTTGCCAAAATAGAAGATACCATTATCTCAGAAGCATCCAGGGATATATATAATGAGATCAAAGCCGAACTGCCGGATTTTTGGGCGCAGGCTGATGAGGTCATTGAAATAGGCGCNNNNACGGATAGAGCGCGCTGCCTNCAGGCACAGGAGATCGCGATTAATGAGCTGACGTACAAATTTAGCAGCATTTATGAAAAGACGGAACAACTTTTAGAGAGAAAAGTCGACAATGGCAACACGCGGTCTACTGTACTGACNGNCGTATCTTTTGTTGTCTTAATNGTAATCCTTATTGTAATCGTATTCGCGATGATGCTGGCAACCAAAATCGGTAAAACNATGGCGCNNTCCATTTCCGNTCCTCTCTTNGCNCTTGGNGAACGTCTTANGACNTTTGCANNAGGAGANCTNGNNGANCCTTTCCCNGTGGCGGATACCNNTGATGAGATTGAANTNATGACNGAAGACGCGACAGANATGGCAAATACATTGAACATGATCATTCACGATATNGGNNAGGTATTNGGAGANATGGCGNGNGGAAATTATAACGTCNCATCAANCTGNCCCGATAAATATACCGGTGANTTCAATAAATTATATGTTTCCATGCGTGGCTTAAGAGAACAGATGACGGAAACACTGTTATCNATCAGCGAAGTTTCCAACCAGGTTTCCAGCGGTTCCGGAGATTTGGCGGATGCGTCACAGNGNCTTGCNGAAGGCGCAACAGAGCAGACAAATGCCGTTATGGATTTNCANNCTACCATTTCCGACATTACNGCNACGATGGAAAGAAGCGCGCAGAGCGCAGACGAATCATACATAAAGGCACAGCANTATGCTGACGAGGCAGATAACAGCCGCGCCGAAATGANCAACATGATNNCNGCAATGAAGCGNATCAGTGANGCTTCCACAANNATTGGCGACATTATTTCCGAGATTGAATCCATTGCNTCNCAGACAAATCTCTTGTCGCTGAATGCATCAATAGAGGCTGCAAGAGCCGGCGAGTCCGGACGCGGTTTCTCNGTTGTGGCTGATGANATCAGAGTATTGGCAAATCAGAGTGCACANGCTGCCGTAGACAGCCGTGAATTGATCGAANGCTCTATCCGAGANGTTACNGAAGGAAACAGAGCTGCCGAGGACGCAGCAAACGCGATCGAGNCTGTTGTAGNAGGTATCAAGGANATNGCNGATTCCTCTANGAGTCTTAAGACNATGGTTGAGGATCAGGCAGANGCAATGCGCAGAGCGGAAAGCGGNATCGACCAGATTTCCGAAGTTGTACAGACAAATGCGGCAACNGCCGANGANGCTTCNGCAACNAGNCAGGAATTATCCGCACAGGCAACNATTNTGNACGGTTTGATCGNACAATTCTCATTAANTAAATAAAAACAACGAACGAAANCTCCCGTTTNAACAGCGGGAGNTTTTTTATGATNNAATTTTNCTGAATGATGACATGCCTTANNCCATATACTGTTATAGAAATCACTNTTTTNCCGACAAGGCATGATTATGAAAAAATTGTCCNCACAAGATTATAACTTTATCNTGAAAATATTATATGGNCTGGCGCTGTGCCTTGCAGCNCTTGCNNTAAACCGTCAGATTGCATTTTATAACAGCGCGCTNCTCACCATCGCACANCCNCTCAATGTATCCGAAGTCAAGCGTGTTGCGCTGACTTTCGACGACGGTCCCCACCCTGCTTACACNGAGCAGNTACTGGACGGGCTAAANGANCGGGGTGTGGTGGCAACTTTCTTTGTCACNGGNGANCATGCCGAGCTGCATCCTGATATTATTAAACGGATGCAGGATGAGGGACATCTCATTGGCAATCATACATACACCCACATANANCTNACNAAATCAAACCGCGAGAANTTCAAGCAGGAGTTAGTNAAGACAAACGAAGTGTTACAGGAAATCACGGGTGAAGAAGTATTATATGTGCGCCCACCGTANGGCGCATGGGATAAGAAACTCGAAACCGAGCTNAANATGTTTCCAATNTTATGGACGATCGATCCGCTTGACTGGTGCAAATCCAATNCCTCCTGCATNGCACAGGCCGTCCTCAAAAANGTCGGAGANAACGACATNATNTTAATGCATGATTATTACAAATCNTCCGTNGANGCCGCNCTGATGGTNGTCGATGAGCTNCANAAACAGGGATATGAGTTTGTGACNGTGGATAAGTTATTGTTTGATTAAAAAAGAACGCAGGTTTTTNTCGAAAACCNGCGTTCTNATCATTCTTTTCTATATTTTTAGAACCCTACNCAATTACCGCTAAGCTCTGCTCCCTTNATGTTATTCTTGCCGTTCTTTGAAGTACAGCTTNNNATCTTTGCCTTTCCAAAAGTAACCTGATANCCAAGTGCNGAAGGCTTNCCNGTAAGAGGCCAGTTNAAGTTTAATGTCTTGTTAGAGTCGCCTGTACAATTCTTCATTGTAACAACNCCGTTCTGNTTNTTTCTGTCAAATCCTGCTGCGTANTTNCCCTTTGCNNNNCATCCNTCAAGGTAGTGATTTAAAGGATCAAGATGTGCTGCNACACCGGNTGTCTTGTTGTCNACACCNCCCATCTTAAAGCCNTTTCCGTCACCGTAGATNCCGTCGCAGTANCCGTTGTAGTTTGCCTGGCAGTTNATNANTGTNACTGCACCATGTGCNGCGTAGCAATCCCATCCGTCATCNCTGTTGTACTCTGCTATACAATTCTCAAANTAGTTNCCTGTGCCNGAATGAAGCTTTACTGCATANCCGTCTGCATTNTCNCCTGNNGCNTCNGCATTNTGATGNGANTTGCAATTNTANAACTTNTTGTTTGCNCCNCCGTCTGATACNTGGAAACCTGCATCNTNATTGTAGCAGCATACNACATACTTNAATGTATTGTTNGAACCTGNNATATAGATACCGTTGTCNGNNGCATTCTTTACTGTGATATTCTGTATTGTANTTCCNTTGCCCTTGAGTGTGATGCCTCTGCCTGAGCTGCCTGATGTCTGTGAAAAATCNATTGTTGCATTGTTCTTNCCGGAAATGTTTACACCTGCCGGAAGNTCAATCTTGTTTGACTTTACTGTACCGTCNATNACGATCGTTGTACCGCTCTTTGCGCTCTTTACAGCTGCTTCNAGTGTNGTACCGCCATTCTTAACTGTGATCGTGTTTCCTGATGTTGTTGNNCNNGANGATGTNCTTCCTGANGATGTGCTGCCTGANGACGTACTTCCTGANGNAGTTCCTCTNTCGTCAACCTGTATTTTGTAGATATTNATACCGCTGTTTGATGAGTAAAGATAAATATAACCTGCNGANCCTTTATATGTATAAGNNNCCTGTNCTGCTNCCACACCTGCGNTCATTGTGCCAAGCTGCTTTCCGTTTGCATCNGCTACNANNAGNGTTCTTGCTGCGCTTCCTGAACTTCTTAAAATAACTTTGATTGTNGCTTCTGAACTTACGGGAACTTTTACNGNNCGATAGCTTTTTGAACCNCTGCCGCCAAGTGCAAGNGCATGTGTGTAAGATGTGCCTGAAACCGTCTGACTGTCNGCGATGACTGACATTGTCTTTGAACTGGTTGCTACAAGTCCAAGTCCGCTGACTGTTACNTTAGAAGAGATTGTGCCAAGACTNTTAAANCCTGNGTTTTTNAAATTCCATGAAGTAGAACCTGCCGCATGTACCGTAGACACNCCTGTGTTGAGNNCCATGCCNAATACCATGCATACTGNTAAAGCAAATGTTAAAAGCTTCTTGAATCNGTTCTTAAAATTTGTTTCCACGTTTTTTTCCTCCATTTTTAATTGAAAACTACCTTTTGGTTTCTTTTTGCGGCACTTCTTTATATANCCGCGCCAACTTTCCACAAATATACNNTANCACNNGATTNGTCAATNTGNCAANAGGNNNAAACAACTAANATTTTCCANAANANTTGTGCATTNTGGACAAGTTNNCATTTTATTTTTTATNTTTTTATACAAAATCACGGATTNTATCTTTGTGATTTCTTTGTCAACCNCCGTTTTTTNNGCNTATNCAAANGAAAAGCCAATTTGTCAAAATTGNAAACACACTTTNGACAAATTGGCAGTTTTTAACAATNCNGTTTTTATAGAAACTGATTTTTTTCTTTATCATAATAATAATTTATTTCAGCAAGCTTCTCCTCGATCGCTTTTTTGTCCTCGCCCGTGTCCTCGCAAAATGCGTCGAGGCTTGGATAAAAGTCACGAAGCTTTAAATTGATGAAGCTTAAAAGCATCGCCGGATCTTTTGGTATCATGTCATCACCCTCCTTTTATTTAGCGCTCAATCCCACAATGATCAGCTCAACGCTCATTGTATCAGGCATTTTTCCCGTCTTTACGCGCTCTTCTGCGTCCACGCACGCCCTTAGCGCCGCCTCAAGCTTGGGAAGCGAAAACTGCGCCGCCTGTGGAATGTATTTCTTTTTTAAATAATACGGATTCAATCCCGTTTTCTGTGCGATTTCATTCTCAGGATATCCCTTCTGCTTCATCTCCCTGACTTGAAGCAGCATGTGAAACTGCCTTGCGATCAACGCCAGAATTTTCATCGGCGCTTCTTTCAGGGCAAGCAGATCGTAGTACAACGCGAGCGCCGTCTTTTGATTTTTTGCCGCCACTGCCTCGACCATGTCAAAAATGCGGTTCTGTATCTGAACGGTACAAAGCTCCTCAACATCTTCCGCAGTGATTCCCTCATCGAAATATTTGTAGCATACCAGCTTTTCGACCTCACGTTTTATATTTTCCATATTGGCGCCCGTTTTATCCAGCAAAAGATTTAACGCGTCCGCGGTTATCATCTTATTTTCCCGTTTGAGCAGACCCATGATCCATTTTTTAAGCGTCGCCTCGTCCTGCATCTCGCAGAGCGCGGCATAGCCGTTTGCCGTCACAGCCTTATAGAGCTTTCCGCGCTTATCAACCTCCTCCTCGACAAAGATCATATAGGAAGTTTGCGGCATGTCCTTTAGGAGTTCCAACAGCCTATCATTTGATCCCGACTTAAAAAAACCGCTGTTTTCTACAACGATTACGCGGTGCTCCGCAAAAAAGGGCATTGTTCCTGCTAAATCGATTACTTCATTCACATTAATCTCTTTCCCCGCGTAAATGCTGCAATTCATCGTATCGTCATCCGGCACAAGCGCCTTTTTCAAATTGTCGCGATACTGCTTTCGAAGATAAGCCTCCTCGCCGTAAAGCAAGTAAATATGCGCAAATTCTCCGCTCTTGATATCCTGTGCTATGCGTTTCATAAGGTTTTCTCCTCCTTTTTTTATTTTATCATAACCCGCGCAAATTTTCATTCCTTTTTGTAATAATTCACGCGCCACTTACCTTTTCGAATGCGAACCGTAACTGCCCCCGTATCTTTTGTCACGGCAATCGCGCTTCCCGCCATGGTAAAGACTTCAACCGCTTCCTCATGCGGATGCCCGTACGAATTATCTTCTCCGCATGAAATCACAGTAAGCGTCGGTTTGACCAGACTTACAAGTTCCCATGTATTCGAGTATCTGGAGCCGTGATGCGCCGCCTTATAGAGATCGATCGGCAAAGTTTCCCCGTTTTCTTTGAAATACTCTGCCACCCTCGCCTCGCCGTCCGCCTCGACATCTCCCGTAAACAGCGCGCAAAATTGAGAATCCTTCTCCTTAACAACAAGTCTTAGCACAAGCGAATAGGCATTGCGCGAATCGGGCATGTAATCGCGGCTTGGATGAAGCGCTTCAAAAGAAAGCGTTTCATCGCCGATTTTATCGCCCGCGCTTACATACAAAAGCGGTATTTCCTTCTCCTCACATAATGTTTTCAGTTCCTCATATGCCTCGTCCTTGATCACTGCCGCCGCCACGATGATCCGCTCGATCGTGATTCCCGATACGCCGCTGCCGTTTTCATATTCCTCCAAAAGTTCACGTACGCCGGAAATATGATCCTGATCTAAATGCGTCAAAAATACGGCGTCAACTTTCGAAGTTCCCGTATATTTCAAAAACGGCAGCAAGGTGTACTGACCCACACTCTTCTTTGAGGAACTTCCACAGTCAATCAGATAGTGTTTCCCGCTTACACTCTCGATGTAGATTCCGTCTCCTTGTCCCACGTCTAAAAAAGTGACGCTTGTGTCATAAATACTGTGATGTCCCAAAAAGATTATGAACGAAGCAATACATACCAGCTTGTACCAATACGGTATTGTAATACGCATATTCAACGTCCGTGCGCGTGCGCTCTTCGATGCTTTTTTCGCGTAACAGTGCATTCCGTAAAGCGCAAATACAGCCAGATAAAACACAACGATCTTCCAATTTTCGGGTCTTCCCACAATCCACTGCGCAAACGGCAGCTTCAACGAAATCTCCGACGCCCCTTCAAAACACGCAAGCAGCACATGACAAACCAGCCCCGCAAGCTTTGACACGCCAAGAAACACGCCGCCGATGCTACCGCATACAAGACATAAAAGCCCCATTACAAGCACGATGCTCATCGCAGGAATCACAATCAAATTCAGCAAAAAGGAATATACGGGGAATTCATAATAAGAACATAACAGAATCGGGAAGTGCACCAGAAAGATACTAAGACTGCCACTTAAAGCAGATGCCGTCTTTTGAAGTGTTTTGTTTTTTATACGCTCCAAATCGGGTTTTACCAAATTCGAAAAAAGTCCGATACCAAGGATTGCCCCAAAAGATAATAAAAATCCGGGTTGATAAAGATAGAGCGGCTGTTCTGCCAGCAGCAGCACAGCTGCAAGCGAAAGCGCCGTCAGCATATCATATGTGCGCCCAAGCGCATCTGCCAGAAGCTTCATTCCAAACATAAAAACGGCGCGGTATGCGGAACTTGACATGCCAACCATATCACCATACGCGATCATAAGCGCAATGCAAAAAAGGGAGGACAGAGCGCGCGGTATGCGCATTTTCTTCAAAATGCCGTAAAACAGCATTCCGATCAGCGATATATGCAGTCCCGATATCGCGAGAATATGCGATATGCCGCTTCTTTGAAATAACTGCTTTTGCCGAATATCAAGCTCCGTCTTATTTCCGAGCGCCATTGCCTTTAAAACCGCCGCATCCTCTTTTGAAAGCGTCGCATCATACACTGCTTCAAAGCTTCTGCGCAGCCTGTAAAGCCCCTCATGATATGCGCTGTAAGACGAACCGGTTGCAATTACTTCCGTGTCAAACAATCGAAAGTCGATGCCCAGTGTCCGATAATACTGCCTCGCGTCGAACGCGCCGGGATTTCGCGCCTCATCAAAGAAAGAAACCTCTCCCTCGACCGCTATCCATGCGCCAAGCTTTAGCTCGTTTTCATACGAAAAAGCGCCGCTGTCCATATAACACATGACACATGTGTCATTTTTATATTCAATTATTTTTTGTTGCTTGGAAATCGGATTGATATTATCCGCAGAATTTTGATTGATTTTTTTCACATGCTTTAGATAAAGCACCAGACTGTCATTTTTATATTCCTTATTGTATAACTCACCCATCAGCGTAAGTCTGCTGCCCTCTGTTTCCGCAACAGCGCTTGCGGGCAGCATCCCCGCTAAAAGGTATAGGAACACAGCCGCCACAAATGCCAGACATACGCAGCAAAGCGGTCTTCTCATTCCATAATCTCCTATTTCTAATATTCTTTTTTAATTTACAAGCGACAAATTCCGCTCGAAAACAGTTGAAAAATCATACTTATCCCGAAACTTATTGTCACTGTCACCGTCTATGGAAATCTGCACCTTATTGACCGTGCTAAGCTCCGAAAGCGAGTTGACAATCGAATAGATTGTGACATCCGTTGTCACATTATTGATCGCCGTTTCAAACGCACTGTCAAAATTAATATGACAGATACCGTCCTTTACGGTCACACTCACAATCTTTGTATCCGGACTGATAACCGGATACGTTTCCTCGTTTGCCGGTCCCTTGATCAGCTGCTCTAAGACAATTTTTTCCATTGACACATTCGACACATCCGCATTGTGGGAAAGCTCTCTGTTCACGGCAATCAATCCGTCGCCCTCCTCGTTTGCAAAGTAAAGGCGCAGCATGACCTTCGTGTCCTGCGCTTCCACCATCTCTCCCGCGTTATCGACAAACATGTCAGCAGTCATAATGCCCACGACATTCCCCGATGTGTCGGTAAGCGGTTCGCCATTGATCGTAATCATGACACAGCTTACGCCGTCAAGCGCTGTAAGACTCCGCACGATTGCCGCCCTTGTAAGCACCTCGGTCGTGCGCGGGATATCCTTGTACTTTTCGCTCAGGGAAACTGTCACCTGGTCGTCTTCAAGCGTGTAGGTAACAATATTGATTCCGCTTGTGAGTGTCGCCCTCAACTCTTTATTTTCCGGCACTGTGCACAAAAGCGTCAGCACCTCCACAATATTCTCCTTGATATCGTCTCCCTGAAGGTAATGCGTTTCCTTCACCAGCTTTGTTTCGTTCTTATTCAGGTAGGATATATCAACAGATGTTCCCTGTACTTCCTCCTCGCTGCAACCGGTAAAACATACCACTGCCAAAACGAGAACACACAGAAAAAACGTTATGTAAAACGGTCTTTTTTTCATAGGAATTCTTCCCTTCCGATATGATCTACGCGATGTAAGTAAGCGGTATCTTCACAGTAAATACGGTGCCGACGCCCTCCACGCTGCTCACATTGATAGAGCCTCTGTGCATCAGTACGGCATTTCTTGTAATCGCAAGTCCAAGTCCCGTACCGCCAATCTCCCGCGAATGCGATTTGTCCACACGGTAAAAACGCTCGTAAATATGCTCGATGGACTCCTCCGGTATCCCGATGCCCGAATCGGACACCTCAATCGTAAAACACTGGTGATCCGCGTCAAGCACAACTTTCACCCAGCCATTCTCAATATTATATTTGATCGCGTTCTCAACGAGGTTAGACAGCGCTAATGTAAGTTTCACTTCATCTACCTCCGCGCTCACAGGTCGTCTGCTCTCAAAGATGATCTTTACTCCCGCGCGTGCCGCAATCGGTCCCAAACGCTTTAACAAAAGCTCTAAGATCGAATTGATATCCATCGTTTCGACATTCATATCCTCGGAAGTTCTCGTCATTTTCACGAGCGAAAGCAAATCCGTAATAATCTTATTTTCGCGATCGATCTCCGCCGCGATATCCGTCATAAACTCGCGGTAAAGTTCGACAGGCACGTCCTCCTGCGTAATAAGCGAATCGGCAAGCACTTTCATGGAGGCAAGCGGCGTCTTTAACTCATGCGACACGTTGGACACAAATTCCTGTCTGGAATCATCCAAGACTTTCATTCTGCCGAGCATTTGATTAAAGGCATCACCGATGCGCTCCGTTTCCGTGTAATTGCGCACATTAATCTCTTCGTCCGTAAAACCGTTCTTGACCTCGTTGATCGCGTCCGTAATCTGCTCAAAAGGCTTTAACAGTTTGCGGCTCAAAAAAAATGCCATGCCAAAAATTACCACAAGCGCGCACATCTCCAACAGATACGCTCTGCTTTGTATGTACTCATAGCTGCTGATAATGCTGTCCGTCGACACGCTTGTGAGCATCACCCCCACAATCCGCGAACTGTCCGCAAGTTTTTCCTCAATCGGCACAATAATCTCAATATACTCTTTGCCTTTAAGACTGTTTGCCGCCACACCGTCTTTAAAACACTTAACGATATCCTCCGAAATAATCGTTTTTCCCTCACTGACAGCATATGTATCCTTGATGATCTTTAAATTGCCGTCTATGATCAGCACACGACCGTCATAGAGATTGGAAAGCTGTGACAACTCCGCGTTTACAACCTCATTTGTGTTGTCAAAAAGATAATTATAGGTAAGCAGATGATCCGCGATAATCTTTACCTGTGTCTGCACCTCGTTTGTCCGCACCGACACGGCGTTGCTGATATATCGCTCCAGTATTCCGCAATGGAGGATAACGCAGGGCAGAATGCCCGCGATCATGACAATACAAAAGATTCTTGTTTTCAGACTTTTAAAAAATTTAAAAAGCTTCGCCTTTCCCACAGTCTGTTTCTCCTATTTATAATAATACCCAACGCCCCATTTGGTATGTACATACTTCGGCTCGCTTGGATTGGACTCAATCTTTTCCCGAAGCCGTCTGATATGTACATCAACCGTACGAACATCGCCGGGATAATCGGCGCCCCACACAAGCTTTAACAAATTTTCACGGCTGTACACCTTATTCGGATTTAAAATCAGAAGCTCCAGAACGTCAAACTCCTTCGCTGTCAGATTAACCTCTTTTCCCGCGATATAAAGTCGTCTTCCCTCGCAGTCAAGCTTCAATTCACCCGCCTCGATCACCTGTGTCTTTTTTCTGGGGTCGGACTTGGTTCCGGTTCTTCGCATGATCGCTTTGATCCTCGCTTTTACCTCAAGGATATTAAACGGCTTGGTAATATAATCGTCTGCGCCGTATTCCAGTCCTAAAATCTTATCCATATCGTCGCCCTTTGCCGTAAGCATAATGACGGGCACATTGGAAAATTCCCGAATCTGCTGACACACCTCAAGACCGGTAAGCTTCGGCAGCATGATATCCAAAAGAACAATATCATACTTATTCGCCTTTACCAGCTCAAGCGCCTCCTCACCGTCGTACGCGCAGTCAACCTCCATATCGTCCTGCTCCAAGCTGAAGCGGATCCCCTTTACAATCAATTTTTCATCGTCTACCACCAAAATCTTTTTCGCCATCTTAATCCCCCATTCTTGCCAATTCCTGCGAATTTGGGCGTAAGCACAAATTTGCCGTGTGAAAAATTTAAATTTTTCACACTATCCCCTTTTCCAACTCCGACAATGCTTTATGACATACATGTCATATTTATACTGTAATATAATCTTTTATTTTAGAAAAAAGTCCGTCCTTTATTCCGTCTACCTTTTTGATTTCCTCAACGGACCCAAAACCGCCGTGCTTCTCACGATAGTCTATGATCGCCTTTGCGCGGCTTTCTCCGATACCGGAAATCCCCGTCAATTCTGCAAGCGACGCCTTGTTGATATTGACAAGTCCGCCGCCCGACTGTGTTATTTCATTTTCTGACACAGGTGTCATTTTATTGGCAGTTTCCTCCACGGTATATACGACAATCTGCTCTCCGTCCGTGACATTCCGCGCAAGGTTTAAATATGCCCGATCCGCTTCTTCCGTAAAGCCGCCCGCCATTTCAATCACTTCAAAGAGCCTGCTTTCTGCCGCGACCCGATACACGTCGGGATTTTCGACCGCGCCGCAGACGTAGACGTAAATGCAAGCGGTTTCTGCGCATTCCGAATCCGCACAGACAGCCGTTTCCTCCGAAGCCAAATCCGGCAAAGACTGCGTATCCGCCTCTTCATTCATCTGAAACAGCAGCTCATCACCGCCCGTTTTCCCGCTACAGCCGCACAAAAATACAGGCATCAAAAGCGCAACCATAAAAATACACGCTGTTGCAAGCCCTTTTAAATTCATTACCTTATTTAATTTTAAATTGCTCATAAATATTCATAGCTCCTTTATCGTTTTTTCGATAAAGCCCCTCTATGCATATCTATGATTATTTTATTCTAATTTGAAACGCAATACAAGCGCTATTTTTGACATTTCGCGGATATTTTTTATTTAAATTTAAATACGATAAATCCGACGATCGCCAGCAGCGCACCGATTACCTTCCGCCAGCTAAAAGGCTGCTTTTCCACGCCGAACATCCCAAAAAGTTCAATCAGATACGCAATGATAAGCTGCGAAATGACGATCAGCATGACCGCCTTTGCGGGACCCAGCGCGTCCATACTTTTGATCACGGTAAGTGTAATAAACGCACCCATCACGCCGCCCAGCAGAAAATATTTCGGCTCGACCGATATCACATCCCGAAAAGAAGTTCTGTCAGCGCAAAGCCACGCGATCAGACAGACAAGAAATGCCGTAAACTGCACAAACACATTCGCCGCCCAAAGGCTTGAATTTTCCGTGACCTTCGTATTAAACACACCCTGTACGCTCATCAGCGCACCCGATATCAATGCAATAAAAAATCCAATCATATTCCTACTCACACCTTTCTTTTTGTATTCCTATGATTGGATATTTTTTCACTTTTTATTCAGATTCCGTATCTGCCGCCGCGGGCATACCCGCGTCAGGTATTTCTCCTTCCTCGATGGGTACATCTTCGTACTCTACCGCCGGAAGAAGCTCTACTTGCGGATCCTCTAAAATTTCCTCCGTCACAGCCGCACCGTTTAACTGCGTCTTAATCTGCTCCGAGAGCATCCGTATCTGCGTATTTGCGTCTTCGCCCGACCAGACTTTCGCAAAGCAGATTTCAAGTCCTACCCAGAAGTTGCTCGTTTCAAGCATCTTCGGAATCGGCACTGAATCCGCATAGCTTTGCACAAATCCCTCCACATGCGGATCGTCATACTCCTGTTTGGTCATTGCGGAAATTTTTCCCGTCATCTCATAAAGGTCCTCCACCGACGCATCCGCAAGATACCGGATCAGCGATGCCGCCGACGCCTTATGCGTCGAGTAGCCGTTGATGACAAACGCGTTCGTCACCGACATGCCTCTTGTGCTGAGTTCGATGTTGATATCCGGAAGCTGCGCGATCCCGTATTCGTAGGGAAATTCACCGTTCTTTGCGGCATCGTCAAGCTTTTTGATACAGTCNCTNGTNGCAATCGTGTAGATGGTCTTTCCCTCCAAAAACTCCTGCATGATCGTGTCATAGTTCGTTTCCTTNGTATCAATGGAGAAAAACTGATTCAACTCCTGATAAACCTTGAGNGTNGATATNGACTCCGTGTTATAGATATCGATGTCACTCTTGTCATCGCCCGCATCACCGCCTACGGAAATATAATTCCCGATAAAAAAGTAATTATAAAAAATATCCGATACATCCCACCGAAAGAAATATTCAACGTTTTCCGGCGCGGAATACTGATCNGCNAANTTCAAAATATCTGCAATGGAGGTCGGGATNAAATCCTCTGCNGTCACGGTTTGCTGCGCCGNCTCCTGNGCTTCCCCTTCCTCGTTTGTGTTTGACGCCTCGACAATCTGCTCTAAATANGTTTTATTGTAAAGNAGNGCNCTTGTTTCAAANTAGAACGGACAGCCNACATATTTNTTGTCGTATGTGACCGCATTTTTTGCCGCCTGATTGTACGNCGCAGGCAGATAAATCGGAACCGACTCGTCAAGTTCCACAGCAAGTCCCGACAAATATGCCTTCTCGAGAGANTCATTGCTGATNATATANACGTCCGGCGNTTCNTCTTCCTCACTTAAACTNGCCTTNTTGATNGCCTCAAGATATTCCAGTCCCGACACNAGTTTTGTCTCAACACGAACATCTGTTTGATTATANAATTCCAGTACCTTNCTNCTNAGATAATCNGTCAGCGTATCNTCNGTATACCAAAGACGNATNGTTTCTTTTTTCGCNTTGTCNGTTTGCGTTTGCGNNTCNTTGCCAAGCTGAACCGCNNCNNTGATCGCNACTGCCGCAAGAACAAGTATCACTNCCGCAAAAAGCAGCCTTTCTCCTATTTTCGTGTGTTTCATTTCGNTACCTCTGCCCTTTCTGTCTTCCCGACACCAGNCCTTAAAAACAGGCATCNAGAATNGCTATCATNTCGTCAATCTCCTGNTTTGATACAATNAGCGGCGGAAGAAACCGNATCACATTTGCCCCCGCATTGATCAACAAGAGCCCNTTTGCAATCGCCTTATTGATNATATCANCAACCGGTTTNTCNCACTCCAANCCCTGCATCAGACCGACACCCCTGTGTTCCTTGATGCAGTCGTGCTTTGCGGCAAGTTCCTCAAGTTTTTCATACAGATAATCGCCCGATGCTTTTACATTGTCCAAGACGTTGAGTTCCTCAAACAGATCAAGAACCTTGGAAACAGCCGCGCATGCAAACGGATTTCCGCCGTATGTCGTTCCGTGATCACCACTCGTAAGCGATTGCTGTGCTACTTTTTCGGTCATCATAAATGCTCCCACAGGCACGCCGCAGCCAATCGCTTTCGCGCTCGCCATAATGTCGGGCTTAACGCCGTATCGCTGCCATGCGTACATATATCCCGTTCTACCCATACCACACTGAATCTCGTCCAGGATCAACAGAATATCCTTCTCGTCGCAGAGCGCTCTGATATTTTTGAGAAAATCCTCCGTTGCGGGATAAATGCCTCCCTCACCCTGAACTGTTTCCATGATAATGGCACATGTCTTGTCTGTCACTTGCGCCTTTACGCTCTCAAAATCATTGTAATCGGCAAATCGAATATTCCCGATCAACGGCTCAAACGCCTCCCTGTAATGCGGATTTCCCGTCACTGCAAGCGCTCCCATCGTACGTCCGTGGAACGAATGGTTCATCGCAATGATTTCGTGGTCTGTGTGCCCGTCTCTTAAAAAGGCATACTTTCTTGCCGCTTTGAGCGCACCCTCCACTGCCTCAGCACCGCTGTTCGTATAGAAGATCCGATCCATACCGGATACTTTTTTCAGCTTTTTTGCCGCCTCTATCGCGGGGATATTGTAATAATAATTGGATGTATGAATCACTTTATCAATCTGCTCTTTCAGCGCGTCATTGTATGCTTTGTTATTGTAACCAAGCGCAAATACAGCAATACCCGCTACAAAATCAAGGTACTTTTTGCCCTCAATATCGTACATGTACATACCGTCNCCTTTTTCCCAGACAATCTGATAACGGTTGTACGTATGCAGCAGCGCCGCCTCCGCTTCTTCTATGTATTCTTTCATGTTCATCTTTCTTATCCTCCCATTATTCGCCTTTTTCCATCTTTTCAAGGTCTTCGTCCTGAACGATCGCCGTTCCGATACCGTTTCTTGTAAATATCTCCAAAAGCAGACAGTGCGGAATACGCCCGTCCAGAATATGTACACGGCTGACGCCGTTTTTAATCGCGCTCGTGCAGTTATTGAGTTTTGGCAGCATTCCGCCGCCGATAAAGCCTTCCTCAATCAGCTCATCCGCCTGTGATGCCGAAATTCTTGAAATAAAAGATGCTTTGTCGTTNATATCTTTGTAAAGACCCTCAATATCCGTCAGAAATGCAAGCTTTTCGGCGCCTACCGCCTTTGCGATCGCACACGCCGCATCATCCGCGTTGATATTGTATGTCTGAAAATGATCGTCAAGCCCGATCGGCGCGACAATCGGAAGAAAATCCTTTTCAATCAGATCAAATAATACCTTCGGATTAACCTCCTTGATATCCCCCACAAAGCCGATATCCTGACCGTCGGCATATTTCTTGTCAACCTGTAAAAGTCCGCCGTCCTTTCCGCTGATGCCAACCGCTTTCACGCCAAGTTCCTGAACCATTGTCACAAGGCTTTTGTTGACCTTATTTAAGACCATCTCGGCAATCTCCATCGTATCCGCATCCGTCACACGCAGTCCGTTGACAAATTTTGCCTCCTTACCCGTCTTTTCCACCCAGCGGCTGATTTCCTTACCACCGCCGTGCACAATGATCGGTTTGAAACCGACAAGCTTTAAAAGCGTCACGTCCTTGATCACATTCCGCTGAAGCTCCTCATTGCTCATCGCGCTTCCGCCGTATTTTACGACAATATATTTCCTGTTAAATTTCTGTATGTAAGGGAGCGCCTCAATCAGCACCTCCGCCTTTGACAAAATTTTATTCATATCCTGTTCTTTCATTCCGTTATATCCTTTCATTCTTCCTTTATTAAGAACGCCCTCGGCGTTCTTTTTGAACAAAACATAGAAATTCTTAGGTGATGTCCTTTATCGCCTTAGAATTTCTTTTTGTTTTTTCTAACTCCTGTAATCCGCATTAATTTTTACATAATCATAAGTCAGGTCACATCCCCACGCCGTCGCCGTTTCCTTTCCCATTTTCATGTCGACAAGCACAGTAACCTCGGGCTGCGACAAAATTTCCGTCGCCTTCTCCTCGCTGTAATCCACAGCCGCTCCATCTTTATAAATCAAAAGTTTTCCCGCGCTGCTCTCAAAATACAATTCCACCTGTTCGGGATCAAACTTCACACCAGAATAACCGAGCGCACACAAAAATCTGCCGAAATTGGCATCATGACCGTAAATCGCGGCTTTACAAAGACTTGAACCGATGACGGATTTCGCGAGAATCCTTGCCTCCTGTTTTGTCGCCGCGTTCATCACTGTTGTTTCAAACAATGCCGTCGCGCCCTCACCGTCGCCCGCCATTTTCCTTGCAAGATATGTATTGACAAAATTGAGCGCCTCGCAGAATTTATCATAGCCCTCTCCCTTTTGCGTAATCTCATTATTTCCCGCAAGCCCGTTTGCAAGCACGAGGCAGGTATCGTTTGTCGATGTATCACCGTCAACCGAGATCATATTATAAGAATCGACGATGCTGTTGCTCAACGCCTCCTGTAAAAGCGGTTTGCTGATTGCCACGTCGGTCGTGATATAAGCAAGCATCGTACACATGTTTGGATGTATCATGCCGGAACCTTTGCTCATTCCGCCGACTGTCACAGTCTTTCCATCCAGTTCGAACTGCACAGCAATCTCCTTATTGACCGTATCGGTCGTCATGATCGCCTTTGAAGCGGTCGTTCCCGCCTCGATGCTGCCGTTCTTTGCAGCCGCAAGCTTTTTGATGCCCTCATTAATGCGCTCCATCGGAAGCTGCATTCCGATCACGCCGGTCGAACCTACCAGCACGGAATTTTCGGGAATATTCAACAGTCCCGAAACCGTCTGCGCCTCCTCGCGGCAGTAATCCATGCCCTGTTTTCCCGTACATGCATTGGCAATTCCCGCATTCACGACAACCGCCTGCGCATA
This sequence comes from Lachnospiraceae bacterium, assembly GCA_014804345.1. GTDB lineage: Bacteria > Bacillota > Clostridia > Lachnospirales > Lachnospiraceae > COE1. The sequence continues at coordinate 12,438 of JAAUZZ010000022.1, read as the reverse complement.
GGGACTGTTGTCCACAATATCCTTATCCCACAAAACAGGCGCCGCCTTCACCACATTCGTCGTAAATGTTCCCGCCACGTTGCAAGGCGCTTCGCTGTAGATCATCGCCATATCCATTCTGTCTTTATATTTGATATTTGCCGCCGTTCCCGACGCCTCAAACCCTTTCGCCGCGGTCACACCGCCCTTTATTTGCTCGATCATAATATACTCCTTTCGGTTATTGATTAAATGCCGTAATGTTTTCTTTATTTAATACAAAGTCATAATAATTCAAATCTTCCCGCTGCACCCAGCCTACATTGTGCCAAAACGCGTTTCCGATGTCGTTCTTGGTAAACGCGATCAGCGTTACTTTGTTAATCTGCTCTTTTTTGAGCGCGTCCATGCAGAATACGACCATCGCCTTCCCGATGCCGCGTCTTCGATAGTCGGGCGCAACACACACATGATACAGACAGCCGCGTCTGCCGTCGTGACCGCAAAGGATTGCGCCTACGACCCTTTCATCCTCCACAGCTACCACGCTGATATTCGGATTGCGCTCCAAAAACCGCGAAACGCCCTCNCGNGAATCGTCAATGCTTCGCATTCCAAAGCCTTTAATCTGCTTCCACAGCGCATATACCTGTTCGTAATCATCTATCGNCATCGCTCTTATCTTCATGGTATTTTCCTCTCCGTNTTCCCATAAAAAGGTCTATCTNTATATGATAATTTATNNGTGATAAAATTACAACCCTTTTATTTTCTGCTTGTTACTGTTCACTCCGTTCCANTAACAGNTAAAAATCCATGCAAAATCACCTTCGGTAATGGATTTTTACTTGACTCCGATACGTTTTCGCACGTGGCTTATAAAGCCATAATTAGCAGTAAATGCTAAGTCCTGTCTGAACANTAACCTCTGTTTCCATATCNGACAGCGCATCGGGAATTNTAATTGATNTATTGAATTTTTATGCATGNATNNATGCATATTATNCATATTAATTGTTTATATTTTACGCTTTTATTCATTTTTGTCAAGATAAAATGTATAATTTTTCACTTGATTTATACNTTACAATGATGTATAGTATTTTTAGTCGTATGTTACATACAAATTAACAGAGAAAAAGGAGAACTTATTATGAAAGAAAAAGTTGTGCTTGCTTATTCNGGCGGTCTTGANACGACTGCTATCATTCCTTGGTTGAAGGAAAATTTTGATTATGACGTGATCTGCGTCTGNGTGGACTGCGGACAGGAGGANGAGCTTGACGGTCTGGAAGAACGTGCGAAATTCTGCGGNGCCGAAAAGCTTTATATTGAAAATGTCGTTGATGAATTCTGTGACGAGTATATCGTTCCCTGTGTACAGGCAAANGCNGTTTATGAGAACAANTACCTTTTGGGTACCTCNATGGCGCGTCCGCTGATCGCGAAAAAGCTTGTTGAGATTGCAAGAAAAGAGGGCGCTACCGCAATCTGCCACGGCGCTACGGGAAAAGGAAACGACCAGATCCGTTTCGAGCTTGGCATCAAGGCGCTTGCGCCCGATATCAAGATCATTGCCGCATGGAGAAACGATAAATGGACAATGGACTCCCGCGAGTCNGAAATCGANTACTGTAAGGCACACGGAATNGATCTTCCGTTCTCAGCAGATTCGTCNTACAGCCGNGACAGNAANATCTGGCANATCAGCCACGAGGGANTGGANCTTGAAGATCCCGCAAACGAACCAAANTANGANCANCTNCTNGTNCTCGGNNNNACNCCCGAAAAGGCTCCCGAGGAAGGCGAGTATGTNACNATGACATTTGAAAAGGGCGTTCCGAAGACNGTAAACGGAAAGGCAATGAAAGTTTCCGATATTATAAGAGAGTTAAACAGACTTGGCGGAAAGCACGGNATCGGTATTGTTGACATTGTCGAGAACCGCGTTGTCGGCATGAAATCACGCGGCGTTTATGAAACACCGGGCGGAACAATCCTTATGGAAGCGCATCAGCAGCTTGAGGAACTGATCCTTGACCGCGATACTTATACCTTAAAGAAGGAAATGGGCAACAAGCTTGCCGACACGGTTTACGAAGGAAAATGGTTCACGCCGAAACGCGAGGCAATACAGGCATTTATCGAAAAAACACAGGAATATGTGACCGGTGAAGTAAAGTTTAAACTTTACAAGGGCAATATCATCAAAGCCGGCGAAACAAGTCCTTACACGCTTTACAATGAAAGCATCGCTTCATTCAAGACCGGTGATCTGTATGATCATCATGATGCAGAGGGCTTTATCAACCTCTTTGGTCTTTCCTGCAAGGTTCGCGCAATGAAGATGCAGGAACAAAACGAGAAATAAAGATATGGTTGTCATCAGTATTATCGCAGGATATTTCGCNGTGATGAATCTGATTGGTTTTGCCATGATGGGCATCGACAAACGAAAGGCAGTTAAGAAACTCTGGCGTATCCCCGAGTACACCTTCTTTGTCGTTGCCCTCATCGGCGGCAGCATTGGCGCCATCATCGGAATGCGCCTGTTTCATCATAAAACGCGTCACTGGTATTTCGTCTACGGGCTGCCGGTCATCCTTTTGTTACAGGTGGCGCTGATCGTGTTCATCGCAAATTCCCCATTACAATTTTCCATAATGTAATGACCATTATATAATGGGGAATTTTTTCTGTTCCTTTTTACTAAATTATGCTATAATACATTTAATTCGTTTGGCATTTGGGATAATTTAGAATACAAACAGAGGTGAAGGGTATGCATGTTGCAATATGTGATGATAATGTAGCTGACAGAAAGCATCTTGAGCGTCTTTTATCGCGCGAATCCGATAAGCGTCGGGACACGCCAAACATTTTATATGTTGACTCTTACGGCGATAAGGATCACTTTCTGATCAATCCTTTGAAATACAATATTATTTTTATGGATATGTGCTATGAAAAGGGCACTGTAGAGTACATTCTGGANGCNCTTGTNGANATGGGNTATTCNGCGCCNCTNATCTTNTANTCNTCNCGAATCGATTANACNACNATTCCCAATCTGCCNGATTTCGTGGTTCATGCGAAAAANCCTTATATTCCGGANCCGCTNCCCGCGTTTCTCGCGCTGGGNGATGAAAATGTGCGTGGATATGTCCCCACCATATNCGTCCANCANNCCGCTGAATCAATCTCTGTGGAAAAGGANGAAATCGAATATGCCNTTNCCGCGNAAAACGGTACAACTCTGCACATGCTTGACGGTACCCGAATCGANNTNGATGAANCGATTACAGANCTNNTGCAGNTTTTAAATCCGTATGAAGANTTTGAACGCGTAAATAAAAACGGCATCGCAAACTTTAAGTTTGTTTCTGCCGTTATGCCGTTTCAATTAATCATGCAAAGTTATTATCANTTTTCAATCTCNCTGCTTCGCTATCGCGAGTTCAAATTTTTGAAGGAAGAGATGGAGCATTTTNACTGATNNTCGCTATATCGTNACTATGACGCCGCCGTCATTTGCATACATGCTGCTGATGCCCGCCGTNTCCANNATCACGACTTCTTTGACCGTTATTTTTTCNNCAATCTGTTTCCTTACGCTCTCTGCCGCGGANANATTGTTGCAGTGTGTNATCATCAGNCGTCTNGTTTCCGGATTTTTCACNTTTNNGACNGCCGTTTCCACCAGCTTCGCAAGCGCTTTTTTCATGCCNATTCCCTGTCCCAGCTGAATAATGCTNCCNTTGTCATCTGCCATAAGAGGCTTGATNTTGAGCGTTGACGCNACNAGCGCCTTTACTNTNGAGAGTCTTCCGTTTTTACGCAGCGTATCCAGATTTTCCAACACAAAGTAGGTGCGCATTTCTTTGACATANTGCTCGATNTTTTCCTTNATTTGNTCAAACGAAAATCCCGCCTCCTCATATTCTATGATCATATAAGCAAGCTGTGTTTCGCCGCATGACGCCGAACGGGAATCAACCACATAGATATCTTTTGCGCCGTAGGCATCATGATATAGTTTTTTTCCAAGCTCCGCGCTGTTATAGCTGCCGCTTAATTGGGAAGAAAGCGTCACTGCATACACATGCTCCGCCTCGGTTTTATATGCCTCCATATATCGTTCCGGTGACGGACATGCCGATTTCGGACATGTAGGACATGCCGCTACTGTATCTAAAAATTCACGCTGATTAAACTTTTCGTCATCTGGTTTTTCATAATCATCTCCCACGATAAGCGTTAGCGGTACAATCTCAAAACGCGGATCTTTCTTGAACGCTTCAGGTAGTTCACAACAACTGTCCACTACTATTTTATAACTCATCTTTGACCTCCCGGAATTATTGTTACCGTTTGACGTGGTTTTAATAACTACATATCATATTATCATATCTACATCTGTTTGAAAAGAGTTTTTATCTGTTTTCTTGAAGTTTTTTACAGAACTATGTATACTTAGGGTTGTGTAGTTTTTTGTGTAGTTTAACGGAAAGGTTTAGATTGTATGATTTCATTGCAAATAAAGACAACAAAAAGTATTATGAACGCGCTGCTCGCGTCGGAGTGTTTTGACTCCTTTTTGCTCGAGGAAGCTGTAATTGCCACGTTCAACACGTTCCACATTGACGGACATATTGTGAAGGACTTTTACACTGCCGATGAACTTTCGGAAGTGCATGCGGACTTTTCCCGTTGGAAAGATATCCGCCCGTTCTGCTTTCAGATCATAAAAGGGAAAAAGACGCCCGTTTCGTTTAAGGTGGTGCTCCACGCCCCCGATCAAATTGTTGAAAAAATAGCAGCAGACCCCGAATGCGGAGTCGCCGCTAATCTAATACGCGCCCTTGCGCTCAATATCCGTTACGACAACGGACGTGTTTTGTGTGTAACAGGAAGTTCCTATACGACGTTTCTCATGGATAAAAGCGCCGAAAAACTTTGGGACGCACATGTCCGCCGTATGTTTTCGGAACTGAACATCGACTTTGAAGAAGTGTAGGCTCTATGCCTTTGCAGTCTTTGACTTGAATATCAAACTTGCGATATAGCCAAAAATAAGCGCCGCGCTGCACCCTACGGCTCCATTTGTAAAGCCGCCCTTAAAAAGTCCGATAAAACCGTCCTCATCCACGGCGTCTTTGATGCCTTTCATCAGGATATTTCCATATCCCAAAAGTGGAACGTTTGCGCCCGCTCCCGCATACTCCGCAAACGGCTCATACATTCCGAAAAAGCTGATTACTGCGCCTAGACACACCAAAAGCACCATCACGCGTCCCGGGAGCAGCTTGGTACGGTCAAGTAAAATCTGCGCCAAAGCGCAAATCAATCCGCCGACCCAAAATGCATTCAAATAATCCATCATCTGAATATCCTCCAATTCCTGCTTATTGCAGTCTACTCGGTTCTTTTTTATTCAGTATGCGGATTTGATCAATTTTTTATTCGTTTTGAAATTTCAAAAACAATTTCCCGAATATTTTTGCCTTCACAGTCAATCGTGAGGTTTGCGTATTTTTCGTATAGCGGCGTCCGCTCGTCATACAGTTGCTTCAAACTCTGCCCCGGCTGAAATACAACGCCGCGTTCCGTAAGGTCGCCAAGCCGTTCCGCAATCCCTTCATACGGAAGCCGCAAATAACATATCATTGCAAATTCTGCCAGATGCCTCATCGCGTCGTCCCGATAGACCGCGCTTCCTCCTGTGGCAATAACTGCCGCTTTCGGATTAAGAGATGCGTTCACGGCTCCCTCAATATCAAGAAATCCCTCAAAGCCATGCTCCTCTATCAGTTCATAAAGCTTTTTTTCCTCGCGCTCCTGTATAAGCAAATCCGAATCGATAAAAGATATCCCCCGATTCTTGGCAAGCACCACGCCGATCGTGCTCTTCCCGACGCCGGGCATTCCAATCAGTACAATACTTTTTTTTCTCAAAAAATCACCCCGGTTTTATTTTCCGATAAAGGCGATCACTTCCACTTCGCAAAGCACGCCCTTCGGCAAATCTTTGACCGCGACGCAGCTTCTTGCGGGATTTTTTGTAAAGTATTTTGCATATACCTCGTTAAATGCCGCAAAATCTGCTATCTCCGCCAAAAAACAGGTGGTCTTTACCACATCATCATAGGTAACGCCCGCTGCCTCTAAAACCGCTCCGACATTTTTCATGGACTGCTCTGCCTGTGCGGCGATTCCTTCTGCCTCTACATTTCCTGTGGCGGGATTAATGGGGATCTGTCCCGATGCGTAGAGAAAATCTCCCGCAACGATTGCCTGTGAATACGGTCCGATTGCCGCCGGCGCCTTGTCTGTACTTATTTTTTTCATTTTAATTCTTGCTCCTTTCGCAATATGTTTTTATTTTATAACTCAAACTTTTGTTCGCTTTATCTAACTTTCTTCAAACTCCACGATCACATAGTAGCCTCTCTCGTTTTCCTCCACGGAAACGACTGTGCCGCTGTCCGTTTTCAGTCGTTCGCGAAACGGGATATTTCCCGACATCGCAATCGCCGGGTTGATTGTGTAATAATAATTGCTTGGCAGAACGCCCTCTGTCACTGTGACGCGATCGCCCTCTTTTACCTGTCCGGGACGTTCCATCTTAAAGTCCATTCTTCTCAATATCTGTATTCCCTTTCGCTTCGATATTAATATGCCTTAAAAATCTTTACCAACCATCTTGCAAGTTTATAAATGGGAGTTTCCAGATGCTTCTTGGCATTTTTTAACTCTTTTCTGATCGCGATGTTCTGCGGACAGTGTTGTTCGCATTTTCCGCATTCAATACAGTTGGTCACACCGGAATAGTCCTTTCGCAGCGCCGTGCACATAAAGTATTCTTTGAGCGCCGAAAACGCGCCTTCGGAATATTTATGATTGTAGGCGGAAAACGTGGCGGGAATATCGACGTTTTTCGGACACGGCATACAATAACCGCAGCCTGTACAGCCAACCTTCATTTTGGAATTGATTGCCCCCACCACCTGCTTGAGCATCTTTTCCTCATTGTCACCAATCTCACCGACTTGCACATCTGACGCCGTCTGAACGTTATCACGCACCATCTCCAAAGAATTCATTCCTGAGAGCACACAAGTCACCTCCGGCTGGCTCCAAAGCCAGCGAAACGCCCACTGTGCAGGCGTATGCTTTGTCGGATACTTGCGGATTACATCCAACGCATTCTCAGGAAGATTCACAAGCCTTCCGCCCCGCAGAGGCTCCATAATCATCACGGGAAGCCCTTTTTTATTGGCATGCTTTAATCCTTTTTTCCCTGCCTGTGTGTTCTCATCCATGTAGTTATACTGTATCATGCAAAAATCCCAGTCGTACGCGTCAACAAGACGGCAAAACATGTCCGAATTTCCGTGATACGAAAAACCTACCTGTTTGATCGCACCGCTCTTTTTCTTTTCCTCAAGCCATTCCAAAATACCGATTGTCTTCAGGCGCTCCCATGTCTTGATATCCGTGAGCATGTGCATCAGATAGTAATCGATATAATCTGTCTGCAGTCTGCTTAACTGCTCCTTGAAATGCTTTTCCATGCTGTCGTTGCTTTTTATAAGGTAATGCGGCAGTTTTGTCGCAATCTTTACCTTCTCTCTAATGTGGTTCCTTGCAAGGACTTCTCCCAGCGCCGCCTCACTTCCGGGATATACATATGCGGTATCGTAGTAATTGACACCCGCGTTGTATGCCTCCATGATTTCCGCTTCTGCCTTTTCAAGGTTCACTCTTCCGCCGCTCTGCGTAAAACGCATACAGCCGTAACCTAATATTGAGATTTCGTTTCCGTATCTGTCTTTGCGATAATTCATTCTAATCTCCCCGCTGACAATAACAAATTATTCCGTTATGTTTTTATACTTGTGTAAGTATAACACAGACACAAAGCATTTCGCAAGTAAAACCCTTGCATGTGTAGTGGGCAGAAAAATCCAGCTACAAAAAGCGGCAAATGACAGTATCCGGATAAAAAATGAAGAATTTTGATCAGATCTGTGTTATGATACAATAAAAAACGCAAGCTCAGCAGCTTGCGTTCAAAGAATTTGCTTTGCAAATTCTTTCCCAAATAGTTTACACCGACGCAATTATCTATACAAAAAATGATTAACAGAGGTTCCTTATGATCAGAGAAGCGGATAAGAATGATTTAAAAGAAATTTTAGAACTGTATTTGTATCTTCATGAAACAACAATACCGGAGGATTCAGAACACTTAAGAGCGACTTGGGAGAACATTATCTGTGATGAAAATCATCATCTCATTGTTTGTGAAACAGATGGTAAAATTGTGGCATCTTGTGTCTGTGTGATCATTCCGAATTTGACAAGAAATGTCAAACCGTACGCGTTTATCGAAAATGTAGTAACACACAAGGATTATCGCAAGAAAGGCTATGCGACAGCGTGTTTAAATTACGCAAAACAGGTTGCAGAAGCTAACAACTGCTATAAAATGATGCTGCTTACTGGCTCGAAGGAAAAGGAAACACTCGATTTTTATAGGAATACCGGGTACAACAGTTCTGATAAGACGGCGTTTATTCAGTGGATTGATTAGAAAAAATATTATATAATTTGATAACAACAAATAGAACGCAATATAGGAAAGTGACAAACATATGAATACTAAAAAACATATGATTATTATAAAAGATGAAATTAAAACATCTGAAATTAAATTTTGTAAGTACAATGCGCATACACAAAAGATGGATATAGAATTTAACAGTGGAAGAACATATTCCTATGCATATTCCAATGTAAAATGGTTAAAAGAGCCACAAGTTCTCAATCCAAAGATGTATCGAATTAGCAAGGACGGGCGGATGCTTTTTGACATAGAGGAAATCTATGTGTTTCGAGATACACATAGCAATTTTTGGCATATATGTTTTAGCAATGGCATTGAAAGAGATTATTTGCAAAATGAACTTAAAATCACCCAATCCTGTTTGGATCAGAAGCAAGCCGGAAATGTGTTTGAATATATGAAGCAAATCGCAAGCTTAAGTAATCTGAAAAATGAAGAAACGGGTGAAAAAATACTTGCAAAACGGTTTGAGAAAATATCTTTTGTTGGAGATGATGTCGCATTAGCAAAATATTTAAATCCTGCTTTGTTACAACAAAATGGCACTCGGAAGGAATACGTGCCCATTTTTCCGTTTGGTTGCAATAACAGTCAATATAAGGCTGTTAAAAGCGCTATGGAAAATCAGATCAGTGTTATTCAGGGACCGCCAGGAACCGGAAAAACACAAACTATACTGAATATCATTGCAAATATATTAATGAACGATAAAACCGTGCAGATTGTTTCAAACAATAATTCTGCCACGGAAAATGTGTACGAAAAGTTAGCGTCCTCAAAATATAATTTAGGATTTATTGTGGCTACACTGGGCAGTTCCAAAAACAAGAAAATATTTATTGATGGACAAGATGCAAGTTATCCTGATTTTTCTTCATGGAGATTGCAAGAAAATCCGAGCATTTTTGAAAGAGAAATCCATGATAAATCAATGCAGCTTAAAAATGTCTTCGATCAGCAGGAAGAATTGGCAAACTTGAAGCAAGAACAAGCACAACTGACAACGGAACTTGAATATTTTAATCAGTATGTCAAGCAATTGAATGTTGATATGGACTGTATCGAATCGAAAAGAACACTTTCCGCCAAACGCTGGATGGAATTGTGGCAAGAATGTCAGATGCTTTCGGAAGAAAAGCAAAAAATAGGATTTCTATTTAAGATAAAAGGAATTTTGCGATATGGTATTTTAAATCTGCGTTTTTACAAACAGGATATTGCAAAAATAATTACCACTTTGCAATTCATGTATTATCATGCAAAGCAGGCGGAGTTAGCGCAAAAAATAACCCAAATTGAAACCTCTTTGCAAAGTGTTGACAGTACTCTTTTGGATGATTTATGTAGTCAATCTATGGCAATGCTAAAGGACAAACTTGCAAGAAAGTACGAAAATAACAAAAACCGCATCGTTTTTGAGGAAGAGGATTTACGAAAAAAATCATATGATGTTTTAAAAGAATATCCGGTTATTTTAAGTACGACATTTTCATCAAGAACCAGTTTACATACAGATGTAGTCTATGATTATCTTATTATGGATGAAGCGTCGCAGGTAGATATTGCGACAGGTGCATTAACGCTGTCTTGTTCAAGAAATGTTGTGATTGTAGGTGATACAAAGCAGTTGCCGAACGTTGTTACAGATGATGTGAAAGGATATGCCAAAGCAATATTTGACAGTTTTCATATTCATGACGGATATCAGTTTACAAAAAGTTTTTTACAGTCAGTATTGGATGTTATGCCGAATGTAAAGCAGACGCTGTTGCGAGAACATTATAGATGCCACCCAAAGATCATTAATTTTTGCAACCAAAAATTTTACAAGGGCGAACTGATTATCATGACAAAAGATCAGGGGGAGAAAGATGTACTTTCTGTAGTGAAAACAGTACCGGGAAATCATGCACGTAATCATTACAGTCAACGGCAGATTGATGTCATAAAAAATGAAATCATACCAAAGTATGTTATAAATGCAGCGGAAACCGGAATTATAGCGCCTTATAAAAATCAAGTGGAAGCACTGGAAAGAGAATTTACGGAAATAGATGCAGCGACAGTACATAAGTTCCAAGGCAAAGAAAAAGATATGATTATTATATCAACTGTAGATGATGAGATAACGGATTTTGCAGATGATCCCTATTTAATTAATGTAGCAGTTTCGAGAGCCAAAAAGAAGCTGATGTTGGTTGTTACAGGAAATGAGCAGACACAAGAACGCAATATTACGGATTTGATTGCGTATATTCAATACAATAATTTTGAAATTACTGACAGCAAACGATATTCTGTTTTTGATTACTTGTATAAGCAATATGCAGAAGAGCGAAAAGAATACTTAAAAAAGCATAAGCGGATTTCAGAATATGACTCGGAAAATTTGATGTATGCGTTAATTAAAGAAGTACTTTCTATGGACAAGTATGCCTGTTTTGATGTCGCGTGCCATTTTCCGATGAATATGTTAATCAAAGATACGGGCGCATTAAATGAGAGAGAATGTCAATATGTCATGAATCCGGCAACGCATATTGATTTTCTGTTATTTAATAAACTGAGCAGAAAGCCGGTGCTGGCAATTGAAGTTGACGGTTACGAATATCATAAGGCAGGTACGGTACAGGCTTCGCGTGATTTGCTCAAAAACCATATATTGGATTTGTATGAAATCCCATTATTGCGATTTCGTACAAATGGCAGCGGAGAAAAAGAGCAAATTATGGAGCGACTGGATAAAATTATCGGTTAATGCTATCCCCAATAACCCAATGCGTCAAAATCCATACACTCGGATTGAGTTTTAGGAACGCTTCTTTATTTCTCCTATCGTTCCTAATTCTTAATTTCTTTCTTATGCTGCATATGAATGCCAATATGCCCAATTCCTAAAATTACAACTGAAATGAGCATCCAGACAACTTTGCCATAAATCCCAAGCAGAAAAAATGCAATCACAGGAAGCGTTGCGCCTGCGACGGGAACGCCGAAAAAGCTGCTATAAAAATCCGCCAGTTCCCGATTGCTGCGAAAATAACGAACCCACCATAACTCATACATTGCCATACACAGAACCGCCGCAACCAGCCACCATGACCAAGCAGTCCATTCATGCACATTAAAATCGGAAAATATGAATGCACAACAGCATGTTAATGCTTCTCCTGTTCTCTCGAAAAGCAATAATACTTTATTTTCCTGTTCTGCGGTATAACCCTGCGGCATTTTTCTTGTCCAAATGATATTTGGAATAAACAACAGCAGCAAAAACGCCAAACCAATATAAGAAAAACCAAAATTTCCTGTCCACATATTATTCCTGCCCCTCTCCTTCTATAATTCCAATAACTCATCACCCTTGAAATAATAAATGTTTTCTTTCTTAAACCCGTAAACAGAATTATGCATGCGAATATGCGGCTCAAATGTAAAAAACGAAACATCGGAAAGCTTCGAGTGATTTCCCTTTACACCGTTGATTGTATTTTCTCAACAAAGTCTTTTGCTATTTCCCACATTATATCATAAAACACCAAAAAATTTCATCAATACCTCATTATTCTAAGAAATCAATTGAAATAATCTTATTCCCCTATTGATAGCAGCAAAATATTGTGTTAAAATACCTAACTAGGTTAGCAAATAACTTGGAGGATAATCACATGAGTACACGAAAAGACGCCCAAGAATTTATGGAAAAACTCTAGTTAGCAACCACCACTTCAAGTGGTGGTTTATTATTAGCCCTAAAAAGGGCTGTTTGCGTGCTCGCCTGAAAGGCGGGTACCGCAAGCATTGTTACTGGTCCTCTATAAAGAGGTACT
>JAAUZZ010000021.1:90956-198049 GCA_014804345.1 Lachnospiraceae bacterium | reverse complement strand
GCGATTGTTCCGCAGGCATCTCCGATATTGCCAAAAAGACAACGGATGTTGTTGACCTCACGGCTGAAGCCTTTCGTAAGACGTCAAGCGGGAAGGTTTCCGCACGGCAGCTGTCGGACATTACCTCGCAGTTCCAGCTGTAGGCACAAAAAATTCGTGAGCAGAACCATAACAAAGGGCAGTAAGGGGTCACTGGAGAATGTGGTGAAGTTAAAGAATATTGTAGATATGTTCCAGAATTAAGCTTCGGAATAAAAAACCCTTTTGTAAGAGGGGTTTTTTATGGTATAGTATCAATTAAAAAACTAGGCACATTTTAGAGAAAGCAAGGAAATAGTATGCAGATAGCAATATGCGATGATATACAAAATGAGCTGGAAACAATCCGTGCAGCTTTAGATACTTATGTGAAGGCACATCCCGAGTTGCGCTTTGATATTGACGAATACGTTGCGGCGATTGATCTCTTAAATGCAGTGGAAAAAGGAAAAACATATGATATAGCCCTTTTGGACATTTGTATGCCGGATGTTCTCGGAACGGATGTAGCGGAGGAGATGCTTGCAAAATGCCCTGATATGGGTATTGTTTTTCTGTCAACCAGCGACGAATATGCGGTAACGGCGTTTGCGCTGAATGCCACTCATTATCTGCTCAAGCCGTTTTCCCGGGAACAGTTCAACGAAGCCCTTGACCGTGCGGTCAAAAAAACAGAGGACCGGGATTTCCTTTCCCTTGCCTGTGTGGATGGTATGTATCGGGTCTGCGTAACGGAAATCATATCCATAGAGTCGCAGAACCACTATCTGCTGCTCAATCTTTCTTCCGGCGGGCTTCTTAAGCTGCGCATGAAATTATCGCAGATGTTTGAGGAACTGCGGGAGTATTCCGTATTTATCAAAGTGGGAGCCTCTTATGTCGTGAACCTTGCTTTTGTGAGGAAGATTTCCGGAAATACTTTGGAAATGTTTAACGGCGTTAAAATTTCCATTCCGAGAAGGAGCAGTGAAGAAGTGCAGAAAATATATATGGATTTTTGCCGGAAGGAGGCGTTGAAATGAGCGGATTATACCGGCTTCCGGGACTGTTTCTTACGGCGCTGTGTCATGCGTTCGTAATCTATCATATGGCAGAACACAGATATTCCAAGAAGAAATTTGCGCTTTACAGCTGTATATTTGCAGTTGTTTTTGTCAGCATGATGGGTTATGGATATGCAGCAGGTGGATGGGTTAGTTTTTTCTCATATATAGGAATCGTAGTGGAATTGTTTCTCTATTCCTGCATTGCTTCAAAGGACGGTTTTCCCAAAAAGTGTTTTCTGTTCATCACTTACTTCTGTTTGTTTTCTGTTTTGGACAATATATTGAAACTGATGGTCAGATTATTTCTGTCACAGATTTCTGAAGTGGCAGGATATTATGCGGCAATCTTGCTGCGCAGTATAGTCTTACTGTTGTTGTCGGCTCTGTATAAGAAGTATGCGGCGGTATTCTTACGTTCTCTGATTGACAGCGGTAAAAGATGGTGGAATCCGACGCTGATCGCCCTATTGTTCTATCTGTTACAGGCTACGGTGAGCGTATTGAATGCAGGAAAATTCATACCGGATGTGTATCTGCTTATAGCGTTTGCCGCAATCAGCTTTCTTATGTGTGTCGTATATGGCGTTGTTTTCAGCAATATCCGTTACATGAAAAAGGATGCTGAGGCGGCATTAGTCCGCCAGAACGCAGAATATCTTTCTAACCGGCTGTCTGTCCTGCAAAGAGCAGAGGAGGCAAACCGCAGGCTCCGGCATGATATGCGGCACCACATTGAAGTGATTGCGGAGTATGCAAAAACAGGCAACACTTCTGCCATTCTTGCATATATCGGGGAATACAACACTGAAATATCGGAAGCTGCAGTAAAGAGGTATTCTGAAAACCGGACAATAAACAGCATTCTTTCCGCCTATGCGGGCAAAGCAGAGGAAGGCGGCATCTCCTTTTTGGCACAATGCAATGTTCCGAAAGAACTAAAGATACGGGAGATTGACCTAATCGCTCTTTTGGGAAATCTGCTGGAAAATGCCCTGCACGGATGTCAGGAGTCAGGGAAAGAAAAACCATGTATGGAAATCCATATCCGGCTGAAAAAAAATCTGCTGCTCATCGTTTGTAATAATATCTGCTCTGATAAACTGAAACTTTCCGGCAGTCTCCCTGTGGGAAAAAGTATCGGTATTTCCAGTATTCTTTCCGTCTGTCAGAAATATGACGGCAATTTGGATTACAAGATAGAAAAGGATGTCTGTTCCGCCTGTGCAGTCTTGAATCTGTAAGCTTGTCAATCCGTTTTTGAATTTTTTTTGACCAAATCTGCCTAAAAAAACACTTTTTTAAGTGTTTATTGTTATAATAAATAGGATTTCATTTAAATTAAGGAAGTTAATTATCTGTATGTTTCACAAGAAGAAAGAGGAATAGGGATAATTAGGTTACGAAGGAGTGTCAACTATGTACCAAATTGCAATCTGTGACGACGAAGTATTGGAACAGGATAAAGTAGAGCAGATGCTGAAAGACTATCATAGATTGTCTGCAGACAGAGAATTTTTAATTCGGCGGTTTTCAAATTCGGAGGATGTATTTTTGCAGATCACAACAGAAAATTATCAGCCGGATCTTATTTTAATGGATATTTATATGCCGGGGAGTTCGGGAATTGAAACGGCGAAGAAGTTACGGGATATGGGCAATACTTGTAGGATTGTGTTTATGACCTCATCACAGGAGCACGCATTGGATGCGTTCGGAGTGGATGCGTTTTCTTATTTGGTAAAGCCTGTTTCCGAGAAAAAGCTTTTCCCGGCGCTTGACAGAGTAATCAAAGATATTGGAAACGATCAGCCGCAATATATTCTTTTACAGGCTGTTAATGACTGTGTTCACAGAGTCGGATTAAACGACATTATTTACTGCGAGGCACAACGCAAAAAACAGTATGTCCACTTAAAAGAGAATGAGAGCGTTTATCTGAAAATGACAATGATAAAGCTTTTTGAAATGCTTTGTTCCTATAAGAGATTTGTGAAGGTGGGAGTTTCTTATATTGTCAATATGGAACATATTGAGCGGCTTGACACGCGGATGCTGCTGCTGGATAACGGAAAGGAAATCTATCTGCCAAGAGGTTCCTATAAGGAATTGCGGCAGCGGTATTTCGATTATTATATTGATAAAAATGAATGACAATCCGTACCCTTTAAAGTGCAATTCGTACCCACCCTCTTTTTTTGCCGCTAGGGATACGATATCATATTAGAGTATGGCAGACATGACGGAGGTGTCATTTCCCCCCTCCCGACGCCTTCATCATGTCTTCATGCAGTGAAAAACGGTATCAGGAAATTTTGTTTGAGGAGGTGGACTAATGACCATATTCCGGGATTTATCAGTGTTGTGGTCGCTGTTCCATATTTTTATCCTGTTTATTATGTTATATCGGTCCCGCTATGGGAGAAGAAAAACCATTTTTTTCACTGTGATCACAATGGGACCGATCATTATTATTAACATAGCCGGACTCATCCTCTATGAGGCGGAAGCAATGGGGCAGGCATTCATTTTGACCTGCACCTTGCCAAGCCTTATTGTATTTTGGATCATATCAATAGATAAAAAAGGAAGATTTTTCTTTACATTTTGTTTTGCGGATACAGTTGCTTTATGGATCATTGTAGTGACAAATTTGTTGGATTTTTACTTTGGGGGGGGACAGTATGTCCTGATGTTTATTGGAAGGCTGCTATTGTTCCCATTGGTGGAATGGTGGGCAATTCGCTATTTACGAAAGCCTTATCTGGAATTGCAGGAGTCTGTTGCAGAGGGATGGGGCATCTTTGCGGGAATGATGGCGCTTTACTATATCCTGCTTGTCGTGAAGGCAAACTTCCCTGTGATCATTACGGCGAGACCGCAAGAAGTTCCGTCTTTTATATTGATACTGTTACTGATGCCTATGACATATGCGACGATTTTTTCCGCCCTGTACAGGCAGCTTCTTCTTTACAGAAAACAGCAGAGCGAGCGTGTTCTGTCGGAGCAGAAACTTTTGTTGGAAGCTCGGCTTGAAAACCAGGAGCGTATACGGAAGATGAAACATGATATGAAAGGGCATACGGTAACGCTGTCGGGACTGCTTGCGACAGGGAAAACAAAAGAGGCATTAGAGTATTTAAAAGGTGTGGAAATGGAAATGTCCACGTTATCGGGACAGTTTTGCTCAAACCCGTATCTGAATGCGGTACTGCTTCAGTATTCCGGAAAGCTGGAAGAATTGGGGGTAGACTATCGCTTCAATATGCAAATTGGGGAGGAGGCGCTGCCTTATATGGAGCTGTGCCAAATTCTTTCCAATGGATTGGAAAATGCGTATCTTGCTTTAAAAGAACTTGCGCAAGAGAAACGTGCAGTTTCACTACAGATGAAGTATAACAGAAATTACTTGTTAATACGGCTTAGGAACCGCTGCCGGGAGGATTTTTATGTAGAAAAGGGGATATTGCCTGTCACAGACAAAGAGGGACAAGACCACGGTTTTGGACTTGTAACGATACAGGAAGCTGTACAGCGGCTTGATGGAGAAATGTTTTGCTATACGGAGAACGAAAATTTTGTATTGGACGTGATGTTATCACGCGAGTCTTTTTCAAAAGGCCTAATGCAAGGTTAAAAAGCATGGTTAAGATATGTGTGGAGCAACAGGTTTTCTTATGTTAGAAAGCCTGTTGGCTCTGCATTTTTTTGGATTTAGCGATTGAATTATGAGGAAGTCGAAGATAGACCGTTGCATCAATCGAGGGAAAATGATAAAATATGATGCAGATAGAAATTTGATATCAAATTAAAATACAGGAGGACTATTATGAAAGCATACAAAAACATGAGCAGAGAAGAACTGCTGACGCTGAAAGCAAGTTTGGAGGAAGAATGTAAAATACAGGAGGCAAAGGGTCTCTCTCTTAATATGGCGCGCGGAAAACCGGGAGCTTCGCAGTTGGCGTTAACAATGCCGATGCTCGATGTGATCAACAGTCATGCGGATATGAATACATTACTTGGAAACGACACCAGAAATTACGGTGACTGGGACGGAATCGGTGAGTGCAGGCGGTTGTTTGCGGATATGATTGGCGTGAAAAAGGATAATGTTATCGTGTGTGGCAATTCCAGTCTGAATATTATGTATGATACGGTAGTGCGCTCTATGGTAAAGGGCGTGAATGGTTCTACGCCTTGGTGCAAGCTGGATAAGGTGAAATTTTTGTGCCCTGTTCCGGGATATGACAGACATTTCAAGATTACGGAAACGTTCGGGATTGAGATGATCAATATTCCGCTGTATGAAGATGGACCGGATATGGATATGGTGGAAGAGTATGTGAATAATGACGCTGCAGTCAAGGGAATCTGGTGTGTGCCCAAGTATTCCAATCCCACAGGAATATCCTATTCGGATGAAGTGGTAAGGCGGTTTGCAAATCTGAAACCGAAGGCAGAAGATTTTCGTATTTTCTGGGATGATGCGTACTGCATTCACCATATTTATGACGATATTCAGGACAAAATTTTAAATATTTTGGAGGAGTGTGAAAAGGCAGGCAATCCGAATATGGTCTACATTTTTGCATCCACTTCAAAGATTAGCTTTCCGGGCGCCGGTGTATCGGCAATTGCCACTTCGAAGGAAAATATGGACTATATTCAGAAATTTATGGAAGTGCAGACGATTGGTCATGATAAGATCAACCAGTTGCGCCATGCGCGGTTTTTCAAAGACATCAACGGCTTAAACGCGCATATGAAAAAGCATGCGGAGATTGTTCGTCCGAAGTTTGAGGCTGTGCTGAACACGCTGGATGCCGAGCTTACGGGCGCGGAAATCGGCAGCTGGATTAAGCCGAGAGGAGGATATTTTATTTCCTTTAACGCAATGCCGGGATGCGCAAAGGCGATCGTGGCAAAGTGTAAATCATTGGGCGTTACGCTTACAGGCGCGGGCGCAACATATCCGTACGGAAAGGATCCGGAGGATTCCAATATCCGTATCGCTCCGACGTTCCCGACCGCTGAGGAAATGGAAGATGCTACGAAGATTTTTGTGCTCTGTGTAAAACTCGTTTCTATAGAAAAATTATTGAATGAGTAAAGTGTTTTTACAGGAAATGAATAAGATTTTATAATTTATAATAGGAGGGGTTACAGACATGGCAGTATTTGGTGAATTAGAGGATATGGATGAGCTTGCCCAGAAGAAAAAGAAGCAGCAGGAAATGGAAATAGAAGATGTGATCAAGATGCTTGACGAAAAGACTTTGGGCGGAGTAAGCCGCATTAAGGTTGAAGTGTCAAACGAGCAGGAAGAAGGCACTGTCAGTACAGCATACCATCATGGACGCTGCGATGTGGGAAGCCCGTGGGCAAAGGGCAGTGTGCGCAATTTTGGATGCGATTAAGGGTGATATTGCACTTGAAAAGATCGCATATTCATAGTAAAATAATTGCTTGAAATGATTATAATTTGGGAAATTTGGAAATGAGGTACATTTATGGCATTAAATAAAAAGCCCGTGACAGGCATGAAGGATATTATGCCCGAGGAGATGCAGATTCGGGACTATGTCATTGGCGTGATCAAGGAAACCTATGGTAAATTCGGATTTACTTCCATCGAAACGCCTTGCATGGAAAATATCGAAAACTTAAGCAGCAAACAGGGCGGCGAGAATGAGAAGCTGATTTTTAAAGTGTTAAAAAGAGGCGAAAAGCTGAATTTGGAAACGGCAAAAGAGGAAGCGGATGTCGTAGATTTTGGTATGCGCTATGACCTCACGGTGCCGCTTGCGCGGTATTATTCCAATCATGCGAATGACCTGCCTGCGCCGTTTAAGGCGTTGCAGATGGGCAATGTCTGGAGAGCGGACAGACCGCAGAAGGGCAGATACCGTCAGTTTATGCAGTGNGATATTGATATTCTCGGNGAAGCGTCAAACCTTGCGGAGATTGAGCTNATCTTAGCGACAACAACAACGCTTGAAAAGATTGGNTTTAAAAATTTTGAAATCCGTATCAATGACAGACNAATTTTAAAGGCAATGGCAGCNTACAGTGGNTTTTCGGAGNANAACTACGACAGCATTTTTATCACGCTTGACAANATGGACAAGATTGGTCTTGAAGGTGTGGAANAGGANCTGATNNCGGAGGGATATCCACAGGAAAATATTGATAAATATTTNTCATTNTTNCGAGGAATGAACGCGTCGGAGGATACGCTGAAGTTTNTCGAGGAAAAAATGACNGGTTTTCTTGAGGAGGATGTGAAAGCAAGNTTTCGNGAGATTATCGAGAGCGTNAATGCCACAAAGAGCGACTGTTTCCGTCTTGTGTTTGATCCGACGCTGGTGCGGGGAATGTCTTATTATACGGGAACNATTTTTGANATNGCGATGCCGGAATTTGGCGGAAGCTGCGGAGGNGGCGGACGCTATGANAAGATGATNGGCAGATTTACGGGGAAAGATGTTCCCGCCTGTGGNTTTTCAATCGGCTTTGAGCGAATTATTTTGATACTGACGGAGAANGGTTTCAAGNTTCCGAATCAGAGCAAAAAGAAAGCGTATCTTGTNGANAANGGCATATCNGGNGAGGCGCTTTGNAATGTGATNGCNCAGGCGCAGAAAGAGCGGCAAAGCGGNGCGCAGGTGCTTNTGGCGCNNATGAACAAGAACAANAAATTCCAGAAGGAACAGCTTATNNCAGAGGGCTATGAGGAGTNTCGGGANTTTTATAAAGAAGGATTAAAAAACTAAACCGTTCANACGGTATGGAGGAAATTATGGCAGAATCAATGAAAGGGTTGAAGAGAACCCACAGATGTACAGAACTTTCGGCTGCNAACGTCGGCGAAGAAGTCACAGTCATGGGCTGGGTGCAGAANAACAGAAACAAGGGCGGAATNATTTTTGTGGATCTTCGNGACAGAAGCGGTATTTTGCAGATTATTTTTGAGCAGGGTGCGGATTTAAGNCGCGCGGTTGACGCGGAGAACTTTGCAAAGGCGGAGTCTTTAAGAAGTGAGTTTGTGATCGCGGTAGTGGGNAAGGTGGAAAAGCGCGAGGGCAATGCNAANGCTGCGATGAAGACCGGTGATATTGAGATCCGGGCGACACAGCTTCGTATTTTGTCNGAGTCGGAAACACCGCCGTTTCCGATTGAGGCGGATTCCAAGACAAAGGAAGAGCTGCGGTTAAAGTATCGCTATCTTGATNTGCGCCGTCCCGATCTGCAGGANAAGATNATGATGAGAAGCCGCGTCGTTNCAAAAATCCGTGAGTTTATGACGAACGAAGGCTTTTTGGAGATTGAAACGCCGATCTTAAATAAATCAACGCCGGAGGGAGCAAGGGATTATCTNGTGCCNAGCCGTATNCATCCNGGTAATTTNTATGCGCTTCCGCAGTCNCCGCAGCTNTTTAAGCAGCTTTTNATGTGTTCNGGNTATGACAGATATTTCCAGATNGCGAAGTGCTTNCGNGATGAGGATTTGCGTGCGGACAGACAGCCGGAGTTTACNCAGGTGGANATGGAGCTTTCGTTTGTCGATGTGGATGATGTGATCGAAGTCAATGAGAGATTGTTAAAANATGTATTTNAAGATACGGTNGGNATTGANATTNAACTGCCGATTCAGAGAATGACATGGCAGGAGGCAATGGACAGATACGGTTCCGACAAGCCCGACACGCGTTTNGGAATGGAGCTTGTNAANGTGAGCGATGTNGTGAAAGGCTGCGGTTTTGGCGTGTTTACAGGCGCGCTTGAAAACGGCGGTTCCGTGCGNGGNATCAATGCAAAGGGACAGGGCGAGATGCCGAGAAAGAAGATTGACGCCCTTGTCGAGTTCGCGAANGGNTTTGGNGCAAAGGGACTTGCTTATATNGCNATCCAGCCGGANGGCACNTTAAAATCNTCTTTTGCAAAGTTTATGACAGAGGAGGAAATGGCGGCGCTNGTAAAAGCGATGGACGGNGAGAACGGCGATCTGCTTTTGTTTGCGGCGGACAAGAATAAGGTTGTCTGGGACGTGCTTGGAAATCTGCGTCTTGAGATTGCCAGAAATCTGGAGCTGCTTGACAAAAATCAATACAACTTCCTTTGGGTGACGGAGTTCCCGCTGCTTGAGTGGAGCGAGGAGGAGAACCGCTATGTAGCGATGCATCACCCGTTTACCATGCCGATGGAGGAGGATTTAGCCTTGCTTGATACAGATCCCGGCAAGGTGCGTGCAAAGGCATATGACATTGTGTTGAACGGAACGGAGCTTGGCGGCGGAAGCGTGCGTATTTTCCAGAACCATATTCAGGAGAAGATGTTTGAGATCATCGGNCTTTCCAAGGAAACGGCGAATGAGCGGTTTGGATTTTTGNTAAATGCGTTTAAATACGGTGTTCCGCCTCACGNNGGTCTTGCGTTTGGTCTTGACCGTATGGTAATGCTGATGGCAAAGGCGGACTCTATCCGAGAAGTGATTGCNTTCCCGAAGGTAAAAGACGCATCGTGTCTGATGACGGATGCGCCGAATATTGTGGACGACGTTCAGCTTGAGGAACTTGGAATTGCAGTTGTTAAAAGTGGTGAATAGATGAAAGAAAGCAAGAAAACAAAGGAAAAGAAAGCGCTTGCGCTTGAGGTGATTGCGCGTCTGAAAGAAGCATATCCGAATTCCGACTGTACGCTTGACTATAACGAGGCTTGGAAGCTTTTGGTGAGTGTGCGGCTTGCGGCGCAGTGTACGGACGCGCGTGTCAACGTGGTGGTACAGGGATTATATGAGAAATTTCCGACTGTGGAAGCGTTGGCGAATGCCGAGGTTTCCGAGATTGAGGAGATTGTAAAGCCCTGCGGACTTGGACCTAGCAAGGCGCGTGACATCAGTGCGTGCATGAAGATGCTGCATGAAAAATATGACGATAAAGTTCCCGATGATTTTGACAAGCTTTTGGAACTTCCCGGGGTGGGCAGAAAGAGCGCCAATCTCATTATGGGAGATGTGTTCAAAAAGCCGGCGATCGTAACGGACACGCATTGTATACGGCTCACAAACCGCATCGGTCTTGTAGATGGAATAAAAGAGCCTAAGAAAGTGGAGATGGCNTTGTGGGAGATTATCCCGCCCGAAGAGGGAAGTGATTTCTGCCACAGGCTTGTAGACCACGGACGCGAGATTTGCACGGCGCGAACAAAGCCGTATTGCGACAGATGTTGTTTGAGTGATATTTGTAAGAAAAATATTTAGGGTAATTTGAAGAGACAAATAAAAGAATTCTTTAAGNGTAATGCTTAAAGAATTCTTTTATTATATNATAATATGATTTCGGTTTTTAATCATGACTGGGGCGAGCACCGATTGTATTAATAGCAGTAACGACTACGCTCATGAGGTCAGTTTTTGCCTGTATAGATGAGGTATTTACTTTATGAAAAAGTTCTCCTTTGTCGGAACGCACATAATTCGGTTTTAAACGGTTGAGCGCATAGGTAGCCATATCCAGCCTGCATATGTCACAGCTGCAGATATTGGGCATGGTGGGCAGTAACTTATTTAACTGGCGTTCAACATCGTCCTCCATTATATTCTTTAAACCTTCCACGATGGGTTCCCCCTTGCAACATACTAATAGCACATTATAATGTACTATAGGGTTTATTTTATTACAATTTTAACGAGTAATCAACAATTACTTTAGAAAGTTTTTATTTTTTTGTAAAAATTTGTAGAATATTACTAACGTTTGTGATGTAGAATTGTTTAATTTTCATTGACATAAAACAAAATGAATAAAAAGTCTGCTTTTTATCAATGCTAAATAAAAAANGAGANAAACAAGGAGGATTAAATATGTCAATGATTTTAAAGGAGATAGGTGATTTCACAGTCAACGCATTTCACAAGGATAATTTTACAACGGTATCCAAAAAGGATATTTTGGGAAAATGGGCGGTATTTTTCTTTTATCCCGCAGACTTCACCTTTGTGTGTCCGACGGAGCTTGAGGATTTACAGGAAAAATATCAGGAATTTCAGAAATTAGGCTGNGAGATTTATGCGGTATCCACAGACTCTCATTTTGTGCATAAGGCGTGGAAGGANGCNTCNGAGCGCATCAAAAAACTGGAATATCCGATGCTTGCGGACCCGACNCATGCATTGTGCATTGATTTTGANGTGCTGATCGAAAAAGACGGACANGCGGAGCGCGGTACNTTTGTTATCAATCCCGAGGGNAAAATCGTNGCNTANGAAATCAGCGCNGGAAACGTNGGAAGAAATGCCGANGANCTTTTGCGAAAGGTACAGGCATTGCAGTTTGTGGCAGANCATGGCGANGAAGTGTGNCCGGCAAAGTGGCAGCCCGGCGGAGAAACCTTGAAACCNAGTCTTGATTTAGTGGGAATACTGTGAAAAATANANTTTTCACAAACGAACNNGTTCGTTTTGCAAGAANNGGAGATTTTNAAAAATATGGAAGANAATAAGANTTTATATGATGCGGTTATNATCGGCGGAGGTCCTGCGGGNCTTTCTGCCGCAATTTATCTGGGACGCGCGAAATATCGCGTGATCGTGCTGGAAAANGAACGGTTTGGCGGTCAGATTACGATNACCTCGGATATTGTGAATTATCCGGGTGTGCAAAAATCAAGCGGAAGCGAACTCACGGAGAACATGCGCCTTCAGGCNCAGCATTTTGGCGCGGANTTTGCGATTGCAAATGTTTCCGATATNGATATGAGTAANGATGTCAAGCAAGTGACCACGACGGACGGCACGCTTTATCAAACGCTTGGNATCGTGCTTGCGCTCGGCGCGAATCCGAGGCATCTTGGNTTTCAGGGNGAGGAGGAGTTTAANGGACGCGGCGTGGCGTATTGTGCGACTTGTGACGGAGAGTTTTTTACNGGAAGAGAAGTGCTTGTCGTTGGCGGCGGNTTTGCCGCTGTNGAGGAATCNATGTTNCTNACNAAGTATGCCAAAAAAGTAACAATGCTTGTGGTAACGGAGAACTTTACATGNGCGCGCGGTGTGTATGAACAGCTNAANAATTANCCGCAGATTGAAGTNCGGTTTGAAACGGAGCTGATTGAGGCNGGCGGACAAAAAACGGTAGAGTATGCTAAGATAAGGGATAACAAAACNGGAACGGTCAGCNAGTACAGAGCAGAGGACGGCGGAAATATCGGTATTTTTGTGTTNGTGGGATATGCGCCNGCAACNGATATGATNAAGGANAAGATNGTATTNAACGAACAGGGGTATGTTGTGACNGANCAAAATCAGAAAACCAATATTGAGGGCGTNTATGCGGCGGGAGATGTNTGCATTAAAAANCTTCGACAGGTTGTNACCGCTGTTTCGGATGGGGCGATNGCNGCNACNTCACTGGAAAAATATATTTCGGAAACGCGTGANAGATTGAAGCTTGGAAAACCGAAACAAGTNNCNGCGCAGATGCCGACGGAAAGCTTANCGAANGCGCCGGATGNGNTTTCGGAAAGTACGGCGAAGGACGGATTTTTGACCGAGGAGATGAAAAAACAGTTGGTTGAGGTCTTTGAGAAGTTTGAGCACGAGGTGATCATCAAGGCTGTGGTCGCACAGGATACGGTTTCGGCAGAACTTGAGAGTTTTGTCAATGAGCTTGTCGGCATTCATGANAANGTGAAGTCNGAAATTGANGANAAGACGCTTCAGACGGGCGATGAAAAGCCTTATATCGAAATTTGCAATGANNCGGGAAGTGTGGGAATNCGCTATTACAGTATCCCCGGAGGACATGAGTTTAACTCCTTTGTGGTCGCGCTCTANAACGCNGCGGGNGTAGGACAAAATATTGGTANGAACACAGTGCAGCGTATCAAGGACTTGAAACAAAAGCATTTGTTACAGGTGATGGCGACGTTGAGNTGTACNAACTGNCCNGAGGTNGTNATGGCGACNCANAAGATCGCTGCNNTTTCGGANACNATNGANGCGGAAATGTACGATTTGTCAAANTTTCCGGAGTTTCGGGAAAAATACAGCATTATGGCGGTTCCGTGCCTTNTCATTGACGANGGGAAAGAAGTGCTTTTCGGAAAGAAAGGCGTTGAGGAAATNGTCGGNATATTGGAGAANATGNANGNNTNATNTAGTTGACTNATTTNGTCANTTTNTTTTCCANGCGAGAATTTNCTCTAAGCGTTCTTTGACCNCTTTTTCATTGCCTTCCGAAGTCGGCAGATAGTAGCGTTTATCTGCAAGGCTTTCAGGGAGGCATTTCATTTTGGACAGCTTTTCTTCCGTGTCGTGGGCATANATATATCCTTTNCCGTAATCAAGTTCTTCCATCAGCGCAGTCGGNGCNTTGCAGATTTGAAGGGGAACGGGTTCTGCNGGAAGCTCTCTGACATCTTTCTTNGCATGTTCGCATGCGACATACAGGGCATTGGATTTCGGNGCCATAGACAGNTAGACGACNGCNTGTGTTAAATGCACATCACACTCGGGCATTCCNAGAAAATGGCANGCNTGATAGGCGGCNACTGNCACCTGTAAGGCTTGTGAATCTGCTATACCGATATCTTCGCTGGCAAANCGAACCAGTCTTCTNGCAATATAGAGCGGTTCCTCACCGCCGTCTAACATGCGGCACAGCCAGTAAANAGCCGCATCGGGATCGCTGTTGCGCATGGATTTATGAAGCGCGGATATCAGATTGTAATGCTCCTCGCCGTTTTTGTCGTAGAGCAGAGAACGGCGGTTCATGCATTGTGAGAGAACTTCGTTATTGACATGAATGGTTCCGTCTGTGTCAATCTCTCCGTTTAACACGGCCATTTCNAGCGTATTGAGTGCGGTTCTTGCGTCGCCGTTTGCAAAGCGGGCGATNGCGCGAAGATGNGCTTCCTCAATCGCAATCGTNGTCGTGCCAAACCCTTTGGGGCTTGTCAGCGCATGGGTGAGCAGTTCGGTCAAGTCTGTTTCATCAAGGGCTTTTAACACAAACACTTTACAACGTGACAGTAGAGCGGAGTTGATTTCAAAGGACGGATTTTCCGTTGTTGCTCCAATTAGGATAAGGCTTCCTTTTTCTACATAGGGCAGAAAGGCGTCCTGCTGCGCTTTGTTAAAGCGATGGATTTCGTCGGCAAACAGGAGTGTTTTAAGCCCCATAAAACGGTTTTGTTCTGCCTGTTCCATCACTTCTTTAATTTCCTTAATGCCGCTGCTTACTGCGCTGAACTCCACAAAGGAGGCTTTCGTCCGTCCTGCGATGATTCGTGCAAGCGTCGTTTTGCCTACGCCGGGAGGTCCCCAGAAAATCATGGAGGAGATTTGGTCTTTGTCAATGAGTTGACGAAGGATTTTCCCTTCGCCAAGTAAGTGTTTTTGCCCGACGTATTCCGATAACGTTTCCGGACGCAGACGGCTCGCAAGCGGGGCGTTGGCGCTTCTGTCGTCAAAAAGGCTTAATTGTGCCATGTGGTGTCACCTTTTCTTTCTTGATTCAAAGTATTCGTGGTTATTTTTCTTTGTGTTTTCATTTTATGCGCTTGTGCGGAGACTGTCAACATTTGCAGTTTTGTTATTGACAAAAGAAACAATAACTTATAAACTGAAATGGAAATGCAAATATTGCAGTATGCGCCATAGATGGCGCGGAAATGAGGTAAAATATGGGGAGAGCAGGTGCCGGAGGAGGAGGACACAGGTCTTCGGGAGGCGGACACAGTTCTGCCAGGTCAAGCGGCGGACATCGCGTGAGCAGCAGTGGAGGAAGTCACAGCAGAGCCGGAAGCAGTAGCAGAGGCAGTTATAGCTATAGGGGGTCAACGCCACCGCCAATGCATACGGGACCGGGAATGCCGCCACCGCCTAGAAGATACGGGTATTATGGGCGCAGACATTACGGATACGGTGGGTATGGCGGATACGGATACAGCAGATTTTCCGTTACGATATTGGTTGTGCTCATAGTGTTGGGGCTGATGATAGCGCTTTCGGGCGCATTCAAAGGTACGAGTCAGCAGTATTCCTACAACAATAGCAAAAGCACAATCGTGAGAGAGCGGATTGACACCAATACTGCCTATATGAATGATTGTATCATTGATGAACTTGGTTGGTTTAACAACACGTCAAGGACAGCATCAAGGCTGAAGGAATTTTGGGAAAAAACGGGTGTTCAGCCGTATATCATTTTGCGGGCGTATGATCCTGCGCTTACCACAGATGCGCAAAAAGAGCAGTGGGCAACGGAGTATTACGACGAGAATTTTGATGCGGAAAATATTTTTCTCTTTGTGTATTTTGCGGAGAAAGATACCGATAATGATGTCGGATATATGGCGTATGCAAACGGATATCAGACATCGTCTGTCATGGATTCTGAGGCGATTGAAATCTTCTGGAGTTATATTGACCGGTATTGGTATACGAACGCGGAAACAGATGATGTTTTTATCAACGCGTTCAACAACACGGCAGACGTTATCATGCATGTGTCGACGACGGGGATGGATATCCTAAAATGGATGCTGATCTTGTGTGTTGTGGTCGTTGTCGGAGTTGTGCTTGTGACTGTGATCAAGCAGAGAAATAAGCGAGCCAAAGAAAAGGCAGAGGAAGAGGCAAAGATTTTAAATACGCCGATTGATACGATGGTATCGGATAACCTTGAGGATAAATATTTAAAATAAATTATTAAAATAAAGAAAGGTAGGTAAAAAAGATGGGATTAATGGATACGTTAGGCAGAATACCGAAAATTTTGGAGGCAAATCTGAACGCGATTTTGGATAAGTGTGAGGATCCCGCAAAAATGATCGACCAGCTTCTTGTGGATTACAAGAGGGATTTAGCGGATATTAAGCGCGATACGGCGGCAGTGATGGCGGACGTGGAGCTTGCCGAAAAAAGATTGAAAGAGTGCGACGAAAGCATTGCCAAAAAGCAGAAAGCGGCGGAAAATGCATTGAAGGCAGGAAATGAAGGAGATGCGCGTACGTTGATTTTCGCAAAGCAGAATCTTGAGGTAACGCGCGAGAGCCTTGCACAGAACCTTGCGGTTGCACAGAAGAACGCAGAGATGATGAAAGAAGGCTACAATAAGCTTGTGCGTAATATCGAGGAGCTGGAGCAGCGTAAAGACGCGGCAAAGGCAAAAATTTCCATGGCGAAGGCACAGGAGCAGATCAACAATACTGCGGCAAAGGCGAACAGCACGATCAATACAGAGGCATTTAATAAGTATGAACAGAAAGCGGAGCGGATGCTTGCGGAGGCAAATGCCGCGGCAGAGCTCAGTTCTCTTGATGTAAGCGTAGAAAGTCTGACAGAGAAGTATGCAGACAGCGGAAGTTCCGCATCAGTTGATGAGGAACTTGAAGCGATGAAGGCAAAACTCGGCGTGTAGTTTTTGACGGCTTTGTACAGGGCAGATGAATACATCATCTGCTCTTTTTGCTGGAATGATACTATAAATAAGTACGGCGGGGAATACTAAAATAACAGACAACAAACAAGCCGGAGGATTTTAAGAATGACGGATCATAAGAACTGCAATTTTCATTCGATCACGTTGGAAGACAGGGAATGGATCAATGAAAAATTAAATGAGAGCAATCATGCGTCGTGTGAGTACAGCTTTGCCAATAATTTCATCTATGCAAAGACATATGATGTACAGGTAGGAGAGCTTTCGGGATGCGGCGTGGTACGATATCGGGCTCGGAAAAAGAAAGGACAGTACAACTATTCGTTTCCGTTTGGCAACGGGGATAAACGAGCTGCGCTTGAAATGATGCGGGAACTATGCGAACAAGACGGATATGCGCTGAGTATGTATCCTGTGCTGGAAAATGACAGAAAACTTCTAATCGAGTGGTTTAAAGGGGAATTTGAAATCGACGCTGATAGAGGCGATTTTGATTATATCTATACCGTGGAAAAACTTGCGACTTTAAGAGGCAAGAAGCTTCACGGAAAACGAAATCACATCGCGCGCTTTATGGACGATCAGGACTGGCGTTATGAGCCGATGAGCGCGGCAAATATTGAAGGCTGCTGTAAAATGTCCAAAGAGTGGGAGCAGATGCGCGCCGATAAATGGAATGACAGCATGGAGGAGGAGATTGGCGTACTCGATGAGGCACTTGATCACTTTGATGAGCTTGGATTCGTGGGCGGCGTACTTTATAAGGCGGACGAGATTGTAGCGTTTACGATAGGAGAACGGTTAAACGCGGACACGCTTGTCGTGCATTTTGAGAAAGCCTATCCTGATTTACAGGGCGCGTATCCGATGATCAATCAGCAGTTTATTTTGCATGAAGGGGAAGGATTTACTTATGTAAACCGCGAGGAGGATACGGGGGATTTGGGGCTAAGAAAAGCGAAACTTTCGTATTATCCGGATATTATTTTGAAGAAATACAGGGTAACGCAGAGCAGTGTCGTCTTTGCGAACGAAACGGATACCGGTGCGATTGAGCACATCTGGCAGGTATGTTTTGGAGATAACAGAGAGTATATTGACCTGTATCTTTCAAACCGTTTTCGGACGGAAAACATGCTTGTCATTCACGAGGACGGCGCACCTGTTTCGATGCTCAGCTTGCTGCCTGTAACGATTACGATTGGCGGCGAAAAACATGCGGCAAGATATGTGTATGCTGTAGCGACGCTGCCCGAATACAGGAGAAGAGGGTACGCGTCGAAGCTCATACAATATGCGTTTGACAAGTATGAGGAGCCGCTTATCTTACAGCCCGCGGATGAGCGGTTGCAACGATATTACGAACGGCTTGGTTTTGATGAAGTATTTCGGCAGAGTCCCTGTTGGATTTACAATCCCTGTATGGAAAAAGTGACACGCGTGTCGGGAAATATGGCGTATGAGTTAGCAGAAGATATGACATATGTATTAGAAAATAATGACGAAATCAGGATGGCGGAGCTTGAAAAATGGCAGATGGAAGAGGTGTCCGCAAAGGAATATAAAGAAATTCGTGACCGCTATTTTAACGGAGAAGGCTATGTCGAATGGGACGAGGAAGCAATCCGATATGCAATGAAGGAAAATTCCTTTTGCAACGGCAGAGCTCTAAAGCTTACGAATCATGAAAACGGCGCGACAAGCGTGCTGATGTACAGGGTATGCGATCGGGACGGCGCTGACGCAAAGCTTCAGGTGGTCGAAACGACGTTAAACGAGGAGGAGCTTGCGGAGATTCTTCCGACGTTGATGCGCAGTACGCATACTGTTCAGGCATATGAGAAAAACGAAGGCGGTATGATACTGCGTACGAAAGAAACGGCGAAGTGGGACTATGATGAGGGGTATTTAAATCTTACGCTCGGATAGTAAAAAATACGGTATGAAATGCGCGAGCAGGGAAGAAACATTCCCTGCTCGATTATGTATCACATTATGAATTTGCCATTTGGGAAAGCTCCGCAAGCATCTTTGGCAGTTCTTCTTCCATATTATCATCGGTGAACTGACAAGTGCCGACCTTTCTGTGTCCGCCGCCGCCGTACTTTAACATAAGGCTTCCGACATCGACATTCGAGGTTTTGTTCAGAACACTGTAACCGCATGCGGCAGAACAGCCCGCGCCGCCGCGTCCGCTTACGATCCATGCGGATATATTCTGCTCGGGATACATGCTGTAAATGAGGAAACGATTTCCGGTATAAATCGGGTCAACGCCTCTTAAATCGGATATGATTAGATTTCCGTCGACGCGCGTGTATTTTTTAACCATTTCCATGAACTTTTCGTTCTGCTCCCAATAAACCTCAATACGCTCCTGAACATCGGGAAGCGCAAGGATTTCCGCGGTTGTCATGGTGCGGCATGCATCGATCAGCTTTTCCATTAACTGATAGTTTGAGATGGTAAAGTTTCTCCAGCGTCCAAGTCCTGTTCTGGGATCCATCAGAAATCCGACGAGGATCCATCCGCTCGGGTTTTGGATTTCGTCAATCGTGAGATTTCCCGAGTCAACCTTATCAACAGCCTCCATCATATCGTCAAACTGGGGGAATTTTTCTCTTCCGCCGTAATACTCGTAAATAATGCGGGCACAGGAAGGTGTAATCCGGCTTTCGCCTTTATATTTGCCTTCCAGCTGAAGACGCTCGTGCTCGCTTGAGTGGTGGTCAAACCAAAGTCCGCAGCCTTCCACAAAGGGAACATTTGCAAGGCAGTCATCTTCCGTAACCTCTACAAGACCATCCTGCAAATCCTTTGGATGCGCAAATTTCCAGCTGTCTATGATACCGGCCTCTTTTAAGAGCGCTCCACAGGCAAGCCCGTCAAAATCGGAACGTGTTATTAATCTCATGGTATTTCTTCCTCCTTATATAAAAAACGCTTTTATATCGTAAATCTTATTTTTTATTATAGTGGAAAAATTTCATTTTTTCAACTGTTTTGACCATTTTGTTTGATTCTAAAAGAAATTGCGACAGCGCTCATCTTTTTTATGGTGGGGGTTGAAAACTAAAGGGAATTATTGGTATAATGGCACTGATAGTCCGAGATACGGAAGAGGGAGGGCATAAGACTTGGAGGACAAGCAGCGAAAGGAAGGAAAAAAGGCGCAGGGCAGCTATGAGCATGTGACACATGAGTTTGGACCTGTGTATGACAGTACATCAAAAATATTGATATTAGGTTCTCTGCCTTCCGTAAAATCAAGACAGCAGCAGTTCTATTATGGACATCCGCAAAACCGTTTCTGGCGTGTGCTTGCAAATGTGCTTGAAGCAGAAAAAGTTCCCGATACGATTGAGGAGAAACGCAGTCTTTTGCTTACAAACAAAATTGCGCTTTGGGATGTCATTGAATCATGTGATATTATCGGTTCAGCTGACAGTACGATTAAAAATGTGAAAGAAAATGACATGAGTGTCATTTTGGGAGCTGCCCCGATTAGGGCAATCTTTACAAACGGTGCAAAAGCGGATACGTTGTTTCACAAGTATTGCAGGGAGCGCTATGCGTCGGAAATGCCTGTGATAAAACTGCCCTCGACAAGTCCCGCGAATGCGGCATGGAGCGCGGAGCGGCTGACAATGGTTTGGAAAGAAGAGATTGGAAAATACTTATCATAAAATGGAGGAAACTACAATGGAATTATGGGATATCTATGATGCGGATAAAAAGCGCACGGGAAGAACCATGAAGAAAAACGACTGGTGTTTACAGGACGGAGAATATCATTTGACTGTGCTTGGCGTTATTCGGCATAAGGACGGACGGTTTTTGATCACGAAGCGTGTTATGACAAAGGCTTGGGCGCCCGGCTGGTGGGAAGTGTCTGGAGGCGCGGTACAGGCGGGAGAGGATTCGAAAGATGCCGTTTTGCGCGAGGTGAAGGAAGAAACGGGACTTGACGTGAAAGATTGGGAAGGCGGCTATCTGTTTAGCTATAAGCGGGAAAATCCGGGAGAGGGCGATAATTACTTTGTGGACATTTATCGTTTTACGGCGGATTTTGACGCATCGGATATCCATATACAGAAAGAAGAAACCGATGACTATATGCTCGCTACGATACAGGAAATAGAGGCGTTTGCGGCACAAGGGATATTTTTGCACTATGACAGTATCAAGAAGGCATTTTACGAATGATCAAGAAGGAGATTGTCGAGGGAGTTTGTGATGAAATTCAGTTTTAAAGAAGATGCAAAACGCATTGTTGTAATCTGTATTGCGTCTGTTATCATGGCGCTCAATATCAAGACTTTTGTGCGGACAGGCGGGCTGTATCCGGGCGGAGTGAGCGGTTTGACGCTGTTGATACAGCGGATCGTTGAACTGCATTTCGGATTTGAGCTTCCGTATACGCTGATAAACCTCATATTGAATTTGGTACCTATCTATATCGGTTTCCGCTATATCGGAAAAAAGTTCACACTTTATTCATGTCTTTCGATTATGCTGACTAATATTCTGACAGATATTCTGCCATCACAGGCGATTGTATATGATACGCTGCTCATCAGTGTCTTTGGCGGAATTATGAACGGATTTGCGATCAGTATGTGCCTGAGGATGGATGCAACGACAGGCGGAACGGATTTTATCGGCATCTTTTTGTCGGAGAAAAAAGGCGTGGATTCATTCAATGTGATTCTTGGATTTAATGCCGTGCTTCTGGTCGTTGCGGGATTATTGTTTGGCTGGGAGAAAGCGCTGTATTCCATTATTTTCCAGTACACATCTACGCAGGTTCTTCGTACGTTGTACAAGCAATATCGTCAGCACACGCTTTTTGTTGTGACAAATCATGCAAAAAGTGTTTATGAGGTGATCGCAAAGATCAGTAATCACGGCGCGACGGTTATTGAGGCGGAAGGCTCTTATGAACATCAGGAGCGAAAGATTGTTTATTCGGTTGTGTCAAGAGCGGAGTGCAAGGATATTATTAAGGATATTAAGCAGGTTGACCCGGATGCGTTTGTCAATGTGATCAACACACAACAGGTTTCAGGACGATTTTATCAAAGACCGTATGATTAAAAAATCGAGTGCAAAT
The DNA here is from genome assembly GCA_014804345.1 of Lachnospiraceae bacterium. Lineage (GTDB taxonomy): Bacteria > Bacillota > Clostridia > Lachnospirales > Lachnospiraceae > COE1. The sequence goes on along the minus strand of JAAUZZ010000021.1, from coordinate 176,411 downwards.
GTATGCACTCGATTGCAATTTTAACAATGTTCCGCAATGGAACCGGGTGATTTGCCCTGTTTATAGAGATTTAAAATCTCCTGAATGCGTTTTTGAACGGTCTGTGCAATCTCTATGGTTGTCATATCCTTGTAGTCGGCATAGTATAACGGTTTCAGATAATACACAAACGTCTTGATCGGTTTCAGATTTCGTTCCTCAAAAACGCGGTAGGAATCAATCAGCACAACGGGTACGATCGGAACTCTTGACCATACGGCGCTCTTAAATGCGCCAGGCTTAAATTCCGTGGTAGAGTTTCCGTTACGAAAATAGCCGCCTTCGGGAAAAATGATAAATTTGCGTCCCTGTTTTGCTTCGGTTGCCATCTCGCGTATTACTTTGATTGACTGCTTTGCATCCTCTCTGTCCATGCGTTTCCCACGCACCAGATTGATAAACTGCCTTACCAGAGGGGTGTTCGATTTATCAATGTCTATGACTACGGAGCAAGGGGTGTCGTGCGTGAGCATGATGCCGAGCGTGTCATATTTTCCCTGATGATTTGGGCACATAATATAACCGCCTTCCTTTGGCAGGTTGTTCATGCCAAATCCTTCTGTGGAAATGCGTCCCGGCTTGATCATTCTCTTGATGGCGAGCCTGTCAAGCTCGTACATTTGTTCTTCAGAATATTTCTCGGGGTGGCGCGAAACGTATTCCATCTGCGGGATCATATAAAGATGATGAAGGTTTCTGATAATAACATGATAAAATCTTGACAACATAAACAAAACTCCAAATGTATGTAAACAGTTCTAATACTACCATACCTTTGTATCTATTCATGGAAATGAATGATATTGAGGCGCTTAAATTATTATAGCGAATAAAGAAAAAATAGTCAATAAAGCAGATTCTTTGAAAATGCATATGATCTAATGAGACATAGCAGATAAGTAAAAAGAAAAAAATGAAGGAGAAATAAGTGATGATACAATTAGTAAATTTTGGAAAAAAGACATTGATATTTATGGCGGCTGTCGTGTTTGCTTTCAACATTGGCATAAATTCCTTTCAGGTAAATGCGGCGGAGTTTAGCGTGATAGAAACATCGGCGGTTCTTTATACCAATGAAAACACAGTGATATGTAATGACGCGGATGAAAATAGTATTGTGATTTTATCCGAAGTAGAAGAGGGACTTCCGATACAGGTAACGGGTGTTACAAGTAATGGATATTTTAGAATTCTGCTTGACGGACAGACCTTTTATATACATGGAATTGGATTGCAAGCGGGTGAGCTGCCAAATATAGACGATGGCGCGGCAGCTGGTATCTATGATAAAATGATTGCACAGAAAGCAAATTTTCCCGAGGGGATGGCATGGACAAACGATAATTTTTATGCTTGGAAGGGTGGCATTTATTCCGGCGGCTATGGCTGTGCCGGGTTTGCATTTGCAGTGAGTGATGCAGCGTTTGGTGAAGCAGGTGCGGTTATCCACAAAGATTATAATAATATAAAAATAGGTGATATTTTAAGAGTTAATTATGATACACATTCTGTGATTGTGCTGGAAGTAAAGGCAGATTCCGTGATTGTAGCGGAGGGAAACTATAACGGAGCGATTCACTGGGGAAGAGAAATTCCAAAGTCAGAGCTGGTTGATGAAGGCAGTTATATTATGACAAGATATTAGAGTGAAGAGAAGCTCTAAAGCGGCGTTTGATTGAAACAGATGGAGATTGAATATGGCAATACAGGGACAGACAAAGGAAAAAACGAGAATTGATATACACGAACCAAAGCATTACAGAGTGATTATGCACAATGACGATTTTACGTCAATGGAGTTTGTTGTCGAAATATTGATTGATATTTTCAAAAAGGACACTTATGAGGCAGAGCGTCTGATGCTTATGGTACACGAGAGCGGAAGAGCGGCAGTCGGTACATATCCGTATGATATTGCGGCGACGAAGGTGAACAATGCTTTGGCGCGTGCAAAGACGGAAGGGTTTCCATTTCGCATGACACTTGAGGAGGACAAATGACGATGCATATATCCAATGAAGTGGCATTCATTTTCAATCGTATCTTTTCTTATGCAAAAGATGCGCATTATGAATATGTGACGCCGGAGTTACTGCTTTATATGATTTGCAAAAACGAGGCATTTGCAAAAGCGTTTGTGCGCTGTGGCGGTGATCTGAAACGGCTTGAGAAGGATTTAAAGGGATACCTTGACAATTATATGGAGGCGGATACCAGTAAGGAGTGTACGCCGGAGCTTTCCGACGCAATGAGCGAGGCGCTTGGGCGAGCATGGGAAACTGCGCAAAACAGCGGGAAAATGGTGGCAGAGCTGTCGCATATTGTTCATGCAATTTATCAGTTGGAGGAAAGCTATGCGGTTTATTATATGACAGTACAGGGTGTGGAGTATGCGCGGCTTTTACAGGAAATGGCAATTATAGATGGTGAAGAGAGCAGTAATTTTCCCGGGGCGGACGCAGAACAGGATGCTGAAGAACATGAGGAAGAACAGGATGACGGAGCGCTTTGGCAGCAGTTTGCAGTATGCATCAATGACATGCTTGAAGGCACAAATCCGCTGATTGGCAGAGAAGAAGAACTGGAACGCACCATGCAGATTTTGTGCCGCAAGGATAAGAACAATCCCATGCACATCGGAGAGCCGGGCGTCGGAAAGACCGCGATTACGTATGGACTTGCAAGACTGATGAATGAAGGGAAGGTGCCAAAGCCTTTACAAAACGCGCGGATTTTTGCACTGGATTTGGGAAGCCTTCTTGCGGGTACGCAGTATCGCGGTGACTTTGAGAAACGTTTTAAACGTGTGATGGACAGCATTTTAGACGAAGAAAATCCGATTGTCTACATTGACGAAATCCATAATATTGTCGGCGCGGGTGCGGTAAACGGCGGTTCTTTTGACATTTCCAATATGTTAAAGCCGTATCTTGCAGGCGGACAGATTCGTTTTATCGGCGCGACGACGTATGAGGAGTATAAGAAACATTTTGAGAAAAGCAAGAGTCTTGTGCGGCGGTTTCAAAATATTGATATTAAGGAGCCAACCGTTTCCGATACGGTAAAAATATTGGAAGGACTGCGCGAGAATTATGAGGACTACCATGATGTGAAATATGAAGAGGGCGTGTTTTTGTATGCGGCCCAAATGGCTTCCAAGTACATCAATGAGCGTTTTCTTCCGGATAAGGCAATTGATTTGATTGATGAGGCGGGCGCTTACAGACGTATACATCCACTTGACCGAACGAGTCAAACTGTAGACAAAGTGTTAATTGATGAAATTATAGCAAAGACCTGCAATATTCCAAAGCAGACAGTTGAAAACGATGAGGAACAGACGCTTGCGACACTCGAAAAACGAATGTTAACACAAATTTACGGACAGGGTGAAGCATTGTCACAGGTGGTGAATGCGGTGAAATTCTCTAGGGCAGGGCTCTTAGAGGAAGGAAAGCCACTTGCAAGTCTTTTATTTGTGGGACCGACAGGGGTTGGAAAGACAGAAATTGCAAGAATTCTCGCAAAGGAACTTGGGGTTAGTCTTGTACGCTTTGATATGAGTGAATATGAGGAAAAGCACGCTGTGGCAAAGCTGATCGGCGCCCCGGCGGGCTATGTGGGATACGAGGAGGGTGGACTTTTGACTGAGGAAGTTAGAAAGCATCCGCACTGTGTTCTTCTTTTGGACGAAATTGAGAAGGCGCATCCCGATATTTACAATATATTGCTTCAGATTATGGACTATGCGACACTTACGGACAATCAGGGAAGAAAAGCGGATTTTCGCAATGTGATTGTGATTATGACATCAAATGCGGGCGCAAGCCGTATCGGAAAGCATGGAATCGGTTTTCGTGCGCAGGATGTGAGCGCAGATGTTATTCTGGAGGAGGTAAAGCGTATTTTCCAGCCGGAGTTTCGGAATCGTCTGAGTAAAATTGTGGTATTTCATGCGATGAATGAAACAATGGCAGAGCAGATTGTGGAGAAAAAACTTGGAGAGCTGGGAGAGATGCTTGCGAAAAAGAAGATTCTCTTTACGATAGATGCGGCAGCAAAATTGCTGATAAAGAAGAAAGGCATCAGTACAGAATTTGGTGCAAGGGAGATTGACCGCGTGATTCAGGGAAGCATTAAGCCGCTTTTGGTGGACGAAATTTTGTTTGGAAAGCTTAAGGCGGGTGGAAGCTGTGTGCTTACGGTTTCGGAAGATGATTTTCAGATTTTATTTGAAGAAGGGCGGGAATAAAATATGCCGGTTTACAGGCTGCGTGAGAAGGAAGTATGTTTTCCCAATCCAGCACTTGCGCGTGAGGACGGACTTTTGGCAGTAGGCGGCGATTTGTGCGTGGAGCGTTTGTTGCTTGCTTATTCCCATGGGATTTTTCCGTGGTATAATCCCGGTGATGAAATTCTTTGGTGGTGTCCACATGAACGATTTGTTATATTTCCAAAGGAAATCCACATTTCGCGTTCCATGAAAAAATATATGAAAAAACATGAACTGCTCATAAAGCTAAACCGCGATTTTGCAGATACCATGCACCGCTGCCGCACAAAGCGGGAGTTTGATGAGGGTACTTGGATTTCGGACGAGATGGAGGAGGCGTATGGTGCATTACATCAGGCGGGGTATGCAATGAGTGTGGAGGTTTTTGAGGATGGTATTCTTGCGGGGGGACTTTACGGTGTAGTAATTGGACGATGCTTTTTTGGGGAGAGTATGTTTTCGGAGAAGGAGAACGGCTCGAAAATCGCACTGATTGCGTTGGCAAAAATACTTGCCGAGAACGCGTTTGAGCTGATTGACTGTCAGTTTCATACGGAGCATTTGGAGAGTATGGGTGGACGCTATATTTCGTGGGAGGAGTATGACAGGCTCTTACAGGAAGGAATTTTATAAGGTATATTATTTTATAATTTTCGTTTTAATTTTACCAATAAATTTATCGGATAAAAAACAGTTGAGATGATGCCATATTTTAGTATATAATGAAAAAAAGGCTGTTTGTGGTGGAAAGGAGAACAGATTGTGACACATTTGGAAAAAGCGGTACAGCTTCAAAGGGATGGTTATCATTGCTCGCAGGCAATTGTGGGCGCTTTTGCGGAAGAGCTTGGATATAACATCAAAGATGCCTTTAAGATCAGCACCTGTTTTGGCGGTGGTATGCGCGAGGGCGGTATATGCGGCTGCATTACGGCGTCTTTTATGGTGCTCGGAATGTCGCTTGGATTTTACGATCCGCAGGATAAGGCTTTGGAAATGTACGGGAACAAAAAAGCTGAGGAGTTTCTTGCCCTTTTTAAGGAACGAATGAACGGAGACATCACATGTAAGAAAATACTCGGATACAATATATCAGAGCCGGACGATCTGGCAGTGATTCGCAAGGAGAAGCTTATGCCGAAGCTTTGTCCGCGCGCGATGGGGGTGTGTATCGGGATTCTGGAGGAGATGCTTGAGGAATTCCGTGGAAGAAAAGATGAATTTTTAAATGAAACTGTTGAAGAAACCGTCAGCGTGGATTCTGCTGTGGTGCGGGTGGACAAACGGCGTGAATTTATGAGAAACGTTGCGAAACTGCTCGACGACGAGAGTAATAAGGTGGCGTTTATCCAGTTTGATATCAGACGTTTTAAGATCATTAATGACTTGTACGGTGAAAAATTCGGAGATCAGGTGTTGTTTTTTATAGAGGATACACTCAGAATTCTTTGCAGAGAGAACAGGTTTTATATGAATCTGCGCGCCGATCTGTTTATCGTTGTGACGACATATGATACCTATGAGGAACTGAATGATTTTATCGCGCTTTTGGAAAAACAGTTTGAATCATTCAAGAAAGTAAAGTTGCAGCTTATTTTTGGAATCTATATTGTGGAAGACAGAAATATGGAATTCAGGCAGATGGAAGATAGGGCGGCGATGGCGAGAAAGTCGGCAAAGCGTGAAGCCATTACAAACAAGCTGTTTTATCAGGAGAAGTTTAAAGAGCTCTTGTATACACGCAAATTCATTGAAGAAAACATGAAGACGGCGATTGCCGAAAAGCAGTTTAAAATGTATCTTCAGCCGAAATACAGCATTTCTCAAAATAAGATCGTGGGTGCGGAGGCGCTTGTGCGTTGGATCCATCCGCAGAGGGGGATGGTGTATCCAAACGAATTCATTCCAATTATCGAGGAGAACGGTTTTATCAGAAAGGTCGACTATTATATCTGGGAGGAAGCAAGCCGCTTTATCAAAAAGTGCTCGGATTTGGGGATAACGGACTGCCCGATTTCTGTGAATGTGTCAAGGCAGCATTTGAAGGATACGGAGTTTATCCATGTGCTGATGAAGGATATCGAAAATATGGGAATCGACAAATCGCTTCTGGAACTTGAGATTACGGAAACGGCAAACGACGAACAGATTACGAAAGCAGCGGAAATGATCAAAGAAGATGGTTTTACGCTTCTTATGGATGACTTCGGAAGCGGTTATTCGTCCCTTAACGTGCTTTTGGAAACGCCGTTTGATGTTTTAAAGCTGGATAAGAAGTTCATGGACAATATGATGGCGTCGAAAAAAGGAACGCTGATCTTAGAGCATGTGGTTGCGATGGCGAAAAAGCTGAATCTCGGACTTTTGGCGGAGGGCGTTGAAACAAAGGAACAGGTTGCGCTTTTGTCTGAAATCGGATGCGACAGGGTTCAGGGCTATTATTATGCAAAACCGATGCCGCAGGAGGAATTTTTCGAGATGCTCTTGGAGGACAGAGGAAAAAAATAAAAAATAGACTTGCTTTTTTATGAAAACTGTTATATACTTTAATAGCTGTCGGCGCGCAAAGGCTGACAGCTACATGGCTCGTTGGTCAAGCGGTTAAGACGTCGCCCTCTCACGGCGAAAACAGGGGTTCGATTCCCCTACGAGCTGTTGACTGTTTAAAACAGCCCAACCCAAATAAGGCGCTTGGAGAATCTTCAGGCGCTTTTCAAAAGAAATGGTTATTAAATCTGAAACATTATCGCAATTATTCTGAAATTCTTGTTTATCACAAAATTTTTCGAAAATTCATAAAGTTTTAAAAAAGTTAATACTTAATTAACTTGTTATGCAACCCGTTATCAGATATAATAAAATAGAATACAGAGGATAAGAATATATAACTTATAAAAAGGAAAGGGAATCATTAATTTAGGGTGTTATGAATGGGAACAAAGGTAGAAGATACAATTAAAGCGTTTACAAATAAATATTCAAAGGTATGTATCGATAATAATGCGATCGATGCCGGAATGTTTGAAGAATATGGAGTAAAAAGAGGACTTCGTGATAAAAACGGCAAGGGTGTTTTGTCGGGACTGACCAATATTTCACTGATCAAATCTTCGGAGGAGATCGACGGAAAGACCGTTCCTTGTGAAGGACAGTTATATTACAGAGGATATAACATTTACGATTTGGTACGGGGCTTTCGGGCGGATGACCGCTTGGGCTTTGAGGAGTGCGCCTATCTGCTCCTTTTTGGAGATCTTCCGAACAGGGAGGAGCTTGTCAATTTTAAAAAGATGTTAGGATACAGCATGACGCTTCCGACAAATTTTGTGCGGGACGTTATTATGAAAGCGCCAAGTCATGATATTATGAATTCGCTGACAAAGAGCGTATTGACGCTTGCTTCGTATGATGATACGGTTATGGACATGTCGCTTGACAATGTGCTGCGGCAGAGTCTAATGCTGATCAGCGTTTTTCCGATGCTTTCCGTGTACGGATATCATGCGTACAATCACTATGAGTGCGATGAAAGCCTGTATATTCACAGACCTGACCCGAAGCTGTCAACGGCGGAAAATCTGCTGCGCATGTTAAGACCCGATATGTCCTATACGGCACTAGAGGCGAAGGTGCTTGATGCGGCTTTGGTTCTTCATATGGAGCATGGCGGCGGAAACAATTCGACTTTTACGACGAGAGTGGTAACGAGTGCGGGTTCGGATACATATTCCGTTATTGCGGCAGCTCTTTCTTCGCTGAAAGGCCCCAAACACGGAGGCGCAAACATCAAGGTTGTTCAGATGATGGAGGATTTGAGGCGCAACGTTGATGATGTTACAAGTGAAGATCAGGTAAGGGCATATTTGTACAAGCTTCTCAATAAAGAGGCGTTTGACCGAAGTGGTCTGATCTATGGAATGGGGCATGCCGTTTACTCAATTTCCGATCCGCGTGCGAAGGTGTTTAAAACGTATGTGGAAAATCTTGCCACAGAAAAGAACCGTCATAAAGATTTTGAACTTTATTCGATGATCGAGCGGCTTGCGCCGGAAGTAATTGCCGAAAAGTGCAGGATTTACAAGGGCGTCAGCGCAAATGTAGACTTTTACAGCGGCTTTGTATACAGTATGCTTGATATTCCGCTGGAGTTGTATACACCGATTTTTGCGATTGCAAGAATTGTCGGATGGAGTGCGCACAGAATGGAAGAGTTGATCAATGTTGACAAGATCATCAGACCGGCATATAAGAGCATTGTGTCATTAAAGCCGTACGAAACCTTACAACAGCGGTCTACACCCAAGCTGAACGGACGCGACGAAACGATTTACAAACTGCCGATGAATTAGGAAATTCACAAATTGGAACTTTTTTGAAAAAACTATTGCATTTTATAAGATAAAGCGCTAGAATGATTAAGGTTAAATAAGGTTAGATGATAGAGAGTGAGCTTGCGAGTTCACTCTTTTGTTACTGTATAGGTATACAGTATAAGAATGCTTATACTGTATGTTAGAGGTGGAGGAATGGCAAAAAAAGATGTATATGAGGAGCGCACGGAGGCGCTTTTGGAGCCGATTGCCAAGGCAAACGGCTGTGAAATTTATGACGTGGAGTATGTCAAGGAGGGCAGCGAATGGTATTTGAGGGCATATCTTGATAAGCCCGACGGTGTGAATATTGTTGACTGTGAGAATGTAAGCCGTGCACTTTCGGAAAAGCTTGACGAGGAGGATTTTATTCCAGACGCATACATTCTTGAGGTATCGAGTCCGGGACTTGGGAGAGCGTTAAAAAAAGACAGACATCTTGAGCGGAGTCTCGGGGACGAGGTAGAGGTAAAAACTTACAAGCCGATTGACAGACAAAAGGAGTTTGTCGGCATCCTCAAGGCATATGACAAGGACACGGTCACAATTGAAATGCAGGACGCGCAAGGCATAAAGGATATGACGTTTGCAAAGTCTGATATCGCAATTATAAGACTTACATTTGATTTTTAAGATAGAAGAGCAGAGAGGTCAAGAAAGGAGTATTGTAAAAAAATGAACAAGGAATTAATGGAAGCGCTAAACATTCTCGAAAAGGAGAAGGAAATCAGCAAGGAAACGCTTTTTGAGGCGATTGAGAATTCGCTTTTGACGGCGTGCAAAAACCACTTCGGCAAGGCAGATAATGTCAGCGTGCAGATTGATAGGGACACTTGCGATTTTCTTGTGTATGCCACAAAGGATATTGTGGCAACGCCTGAAGAGGTGGAGGACGACGTCACTCAGATCTGCATTGACGACGCTGTGAAGATTTCCAAGAATGCGGTAATCGGAGATACGATCAATGTGGAGATTAAGTCGAAGGAATTCGGTCGTATCGCCACACAGAATGCAAAGAATGTGATCTTACAGAAAATCCGCGAGGAGGAAAGAAGCGTTGTCTATAATCAGTTCTTTGAGAAAGAAAAGGACGTGGTGACAGGTATCGTACAGCGCTACACAGGCAGAAACATCAGCATCAATTTAGGAAAAGCAGATGCGATCTTAAATGAAGCCGAGCAGGTAAAAGGCGAGGAATTTAAGCCGACGGAGCGCATCAAAGTGTATATCCTTGAAGTAAAGAATACTCCGAAAGGACCAAGAATCATGGTGAGCCGTACCCACCCCGAGCTTGTAAAAAGACTTTTCGAGGCGGAAGTTACGGAGATCAAAGACGGCACGGTTGAAATTATGAGCATTGCGCGCGAGGCGGGCAGCCGTACCAAACTTGCTGTAAGAACCAATAATCCAAATGTTGACGCGGTAGGAGCATGTGTCGGTATGAACGGAGCGAGAGTCAATGCTATCGTAGACGAACTGCGTGGTGAGAAGATTGATATTGTCAATTGGGACGAAAATCCAGGAAACTTTATTCAGAACGCGCTCTCTCCGGCAAAGATCGTTGCAGTGTTTGCAGATCCCGACGAAAAGACGGCAAAGGTCGTTGTTCCGGATTACCAGCTTTCCCTTGCAATCGGTAAGGAAGGGCAGAATGCAAGACTTGCGGCAAGACTGACAGGCTACAAGATTGATATCAAATCGGAAACGCAGGCAAAAGACGCAGAGGGCTTCCGTTATGAGGACTATATGTATGACGAGGACGGCGATGTCTACTATGAAGAGGACTACGAGGAGGAAGACTACGAGGGCGAATATGAAGCCGAGGAAGTAGAAAGCGAAGCGGAGGAGACTGCAGAATAAATGGCAAAAAAAATTCCGGTAAGACAATGCATTGGCTGTGGTGAGTTGAAGAGTAAAAAGGAGCTGCTGAGAATTCTGCGCACCGAACAAGAGGGAATCCTTCTTGATGCAACGGGGCGGAAAAACGGCAGAGGCGCTTACATATGTCCGAATGCAGAATGCCTGAAAAGGGCGAAGAAGGCAAAGGGACTTGAGCGGTCGTTTAAAATGCAAGTGCCCGACGAAATCTATGACAGTTTAACAAAGGAGATAGAAGCATTTGAAAAAAGTGTACGCGATGCTGGGAATGGCGATGAAAGCGGGTAAAGTGGCAAGCGGAGAAGTTTCGACGGAAAAGAGCGTAAAGAGCGGTCATGCGTATTTGGTTATCGTGTCGGAAGACGCATCGAACAATACAAAGAAGATGTTTACCAATATGTGTAAGTTTTACGAGGTGCCGAGATATTTTTTCGGAACCAAGGAGGAACTCGGGTACGCGATTGGAAAAGGGATGCGATCTTCTCTTGCAATTACGGATGAAAATTTTGCTGGGGCGATAGAAAAACGCTTGGAACAGTTGGGTAACTGCGAATAGAATCGCATTTGGAAAGGGTATGATAGAATATGGCAAAAATGAAAGTGTATGAGCTTGCGAAGGAAATCGGTGTGGAGAACGCTGAGATCTTGGCAATATTGGAAAGTAAAGGAATCGAAGGAAAAAAGCACATGAGTGCATTGGAGGACGACCAGATTGAGGAGATAAGAAAGACGCTCAAAGGGTCTGCGAAGTCCGATAAGGCGCCAAAGGCAGAGGAAAAGCCCAAGACGGCAGAGACGCCAAAGACAGAGGAAAAGCCCAAGACGGCAGAGACGTCAAAGGCGGGGGAAAAGCCCAAAACGGCAGAGGCGCCACAAGCAGCGCAAAAGCCCGCACCCGTTAAGAAGAAGAAAAGCATAATATTTGTCAGCAATCCCGACAATTCGAGAATGAAAGGGTCACAGGTGCCGAAAAATCCTGTGCGTCCTGTTGAAAAGAAAGTTGAGCCGGCAAAAACGGTAAAACCCGCACCTGCGGCGGAGGCGGCAAAGCATGCATCTGAAGTGAGAGAACAGCCCAAGAAGGCGGTAGAATCTGTAGATACAGTAAAGTCCGCACCGGTATCGGAGGCGCCAAAAGCTGACGCAGCAGCGCAGCCCAGGGCGGAAAGACCTGTTATGCAAAGAAGCGAAAACAGGACGGATAATAACGGCATAAGACGCGACGGACAGCGTCGTGACGGACAACGAGATAATGGCAGGGACAATAATGGCGGTCGCCGTGACGGACAACGCCGTGACGGACAGCGGGATAACAACGGCGGTCGCCGTGACGGACAGCGTCGTGATGGGCAGAGCTTTGGCGGCGGAAGACGTGACGGACAAAACTTTGGCGGCGGTCGTGACAACAATCGTGGCGGTTTTGGCGCAAAAGGATCCGGAAAGAGCGGCGGATTTGTGCCCGACAGCCCGCTTAAGGAGCCCGAAAAGCACAGAGATGAGGAGAAACGCCGCATTGGTCAGGAGAAGGATAAGCGTAACCGCAAAGACTTCATGTATGAGGACGACGGCGACAATATCAAGAATATCAAGGGCAAAAATAAGCCCGGCAAGTTTATCAAACCGGAGAAAAAGCCTGTGGAAACGGTTGAGGAGAAGATTAAGGTGATTACTCTTCCTGAAACCATCACTATCAAAGAACTTGCGGAGAAGATGAAGATCCAGCCGTCGGCGATCGTGAAAAAATTGTTTTTACAGGGACAGATTGTGACGGTCAATCAGGAAGTGACTTATGAAACGGCGGAGAATATTGCGATCGAGTATGATATTATCTGCGAGCAGGAGGTCAAGGTTGATGTTATTGAGGAGCTTTTGAAGGAGGACGAGGAGGATCCGAACGCAATGGTGGCAAGACCGCCCGTTATCTGCGTTATGGGTCATGTTGACCACGGTAAGACATCGCTTCTTGACGCAATCAGAAAGACAAACGTAACTGACAAAGAAGCAGGCGGTATCACACAGCATATCGGCGCTTATACGGTCAATATCAACGACCAGAAGATTACGTTTTTGGATACGCCGGGACACGAGGCGTTTACCGCGATGCGTATGCGTGGGGCAAATTCTACCGACATTGCAATCCTTGTGGTAGCGGCGGACGACGGTGTAATGCCGCAGACGGTTGAGGCGATCAACCATGCGAAGGCGGCGGGCATTGAGATTATTGTTGCGGTCAACAAGATTGATAAGCCGGGCGCAAATATTGAACGTGTGAAACAGGAGCTTACGGAATATGAGCTGATTTCCGAGGATTGGGGCGGAAGTACGATCTTTGTGCCCGTTTCGGCAAAGAGCGGGGAAGGTATTGAGCAGCTCCTTGAGATGATTCTTTTGACGGCGGAGGTGCTGGAACTCAAAGCGAATCCGAACAGACGTGCGAGAGGTCTTGTCATCGAGGCAGAGCTTGACAAAGGACGCGGACCGGTTGCGACAATTCTTGTACAGAAAGGTACGTTGAAAGTTGGCGATTTCGTGTCGGCGGGCGCGGCAAGCGGCAAGGTGCGTGCGATGGTTGACGACAAGGGCAGACGCGTTAAGGAGGCGGGTCCTTCCACACCGGTGGAAATTTTAGGGCTTGGCGATGTGCCGAACGCGGGTGAAATCTTTATTGCGCATGAAAACGACAAAGAGGCAAAATATTATGCCGAAACCTTTGTCGCACAGAATAAAGAAAAGCTTTTAGAGGATACTAAGGCTAAGATGTCGCTTGACGATTTGTTCTCACAGATTCAGGCGGGCAACTTAAAAGAGCTGAATTTGATCATCAAGGCTGACGTTCAGGGAAGCGTGGAGGCAGTGAAGCAGAGCCTTGTGAAACTTTCCAACGAGGAAGTTGTTGTCAAGTGCATTCACGGCGGTGTCGGCGCAATCAACGAATCGGATGTTATTCTTGCATCGGCTTCCAATGCGATTATCATTGGATTTAACGTGCGTCCCGACGCACAGGCAAAAGCCACGTCAGAGCGCGAAGGTGTCGATGTAAGACTTTATAAGGTTATTTATCAGGCGATTGAAGATATCGAGGCGGCGATGAAGGGTATGCTCGATCCGATCTTTGAGGAGAAGGTTATCGGTCATGCCGAGGTACGGCAGATTTTCAAGGCATCGGCAGTCGGCAATATTGCGGGTTCGTATGTGCTTGACGGTATGTTCCAGAGAGGCTGCAAGATTCGCATCACGCGTGAGGGTGAGCAGATTTACGAAGGAGAACTTGCATCACTGAAACGCTTTAAAGACGATGTCAAGGAAGTGAAGGCAGGCTTTGAGTGTGGTCTTGTGTTTGAAGGCTTTGACAGTATGCAGGAGCTTGATATTGTAGAGGCATATATTATGGTAGAGGTACCGCGCTAAAGGGGTTAGTGTGAAAAATTAATAATTTTTCACACGGCAAATTTGTGCTGGGGCACAAATTCGCAGGTTGAGAGAGGAGCATGGTTATTAATATGAGAAAAAACAGTGTTAAAAATACACGTGTGAACGGTGAAGTGCATCGTGCTCTTGCGGAGATTATCAGAAGTGAGATAAAAGACCCAAGGATCAATCCCATGACTTCGGTTGTCACAGTGGAAGTGGCGCCGGATTTAAAGACCTGTAAGGCGTGGATCAGCGTACTTGGCAATGAGGAGTCGCAAAAAAGCACGATTGAGGGATTAAAAAGCGCCGAGGGCTATATTCGAAATCTTCTTGCAAAGGAAATCAATTTACGAAACACGCCGGAAATCAAATTTATCTTGGATCAGTCGATTGCATACGGCGTGTCGATGACGAAGAAGATTGACGACATTAACAGAGAGGACGACGCAAGGCACGTTGAATAATTTATATATAAGAGTAAAACGAATAAATTCGTTTTTGTAGGAGTGAAATAATTTAGATGAAAAAATTAAATTTGTTAGAAGAATGCAGGGACGCCAAGAGTATTGTGATTTCGGGGCATGTCAGACCGGACGGCGACTGTATCGGATCTTGTATGGCGATGTACCTTTATTTGAAGAAGGCGCTCGCCGACGCAGAGATTACGGTCTGTCTTGAAAAACCTGCCGATATTTTTAACTGCATAAAGGATATTGAGAAGATAGACAGTAGTTTTTCAGCCAAAGCGCCGGATGTATTTATCGCGCTTGACTGTGAAAAATCACGGCTTGGAGAGGCGGAAGCGCTTTTTGAAAATGCGAAAAGGCGCATCAACATAGACCATCATGTGAGTAATAAACTCGGTTGTGGTGATGTGAATTATGTGATGCCCAGACTTAGCTCTACGGCAGAGCTTGTCTATGAGCTGATTGACAAAAGCTACATGGACGAGGAGCTTGCAAAAGCAATTTACATAGGGATTATCCATGATACGGGAATTTTTAAATATTCAAACACCTCGCCGAAAACGATGCGGATCGCGGCGGATTTGTTGGAATATGAGTTTGATTTTCCTGCAATCATCGATGAAACATTTTATGAAAAGACATATGTGCAGAACCAGCTTTTGGGAAGAGCGCTTTTGGAGAGCATTGTGTTTATGGACGGAAAGTGTATCGTTAGCGCAATCAATCAGAAGATTCTCTCGTTTTATAATGCGAATCCGGGGGATTTGGACGGCATTATCAATCAACTGCGTATTATCAAGGGTGTGGAATGTGCAATCTTTATGTATGAAACAGGAATTCAGGAATATAAGGTCAGTCTGCGTTCCTGCAACTATATCGATGTCAGCAAGGTTGCTTCGTATTTTGGCGGCGGCGGTCATGTCAGGGCGGCAGGCTGCAACATGAGCGGGACTTTTCATGATGTCGTCAACAATATTTCAAAACAGATAGAGCGTCAGATGAAGGAACTTGGAAAGATATGATAAACGGTATAATCAACATCTACAAGGAAGCCGGTTTTACTTCGCATGATGTGGTGGCAAAACTGCGGGGGATTGTCGGGCAGAGAAAGATTGGGCATACAGGGACGCTTGACCCCGATGCAGTGGGCGTGCTTCCTGTCTGCTTTGGAAATGCGACAAAGCTATGCGATTTAATGACAGACAAGAGCAAGGAGTATGAAGTGTGTATGCGTCTTGGCGTTACGACGGATACACAGGATATGAGCGGCGCGGTTATCGCCGAAAATGAGGTGGCGGTTGACGCGGCGGCAATAGAAACTGCAATCATGGGATTTGTGGGGGGCTATGAGCAAATTCCCCCGATGTACTCAGCTCTCAAAGTAAACGGCAAAAGGCTTTATGAGCTTGCAAGGCAGGGAAAGGAAGTTGAAAGAAAGCCTCGTCATGTGGACATTCCAAATATCCGCATCATCGAGATTGCGCGTCCTTATGCGCGGTTTGTGGTGGAATGTTCAAAGGGGACATATATCCGCGCTTTGTGCGCTGATATTGGTGAACGGCTTGGGTGCGGCGCGGCAATGGAGTCGCTAAAGCGCACAAGGGTAGGAAATTTCAGAATCGAGGACGCGCTTACACTCTCGGAAATTGAGGAGATTGTAAAGCGGGGGGATTGTGAAAAAATTGTCATGGCATCCGACAGTATTTTTATGGACTATGAGGGCGCTGTGGTAATGCCTGAAGCGCAGAATGCGTTGCTAAACGGAAATAAGCTGTCTTTGCGGCAGCTTGATTTTGATAATAAGATCTTTTTTCACGACGGGGACATGCTCCGCGTTTATGATGAAAAAAGAGAGTTTAAAGCGATTTATACATTTGTCAAAAAAGAGGGCGGCTTTAAGCCCTATAAAATGTTTTTATAGAATAAAAGGAAACGTTTTTTTATATGAAGATAATAGAAAACACGACAAAATTTCATATAGAGGAGCCGACTGCCGTTGTTATTGGTAAATTTGACGGTTTCCACTTGGGCCACCAAAAGCTCTTGCAACAGCTTGATATACAAAAAAGCAGAGGGCTGAAATCGGTGGTCTTTACTTTTGTGCCTTCGCCCGCGGCATTTTTTAGCGGCGCGCCGATACAGGAATTATCAACCGTGGCAGAAAAACGCAGGATTTTTGCGCAGGCAGGCGTTGACTATCTTGTGGAGTTTCCGTTTGCGCAAGAAGTTGCGGACATGGAGCCGGAAGTATTTATAGAAGAGGTATTGGTCGGAATGCTCCATGCCAAATGCGTGGTGGCGGGTGACGACGTGTCTTACGGGAGGCATGGGGCAGGCGATTATGCGCTTTTGGAGAAAATGGCGAAAAAAACCGAATATCATGTTGTGATTATAGACAAAGTGCTGTATAATCAAAATGAGGTAAGTTCGACATTTGTGCGAAAAGCAGTAAAAGAGGGTGATATGGAGCTTGTATCTGTACTGCTTGGCGTACCGTACCATGTAGGAGGAGAAATCATACACGGAAAAAAACTCGGGAGGACGCTCGGGATGCCGACAGTAAACCTTTTGCCGCCGAGAGAAAAACTTTTGCCGCCAAAGGGGGTATATTATTCGTATGTGTATCTGCACAGCGAAAAAGACAGTCGGTCATATCATGACATACGACTTCCGTCTATTACAAATATCGGGACAAAACCTACGGTAAATGATCAAAATCGAATGGGGGTGGAAACGTATATATACGATTTTAACGCGGATGTATACGGCGAATACATGGATGTATATTTGCTCGCATACAAAAGACCTGAGATGCGCTTTGAGGGAGTAGACAATCTTAAGGCGCAGATGCAGGCAGATATTGCCGCAGGTAGACAATATCACGGAATTTGAGGAGTCTACAACATTGAATAAGAAAGGAATATGATCTTTAAATGAAAAAGGTAAGTAATATGAGTAAAAAGTTGATAGCGATACTTTTAAGCGTTGCTATGACGTTTACACCGATGGCGCAGAGTATGCCTGTGTATGCGGCGGAAGTGGAAACGCAAAATGGGACCGAAAATCTCGGCACGATGCCGGAGGCAGATGGGCTGGATGATGCGGTTTCTGATGATACAGATGCAGAGGAAGCAGCAGGTGAGGAGCAGAATCCGGATGATGCGGATGCCGATGATGCTGCGAAGGATGATGTTTCCGATGATAATTCAAAGGATAATGATTCGGATGAAGGCAAAGATGCCGATACTGGAAAGGTAGAAGAGAATACGGAAGAAAAGACGGAGACGAAGACAGAAGCGAAGGAAGATACGGAACCGAAGGAAACGGTTTCTGATCCTGTGTATGAGGAAGTATTAGAAGAAGAGTCTGATTCGGCTTCCGGTGCGGAAGAGGAAAGTGAAACAGAGTCTGAGGAGATGTCGCAGGAGAATGTTGGAATTGCGTCATTTTCGATTACGGAATCTGATGTTACGGCAGGAGGTTGGAATGAGAGCATTTATGCGGAGATTTCAAAGGTGACGGATGACAGTGCGATTACAGCGGTTAAGTATAGCGGACCCACAACGGGAGAACTCAAAGGAAAAGATTTGGAGTTCCTTGTAAGAACGATAGGAAATAAAGGTACGCGTATTGATATTCCGGGACTTAAGGAAGGTACTTATGAACTTAGCATTACGGTAAATGGCACGGCTAATGTGATTAAGAAAAGCAATATTACGGTTTATTCTTATGACCGTTCGGGATTTGCGCATTTTAATTATAAGGATGGTGTCGGTGCATATAATGATGACGGTACGCTAAAAGATAAAGCGGAAGTGCTTTATGTTACAGATGAAAATAAGAATGATGTAGAACTTACGGTTGGCAATATCACAGTAAAAGGTATCGGTAATATCCTTAATTCCGTAGGGCAGGATGCAGGAGGCGGAAAGGCGAGTAATGGCGGTAAAGCCAACACCAATCAAGGTATTATCAAAGAACTTGCAAAAGCAGGGAAACCGCTTGTAATTCGCTTTATTGGTACGGTGTCTGATTCCGGACTTTATGAGAAAGGTAAGTTTAGCGCTGCTTCAGAATGTAAAATTACAGGCCTTACGACTTATAATTCTACGGATAACGGTGGTACAGCAGGTGATAACGGACATATGGCACGTATCCAGTCCGGAAAAGATATTACAATTGAAGGTATTGGATATGATGCAGTGATTGACGGTTGGGGCTTCCATTACATAGCGCAGACTTCAGACCCTAATTTTGGTAAAAGCTTTGAGGTGCGTAATCTTACGTTCATCAACACACCTGAGGATGCTATCGGTATGGAAGGTCAGCAGGCAAGTAAGAAAGCAGATTCAGATCTAACGGCGAGTGTTGAGAGATGTTGGATTCACAATAATGAATTTTACTGTCCTGAAATTACCAGTCCTGCAGAATCAGATAAAAGTGAAGGTGATGGTTCGGTAGATTTTAAGAGAGGCCAGTATTTTACCTGCAGCTACAATTATTTTGACAGTTGTCATAAGACAAACCTTGTAGGTTCAGCGGATTATTCCCTTCAGTTTAATCTGACATATCATCACAATTATTGGTATATGTGTAAAGCAAGAGGACCTCTTACACGTAGGGCAAATGTACATATGTACAATAATGTCTGGGATATGCAGACTGACTATGCTCAAAATACAAGAGCAGATGCATATATATATTCCGAATATAATATTTTTTATGCATGTAAGAGCCCACAGGCTGTTGAAGCGGGTGCAATAAAGAGTTATAACGATTCTATCGCAAGTATAATACAAAATAAAGGTTCACTGGGAACTGTTGTTGAAGACAAATCAGAATATGTTTCCAATAATTGTCAATTTTCGGCAAGAAATATTAAATATGATAAATTTGATACTGAACCTTCACAGTCCTATATTCCGAGTAAGGATTATGAGCTTCAAACTGATTTTGAAGATATGAGGAAAACGATTGTATCGCAGACAGGTGTAATGGCTGAGAATCCAAAACAACCTGATAAGGTTGCCAAAAGTGAGTATTCTGTGATAGACAGAATGGTAAATGCGACGAAGGCAACGGTTCATCAATTTGAGAGTCTGCCAAAAGAGGAGGCACCCGGTAAGATTTCTAAGACAGTCTATGCGTTTGAAGTCGGTGGGGCTTTTGATTTGACAGTTGAATATGCAAGTGGATCGAAAGCAGTTGTTGGTGTCCTTGTAAATGAGGAGGGTGAAAATCTTCTTACAGGAGACGGAAGTGCAGTAGACCTTCCGGCAGGCAGATATATGATACAGGCTGAAACTTTCCAGCCTGGCGATCCTTCAAAAGGAACAATCGCTGTTTTCAAGGATATGACAATTAACAGCTTGAAGATTACACAGCATGATTCGACTGCGCATTATCACAACTGGAAGCAGGATTCTTCAAAGTCAGTATCGGCTTCATGTACAGCGGAAGGTAAGACTGTTTATACGTGTGTAGGCTCAGGGGAATGTACTGTGGGCGGTACGAAAGAGGAACCTGTTCCGGCGCTTGGACATTCCTATGGTGCATGGAATGTCGTTAAAGAGGCTACGGAAACTGAGACTGGATTAAAACAACGCGAGTGTGTCAGATGTGATGCGTCTGAAGAACTTGAGATACCAATAGGAACTTCAGGCACAGGATCAGGCACAGGCACAGGTGACGATGATGTATCTGGTGGCGGAAGTACGGCGGCAGGAGATTATGAACTTTACTTTACTGGATTGAAGGTTAATGGTGATACTGATTTCTTTACTGTAAATGGAAGCTACTCCAATTCGAAGGGATCGACTACCGTGAATGACACGGAATATAAAGAATGTCTTAAAATGGAGTCCAAAACAAAGTTGTCATTTTCATGTAATGATGGAGCAACGCTGTTTCTTGCATTTGCCTCAACAGAAACGGGGAAAAAGGTAAAAGTAGACGGGAAAGAATATACAACAGATAGTAAGGGTACAGTTACAGTAGAATTGTCAGGAGGTGCTCATGAGATAACAAAGGGGGATACTATTAATCTGTTCTATGTATCGGTATCAAACGGAGCATCGCAAGAAGTTTACTATACACTTTCGTTTGAGTACAATTATGACGACTCTCCGGATGCAAAAACGATACAGGCTATTGCAGGAAAATCATATGCATCAATGTCGGCAATGGTACCGGCATCCTTTACAAGAACAGGTCACACACTTAGCGGACTGTATACAGATGCGGATTGCACACAGGCGGTTACATATCCATATGTAGTAAAGGCCAATGCAACACT
This sequence comes from Lachnospiraceae bacterium, assembly GCA_014804345.1. Taxonomy (GTDB): domain Bacteria; phylum Bacillota; class Clostridia; order Lachnospirales; family Lachnospiraceae; genus COE1. The sequence continues at coordinate 155,678 of JAAUZZ010000021.1, read as the reverse complement.
TTATGCCGATTGGGAAGAAAGTGGTGATGATGAAGTTGCCTATTCTTTGATATTCGACTCAAATGGTGGTTCGGCAGTTGCAACAGTCAGAATAGCATCATCTCAAATATATGAGATTAAACAGAAACCGACAAGAAACGGCTATGCTTTTATCGGCTGGTATGATAAGTTGGAAGAAGAGGGTAGTAATTTAGTAAGCTTTGTTGACGGAAGCGAACTGACCGCAAATAAGACAGTATATGCACATTGGTATGAATTGCCTACATCGACGCATACACTTGATTGTAATACGGCGTTTAGAAATGGACAGGATATTACAGGAAAGACGACGATTAGTGGATTTACGATTCATGCACTTTCGGGAGCAAACGGTAGTACGAAATATTATATGACAGCTACCACTTCCGGCAGTGACAGTACAGTTAAGTTAGGTACTAATGGTGTACTTATAACTGATAAGACGATTCAAGGCAACGATGATGCACTTTTGAAATCTATAGAATTTGAAGCCAAAGGCAAAGGCGCTTTAAGCGTAGAAGTGGAATTATCAGGTAATGGTACAGCCGGTAAAAAATACGATATTGTTCTGGCAAAGAAAACCTCAGATAATCCGCTGACCTATGAAGAGGTAAGCAGAACAGCCATTTCTTCTGTTACTACACCTGCTAAACAAACTATGGAATTTGCAATTGATGCGGCAGGCACCTATTATGTATATCCTGAAGGGGATAAAGGTGTAAGGTATCATAAATTGACGTTTACAGAAGAAACAACGGAAGAATTATATACGATTCTTTATCAGGCAGGAATAGGAACTGCTCCTGCCGGACTGCAACCCGTTGTGAAAAAGGCAGGCGAAAAAATAACTCTTCCAGGAGCTTGTACAGCAGCATCAGGATATGAATTTAAGGGCTGGTCGGTAGATGGAGAAACTGTACTGCCAGGCACATCATATACAGTTGATGAGGAAGATTCTATGGGTGGTGTTATAACTATCATGGCATTATACGAGTCTAAGTCATACACACTGAAGTATGATGCTGGTGAAGGTACGCTTCCTGAAGGAATACAAAATAATGCAAGTGTTAAGGCAGGACAGGTGATAGACCTTACAAAAGTTGGAAATTGTATACCGAAAGATGGCTATGAATTCAAAGGTTGGAAGGTTGGCAACAGCGACAGAATCGTTAAATCTTCTTATACTGTAAACGCAACGGATGCGGGGACAGATGGAGTGATTACGCTGACTGCTGTGTATGAGGAAGAAGGAATAGGCAATAATCCGAATCCGCCGTCCGATAATAAGAAAACAGGCATGGAAATTGTCTTTGTCAATAAAGAAAAGACATATGTGTATACAGGTGCAAAGATTATTCCGGAGTTTGATGTTTATGATTATGATGCCGATGAGGAGCGTCAGCTTCTGGTACAGGGTGTTGACTATACTGTTAAATATACGAACAATGTGAAAGTAAGCGAGCAGGAATCTGCAACAGTTACAGTAATGGGTAAGGGCAATTATGTTGGTAAGGATGCCCAAGATACCTTTACAATTATTTCGGCGCAGGGACCAACGAATGTGATGGATGAGAACCTTAAGGATCTTAAGGGCGCAAAGCTTGTTGTGGCGAAGTCTGTGATGTATACGGGTGAAGCGCAGTATCCGGAGTTTACGCTTACGACGAAGGAGGACGGAAACAGTGTAGAAAAAACATATATTTGGAATACAACCGATAAGGTTTACTATGATAAGGACGATCAGACGAAAACGCCTATTCTCGCAAAGGTAGCCGTATCAAACAACATCAACAAGGGAACAGCGACAATCGTCATAACGGGAGCACCCGGTAAAAATGGTAAGGCGACAACAATTAAAAATACATTTAAGATTTTGCCGGTAGACTTAAGCAAATGTGAAGTGTTCCTATCTTCTTCAGCTGTGACAAATGGTGATGATCCCATTATTAAGCCTATTACGGCGGAGTATGCTGTAAAAGGCGCAGTACCGGAAAAGATATATGTTCAAGTGAGATATACGCCGGAAGAAGGAAAGCCGGAAGTGATCAAAAATCTCGAAAAAGGCAGAGATTACACGGTGAAGTATTCGTCAAATAAAACGGTTGGCGTAGAGGGCAAGATTGTCATTACCGGTAAAGGGAATTATGCGAAAGCATACAAAGACGGTAAATTTGGCATTACGCAGTTTGACATGAGCAAAGGCAATGTGTCGTCATTAGCCGTATATGAGGGAATGAAAGTCGACAAGATAAATGAAAAGGCAGCGACGGTAGTTGACAAAGCCGGTGATACACTGAAGCCTTCGCAGTATACGCTTGAAGTTACAGCAAAAAGACCGGCAGCAAAGGCGAATGCTCAACCCACAGATTTGACGGCAGCGGATAAGCTTGAGGTTGGGGATTTGATTACAGTGACTGCAACGGGAACGGATACCACCAATCTTACGGCTGAGACGACACAGTCGGAGACATTTACGGTAGGCAGAAATATAGCGAAAGCGAAATTCGAACTTGTTCAAGTCATTGACGGGAAAAAGGTTAAGGTTGTAAAGCCGTACACAGGTAAAGAAATTGAACTTGAAAACGGAGACTTGCTAGTGACATACAAGGGTAAGGATAAGGATGGAAAGCCTTTTACAGATACGCTTAAAATGCTTGGCTCTGAAGGCGAGGGCGAAAAAGCAGCCTATGAAATCGTTTCATATTCTAACAATATCAACAAGGGAACGGCGACTGCAGTAATCAAGGGTACCGGTGATTACAGCGGAACCAAGACAATCAAGTTTAAGATTGGTCAGAAAACGCTGACGTTTGAAAAAGTTAAGAGCATTATAGACAATTTGAATGGATTATTTCACGAATAAAAATAATACCAAAGACTGTTGAAACGGCGGATTGAAATTTAGACATAGGAGAAGAGGGTGTCCCAAAAGTTATGAAATGACTTGAGGGACTGCCCTCTTTGTTTATAATCAGAACCATTATAAATGCACGTATAGAAAAGGATTAGGGGAGATTATTACATATATAAACGTAGGGAACAATCCCGCAATATCAATTTTATGTTGACAGCATATGTATAAAATGTTATATTATGACTGTAACAAAAATGTAACAAGTTTGTAATATTAAGGGTTATTAGTGTGAAAAATAAATTTTTCACACGGCAAATTTGTGCTTGGGACACAAATTTGCAGGTTGAGAAAGAAGCATGGTATTTATATGAAAAAGATAGATCAATTAAGATACACGGGAGGGGTAGCCGCAGTTGGACTTGCTTTGGTGCTGTTTGGAAGCGGTGTTTACGCGAACTCGAAAGAGAGCAGCGTTTCCGATGAATTTGCCGAGGCGGAACAGTCGGAGGCGGATTCTGACATAGAAGTCGTTGATTTTTCCGATTTTATGCTGCCAGCTGATAAGGATACATATGCCGGAGCCGGCTGGATGGAAGCAATAGATGTTGAAAACGATGATAAGGGCACATATGCCGGAGCCGGTTGGATGGAAGCGATCAAAATTGAGGACAGCGAATCTGATGGAAATGATGAGGCGGTAGAAGCGCTTGCAGCGGTAGAAGCGCTTGCAGCGGACGGGGAGAACCCGCAGACGTATTGGGGTTACACAAACCTTGGCATTGCGCATGTGGACAACCACTTAAATATTCGACAGGAGCCGGGTGAGGACGGAAAGCTTGTCGGCAAGCTGCCAAAAGACGCGGCGTGTGAGATTCTTTCGGTAGAAAACGGCTGGGCGCATATCAAATCGGGAAAGGTGGAAGGATACTGCAGTACGGATTATCTTTACATGGGCTCCGAGGCGATAGAGAGAGGTCGACAAGTGGCATCCATGATCGCGATTGTTAACACACAGACGTTAAAGGTGCGTGAGGAGCCGAATACCGACAGTATCGTCATTACGTTGATTCCGCAGGAGGAGGAGCTTGAGGTCGTTGAAGTGATGGAAAACGGTTGGATAAAATTCCTACTTGACGATGAGGAAGCATATGTTTCCGGTGAATATGTAGATGTTGAGGAACGTCTCGAAAAAGCGGTAACGTTGACGGAACTTTTATATGGACAGGGTGTTTCCGATGTGCGGGTTAATCTTGTGCAGGAAGCCAAAAAGTATGTGGGAAATCCTTATGTGTGGGGCGGCGTAAGCCTTACAAATGGAGCGGACTGTTCGGGATTTACGCTGAGCATCTTTAAAAAGTATGGTGTGTCACTGCCGCATCATGCGGCGTCACAGGCGCAGATGGGTACGAAGGTCTCACTGGGTGAAGTGCAGCCGGGCGATCTGGTGTTCTATGCAAAGAACGGCAGTATCAATCACGTTGCAATTTACATAGGAAACGGACAGGTAATCCATGCGTCAAGTCCGAAGACAGGCATCAAGATTTCGAGTGTCAATTATCGAACACCTGCTTGTGCAAGGAGATTTTTATAAGGAAATATAGGGAAAAATTTTGAAGTTTTAGTTGCATCTGTATCTTTTGTGTGGTATACTGTCTAAGTGTGCTGTGGAAGATATGAGAAAAACAGCGCATATGCAGTAAATTCAGCCGATGCTCAGTGGAGGGCAGCTCCAACCCGAGCTTAGTTTCCGGCGGTTATCAGGAAAGATTAATGGAGGAAGAAAGATGATTTCGAAAGAAAAGAAAACAGCAATTATCAACGAGTACGCAAGAACACCGGGCGATACAGGTTCACCGGAGGTACAGGTTGCGGTACTGACAGCAAGAATACAGGAGCTTACAGAGCACCTGAAAGTAAATCAGAAGGATCACCATTCAAGGAGAGGTCTTTTGAAGATGGTAGGTCAGAGACGTGGTTTGCTCGGATATTTAAAGAAAACCGACATCGAAAGATATCGTGCTCTGATAGAAAAGCTTGGTCTTAGAAAGTAATACAAGATTTTGGAGGGGCGGGTATCTATCCGCCTCTTTTATGCACACTCCGACGCAGATGAGAAATGCCACTAAAGTGGCGCGTCGGCGGCGCGCGAGCAGGGAGAAAAGCTTCCCTGCTCGATTATTTAACCATAAGTTGAGAAAAGGAGATATGCGATGGAATACATGACATTTAGCGAAAAGAAAGATAAGTCATACAAAGCGTACAGCATGGAGCTTGCGGGACGCACGCTCACCGTGGATATCGGCAGAGTGGCAGCGCAGGCAAACGGTGCGGCGCTGATGCATTACGGTGACACTACTGTGCTTTGTACAGCAACGGCATCGGACAAGCCCAGAGATGGCATTGATTTTTTCCCACTTTCCGTGGAGTATGAGGAGAAGCTTTATTCGGTAGGAAAGATTCCGGGAGGTTTTAATAAGAGAGAAGGAAAGGCAAGCGAGAATGCGGTGCTTACGAGCCGTGTAATCGACAGACCGATGCGTCCTCTTTTCCCGAAGGACTACAGAAATGACGTAACGTTGAACAATATGGTAATGAGCGTTGATCCGCAGTGCCGTCCTGAGCTGGTGGCGATGATCGGTTCGGCAATCGTTACTTCAATATCGGATATTCCGTTTGACGGTCCGTGCGCGACAACGCAGATGGGACTTGTGGACGGTGAGTTTGTGGTAAATCCCAATCAGGAGCAGTGGAAGAACGGCGATATGCAGCTTACCGTTGCATCGACAAGCCAGAAGGTGATTATGATTGAGGCGGGGGCAAACGAAGTTCCCGAGGATAAGATGATTGAGGCGATTTATAAGTGCCACGAAATCAATCAGACGCTGATTGCGTTTATCAACAAGATTGTAGCAGAGGTAGGAAAGGCAAAGCATGGATATACAAGCTGCGCGATTCCCGAGGAGATGTTTGCAAAGATCAAGGAAATCGTGCCTCCCGAGGAGATGGAGGTTGCCGTATTTACCGATGAGAAGCAGGTAAGAGAAGAAAATATCAAGAAGATTACCGAAAAGCTTGAAGAAGCGTTTGCCGATAACGAGGAATGGCTTGCAATTCTTGGCGAGGCAATTTATCAATATCAGAAAAAGACTGTCAGAAAGATGATTTTGAAGGACCAGAAGCGTCCCGATGGCAGAAAGGTGACACAGATTCGTCCGCTTGCGGCAGAAACGGATATTATTCCGAGAGTACATGGTTCCGCGATGTTTACACGTGGACAGACACAGATCTGTACGGTTACGACGCTTGCGCCGCTGTCGGAAGTTCAGCGCATTGACGGTCTTGATGAGAATGAAACAAATAAGCGGTATATGCACCACTACAATTTCCCGTCTTACTCTGTGGGCGAAACAAAACCCTCGAGAGGACCGGGACGCCGTGAGATCGGACATGGAGCGCTTGCGGAGAAGGCGCTTGTGCCGGTACTTCCCTCGGAAGAGGAGTTCCCGTATGCAATCCGTACCGTATCGGAAACGTTTGAGTCGAACGGTTCTACTTCACAGGGTTCTATCTGTGCATCTACCATGTCACTGATGGCAGCTGGTGTACCGATCAAGAAACCGGTAGCGGGCATTTCCTGCGGTCTTGTGACAGGCGATACGGACGATGATTATATTGTATTGACAGATATTCAGGGACTTGAGGACTTCTTTGGCGATATGGACTTTAAGGTAGCGGGTACGAAGGACGGTATCACAGCGATCCAGATGGATATCAAGATTCATGGTCTGACAAGACCGATCGTTGAGGAAGCGATTGCAAAGACGAGAGATGCGAGAATGTATATTCTGAATGAGATTATGCTTCCTTGCATCGCAGAGCCGAGACCTACGGTAGGCGAGTATGCGCCGAAGATTATCCAGACAAAGATTGACCCGGAAAAGATTGGCGATGTGGTTGGTCAGAGAGGAAAGACCATCAATGCGATTATTGATCAGACAGGCGTTAAGATTGATATTTCCGATGAGGGCTTTGTAAGCATCTGCGGAACGGATCAGGCGATGATGGATAAGGCTTGTGAAATGATTAACATTATCACAACAGACTTTGAGGAAGGTCAGATTTTTAAGGGCAAGGTTGTGAGCATTAAGGAGTTTGGCGCGTTTATCGAGTTTGCGCCCGGAAAAGAGGGTATGGTTCATATCTCTAAGATTGCGAAGGAGAGAATCAACCATGTCGAGGACGTGCTGACGCTTGGCGATACGGTGACTGTGGTTTGTCTTGGAAGAGACAAGATGGGCAGAATCAGCTTCTCAATGAAAGATGTAGCGCAGAATTAAAAGAGAGATATAAAAAAATCAGATGAATACGGATACAGGAGTGACTGCAAGGAAACTTGCGGCCGCGCCTGTATTTTTTTGTGTATAATTCCGAAAAGGTGGACATATATTGAGATAAGGACAACGATTAAATAGGTCTGCGCATTTACTGCACTGACCGTACGAAAGCATAAATTTTGCAGGCAAAAATCCATCGCGTAAGCGATTTTGTATGGATTTTTGCTTGTAACTGTGAAGGTACTGAGCAGTTACGAGATAAGGACAAAGGTGGTGAGGTTTTGGAACTGGTAACATTTTTCCCGGAGCGGTTAAGGAAGGACTGGCTGAATGCCGGTTTGGACAGCAGCGCCGTGAGGGAAATCCGGATCAGAGTCGGGAAAAGAGTCAGAGTAATCGCGGAACGTGAGATTGGGCTTCCTTTTGTGTATGGAGAGGGAGAGCTTGAGGATATTTTCCGGTATTTGTGCCACGATTCGGTATATGCCTACGACGAGGAGAGAAAACAGGGGTATCTTGCAGTGGAGGGCGGACACCGAATTGGAATAACGGGAGAGTTAGTTGCTGCTGACGGAGGGTATATCGCAAAGTATATCCGATACATTAATATCCGAATCGCACACGAAAAGAAAGGAATTGCCCAAAATGCAGCAAGGTACCTGATTGGTACACGCGACAGAGGACAACCGTTAAATACCCTGATCATATCGCCTCCGGGAATTGGAAAAACAACGCTTTTGCGGGATATGATACGGATCGTATCGGACGGGGAGTGCGGCTTTTGCGGGTGCAGCGTGGGCGTGATCGATGAGCGGGGAGAACTTGCGGGAGCGTACAGAGGGAGTGCTATGCTTGACTGCGGGGAGCGTACGGATGTGGTAACGGGTGGTGATAAGGGACATGGGATATCCGTGCTTGTGAGGACGTTTTCACCGCGTGTGATAGCGATAGACGAAATCGGAAAACAAAGCGATGCCGAGGCAATCATTCATGCGGGCGTGAGCGGCTGTGCTGTGCTGGCAACGGCGCATGGAAGTTCGTTGGAAGATGTGACGCGAAATAAAGAGCTTGCGGAAATCATCAGACTGAAACTGTTTGACAGGCTTTTGATCTTGTCCGCAGACGAGAGGAATTTCCGATATTTTGAGATATTTGACAGGGAGGGAGGGAGAATATGTGGCAAAAGTTTATTGCGGGAACCTGTGTAATGACGGGAGCAGTCGGATTTGGACTTGCACTGTGCGGGGAGCTTGGCAGTGAGATTGCGCACTTAAAAAAGCAAAAGGAGCTGCTGCTTTATATCATCGGTGAGATTACATATCTGCATAGACCGATTGCGGAAATTCTGCATATCGCGGCGGAGCGTATTGGGGAGCCGTATGCTACGTTTCTTATGGATACATCGGAACAGCTTGACGCGAGGAGCGGGAGGACGCTTTCTGAGATCTGGCGCGCAAACCTTGCGCTGATCGAGAAAGATGCGATGCCAAAAGAATCGCTTTATTATATGGAGCGCATGGGTGCGTGTTTTGGCTGCGAGGGGGACAAGATGCAGGTTGAGCGCTTATGCCTTTTTGAACGGGAGCTGGACGAAAAAATAGCGGCGCTTAGCATAAAGAGAAGAGAAAACAGCAGATTGATTAATGCTTTGAGTACACTAACGGGAGTTTTATGCATCGTACTGTTTTTGTGAAGAAAAACGTAGATTATATGAATTGGAGATAAAAAATGGAAGTAAGTCTGATTTTTAAGATAGCGGCGGTGGGCATATTGATTACGATTTTAGGACAGGTATTAAAACACAGCGGCAGAGAAGAACATGCATTTTTGATTAGCCTCGCGGGACTTGTGCTGGTGCTTTCATGGATTGTCCCATACATATATGATCTTTTTAATATGATACAGGATCTGTTCGGATTGTAGTGAGCGGGTTGTACAAGGATGGAGGATTGATATGCTGCAAATATGTGTGCTCGCGATCGCGGGGCTTTTTGCCGCCCTTGTTGTCAAGAAAGACAAGCCGGAGTATGCTTCGCTGATCATTATGATTGTGGGATTTTTTATCGCAATCCGCGTGATGCTCGTGATTGGGGGCGTTGTGGAGGAGTTGGAGAACTTTGAAAAATTTATCAGTCAGAATGTCACGTATTTGAAGCTGCTGTTAAAGCTTGTGGGGATTACTTATGTGTGCGATTTTGCCGCAAGTCTTAGCAAGGACGCGGGACATTCCGCACTGGCAAACCATATTGAACTTTTTGGGAAAATAGCGATTATGGTTGCGGGACTTCCCGTGATTAAAATGATGATAGAAATGCTTGAGGAAATAATGCGATGAATCAGGATATCAATTTATGGCAGGATATACTGCCGGATTTGGACATGGTTGACAAGCTGTTGGAGGAGCTTTTGCCGGGACAAAACATCAGTTCTATGAGCTTTATGGAAGATGTGTTGAAAGGAAACTGGGTGTTGGAGCCCGATTTGGTCTGGCAGTACATACGGTCATGCATCCTGAATATGGCGGCAGGGTGGAAAAGTCTGTTTGTGTCAATTCTTGTGCTTTTCATTGCTGCGGCAATCGTGAACGGATTTATGGTGGCGTTTAAGAATGAGGGAGCGGCAAATGCGGCGAGAACTTTTTTTGTGATCTGTGAACTTTTGGTGCTGGTAAATGCCTTTCAAGATGTGCTTGGCATTGTCAATGATGCGATGGATCGGATGCTTGAGTTTTTAAAGATTATGCTTCCCTCTTACATGATCTGCATTGCCGCGGCGGGATCGGGACTTACGGCGCTTATCTTTTATAAGCTGCTGTTGGGCTTTCTGTGTCTGATTGAGGGGATTGTCGCGGCATCGCTTACTTGTGTCGTGGAGGGATACGTAATGCTCGGCATCGTGGAAAGCATCTGGGGAGAGGGACGTTTTGACGGAATCATGGAGCTGATGAAAAAGACTGTGCAGTTCGTGATGAAGGGAATGGTTGTGTTTTTGTCGGGCAGCAGCATCCTCCAGATAATAATAACACCTGTAATCGATAAGGCAAATGCGGCAGTCATCCAAAAAACCGCGGGGGCGATTCCGGGAATTGGCGATATTGTGGAGTCGGTTTCCACTGTGACGATTGCGTCTGCGATTGCAGTGAAAAGCAGTTTGGGAGCGTTAATCCTTGTGGTGTTGGTACTGCTGATTGTTGCGCCTGTTTTGAGAGCCTTTATTCTTTTGGCAATTATAAAAGTCAGCGGCGCACTGGGAAGTATCTGCGGTGAAAAGCAGATGACAAAGTGCGTCAACTATATTTCGGAAGCGGGTTTTATGCTGCTGCGTCTTTTGATAACAGTTGCTACTTTATTTTTTGTGGCGATTGCGGCGGTTACGAATGCCACAAGCAGTACCTTGTAATTCGGAAATGGGGTTACTGGAACGGAGTGAACAGTAACAAAATGGGAGAAAGGAGGCGAGATCATGGAGCAGCTTACACTTGAAATCAGGCAGCTTGTGTATACAGTTATATGTTTTCAATGTCTGTTGCAGTTTGCGGCGGGAAGCGCATACCAGCGTTATTTGAAGCTGTTTACTTATTTTTTGACAATCTGTATGTGCTGTAACGTGATTTCTTCGTTTGTGGGACAGTTCGAGGAGCGCATGATGTCAGCGCAGAGTGTATATGACGCGTGGGAGGAAGAGTGGCAGGGATTGCTTGATATGGAACGGATTCGGGAAAGCAGTTCTTATTATACCGATACAATATGGAATGAAAAGATACTCGGGAGCGCTTATGAGCAATATTATTTAGAGGAGGAAGGAGGGGAAGAGGATGCCAAACTGGTTCAGGAATAAGCTTTTTAACGGACAGCGTCCAAACAAGGAGATCATGCTGATTTTATTTTTGAGCGGGATACTGATTTTCGTTATTTTATTGCCAACGGAGAGTAGTAGTAAAAATAACGGTAGTTATAGAAACCAAAGAGAGCGTACGGTATCAGAAAACAATGAGAGTGAGAAGGACGCTTCGATATCGGAAACGGTAAGTTTACAGGATTATAAGAAAGCGTTGGAGTCTGAGTTGGAGGAATTGTTGGTGAAAGCATCGGACGTTGATGAGGCGAAGGCGCTGATCTATATGAACGCGTCGTGGGAGTATACTGTGGAGAAGGACGAAACTGTCAATGTTGAAGAAAAGGGGGAGCAGACAATCTACACGGTCAATGAGTACGGTCAGGAGGTGCCGTTTGTAAAAAACTCCGTCTGTCCGCAGATTGAAGGAGTGGCGGTTGTGGTGAAAGGGAATATCAATGATGAAGTCCGAGTCAGGATTGTCAGGCTTATTATGGCGCTTTATGGGCTCGAGGCGAACAAAGTGGAAGTAATCAATTAAAAAAAATAAGTATATTGGCGCGGGGCGCTGAATACTATATAAATAGCAAAGAGAAACAAGGAAGGATATGGTTTGGTGAAAAAAATATTAAGAAAAAACCAGATTATGATTACGGCGCTGGCGGTTATGATTGCGGTTGCAGGGTACTTAAACTTTGCGGGCACGAAGATCGGCGAGGAGGATTTTATCTCCGTAGACGGCAGCGGCAGCGAACTTACATATGAGATTTCAGACGAGGATATGTATGCCATATCACTCAGGGAAGATACGGATGGGACAATTTCTGACTATTCGGAATATGCGCAGCTAACAGATGCAAACGGGGATATTTTAAGCCTTGACAGCGATGATGTAAGTATCACGGACAATTATCTGAGCAGTAATATGGAAACAGGACTTACAGCGGACGATAGTTTGGACGGTCACGGTGTGCTCGCGTCAAACGCCGATACGGCAGATGTCAATGTCATCGAACAGGACATTCCCGGGGAGGCAGTGTTTACAAGCGCATCGGGTGTTTCAACCCTTGCTGGGGCGAAGCTCTTAAAGGAACAGACAAGGGCGCAGAACAAGGAAACGCTGTTGGAGATTATCAACAATGACAGCCTTACGGAAGATGCCAAACAGGAGGCTGTAAACAGCATGATCACGCTTACGGAAACGGCGCAGAAAGAGTCGGACGCACAGCTTCTTCTTGAGGCAAAGGGCTTCACACAGACCGTAGTAAGCATCAGCGGCGGTGTGGCGGACGTAATGATCGAGGCGACAAGTCTTACGGATGCGCAGACTGCGCAGATCATAGACATTGTACAGAGAAAAACGGATATCGTGCCCGAAAATATTATCATCACTGTGTCGGGCGCCGAATAAAATAGTTAGAATGATAAATATTTCACAATCGGCAGAGAGCTTTTCGCTTTCTGCCGATTTGTGGTGTAAAGGAAATTATTTCATTGAGCGTTTTCAAATAATGTGATATGATTAATTTGTGAGAGTATGCGTGTAGAAAGACAATGAAATAGAAAAATACGGGTACAGAGGAAAGGAGAACGGAAATGAAGAACATTATATTGGTTGTAGATGATGATAAGACCAATTTGACGCGTGCACAGAAAATCCTTTTACCGTTTTACCGTATTGCCGCTTGTAATTCCGGTGTTGCCGCTTTAAAGTATCTGGAGAATAACCGTCCTGATTTGATCTTGCTGGATATTAATATGCCCGAGATGGACGGCTTTGAAGTGATGGAACAGCTTCAAAAATCGGAGGAAACAAAAGCGATACCGGTTATTTTCCTGACCGCAGATGATACTGCGGAAACGGAAGTGAAATGTTTTCAGGTGGGTGCGATTGATTTTGTTGCAAAGCCCTTTGTGCCGGATATTTTGTTAAGCCGTGTCGGTAAGACGATGGAGCTGGAGCAGTACAGACACAATCTGGAAAATATGGTAAAGGAACAGGCGGAGAAGATTACGGAAGATGCAAGGCGCATCAGTGAGATTCAGGAATCAGTCATCGTGGGGATGGCGAATTTGATAGAGAGCCGCGACGGCAGTACAGGGAAGCATGTCAAAAATACGCAGATGTATGTCAGAATGATTGCTAACGAACTGTATCAGAGGAAGCTCTTTCCAGTGGAACTGACGCAGGAGTACATACAAAACCTTTGCAAGGCAGCGCCGCTTCACGATGTGGGAAAAATTAAAGTATCGGATTCTATTTTACAAAAGCCCGGCAAGCTGACGCCGGAGGAGTTTGACGCAATGAAGCTGCATACGACATACAGCCGTAAGATTATCCAGACGATTATCGGCGATGTCGAGGACGAATATTATGTGCGGATCGTTGAGGATATTGCAATGTACCACCATGAGCGCTGGGACGGAACGGGATATCCGACGGGACTGGCGGGCGATAGTATTCCCTTGGCGGCGCGTATTATGGCTGTGGCGGATGTCTTTGACGCACTGTATGAGGAGCGTTGCTATAAGCCGCCGATTCGCCCGATTGAGCGGATCATGCAGATCATGTCGGAGGGCAGGGGGACACAGTTTGACCCGACTGTCATTGATGTTTTTATGGAAATGCTTCCGAGGTTAAAAGAAGTATTGGGGATTGAGGGATAAGCTGCCACAGGCGGAAAGGAACGGTAATTTACTTGAAAGAAAAACAATTTATCAATCATAAAACGACGCGAAAAATAGAGCAGATCGTGCTGGGGATTTTTACTATTTTTTCCCTTGCGATGTTTGTTTCGTCGCATCTGCTTCATTGGAGTATTTTTGCAAAGGAAATCATTATCGCCACCATATGCGCAGGCTGGTTTGTCTTTATCAAGGGATATCGAAACTATGAGTTTCGCGCGAAATTTCTTTCCGTTATGTCGTGGATTAATTTTTCGGTTTATGCCTTCTATGCCTATGGATTTACTTCCATGCTCTCTACGATGCTGGTGCTTATCATACTGTTAAGCATCTTTGGCATTTTGGAAATTATCTATATTGGTGTCGGCTTTTCGACGCTGATCCTTTTATATCAGATTTTTTTCGCAAGGACAGCTGCGACGGATTCTGCAAACGATATTATCCGGTTGGGGCTGCATGTGATTTCTGTTTACATCATTTCCCTTGTGACATGGATTACAATACGGATCAGGCAGGAAACAAACGAACTGTTAATGGAAAATATCCGTGAACTGAAAATCGTGGAACAAAGCAAAGACGATTTTATGGTCAATATCTCGCATGAGATCCGTACGCCGATCAATGCGGTCTGCGGTATGAGCGAGGCGATTTTACAGGAGAATCTGCCGACAAGCGTCAGGCGTGACGTGATCGATATCCAGACAGCCGGAAGAAATCTTCTTTCGACGGTCAGCAATATTTTGGATTTTTCGGAACTGGAAAGCGGTAAAATGACGCTTGCGGAGGAGAGCTATAACATCACATCGACGATTACGGACATTATCAATATGGCGCTTACGTTTGAAAACGGCAAGAAGTTAGAGCTGATCGTGGATTGTGACGCCAATCTGCCAAGTAACCTCGTAGGTGACGAACAGAAGCTTCGGCGCATTGTGATGAATCTTTTGGAAAACGCTTATAAATTTACAAAAGAGGGCGGTATTGTACTGCGCATCAGAAGCAGAAAAGAAGACTACGGCATCAACCTGATCGTGAATATTAAGGATTCCGGAATCGGTATGAATCAGGCGGATATGGAGAAAATTTTTGTCAGCTTCAGCCAGTTGAATTCCAAACGCAACAGGGAGGAGGGCGGTATTGGCCTCGGTCTTGCGATTACGCAGGCGCTTGTTCAGAATATGGGCGGTTTTATCACGGTAGACAGCGTGCCCGGAAACGGAACGGAATTTCAGGTTACGATTCCGCAAAAGGTCTTGGATGAGACGCCGATTGTTTCAATCAAAAACAAGAGTCATTTGTTTGCGGCATGTTATATCAATATGGATAAATATAATTATTCCGTTGTGCGGGAAGGGTATGAGAAATGTATCCGCCACATGGCGGAGCAATTTGGTATTATGTTCCGCGTATGCAGAAATTTGTCCGAACTGAAACGGCGCATGGAGCATGAAAACTATTCTCATATTTTTATCAGTTGGGATGAATATTGTGAGGATAGAGCCTTTTTTGAGCAGCTTGCGAAAGAAAAAGAAACGACGGTCGTGCTGATACTCGATTACGGACAGGAAACGCAGATTGGAAGCAACATGCTCCGCATTTACAAGCCGTTTACCGTCTTATCGATCGCGGCGGTATTTAATGGACAAAAAGTAATGCAGCGGGACGAGCAGCATTTTGATTCGCGGCATCGCTTCATCGCACCGGATGCGAAGGTACTTGTCGTGGACGATAACGCGATGAATTTAAAAGTTATGGCAAGACTTCTTCTGCCGTATCATATTAAGGTTTCCATGGCAGGCGGCGGACAGGAGGCATTGGAGAAGCTCAATTCCATGGACTATGACTGTGTATTTTTGGACCATATGATGCCCGAAATGGACGGTGTGGAAACGCTGCATCGAATCCGCAGAAAGCCGGGCAGTTATTTCCAGTCGCTCCCCATAATCGCATTTACGGCGAATGCGATTGGCGGCGCAAGGGAAATGTTTATGGACGAGGGATTTGACGATTTTATTGCCAAACCGATTGAGTTGAGCGTATTGGAGAGAATGCTGCGCCGTTATATTCCTGTGCAGAAACAGATTCACGTGGAGGACAATACAGTAGCGGATGTGGCAGAAAGTACACAAATTGCCGATTCTGATGTTCTGAAGGCGCAACAGGCTGTATCCGAGAATACAAGCGATTCCCCCAAAGCGTCATATGATGAGGATGTTGAGGCGGATGCGCTCGCCGCGTTAAAGCAGGCGGGGATTAACGTACAGAAGGGAATTTCCTACTGTGGCGATAAAGAGGGATTGCGCGAAATCATGACGATTTATCATTCGGAGGGCGCAAGGCGCAACAGACAGTTAGAGCAGTTTTGGCGGGAACACGACTGGAAAAATTATGTCATTACGGTTCACGCGTTAAAGAGCAATTCCAAGGGGATTGGCGCGGATGAATTGGCTGAACTTGCACTGAATTTGGAAATGGCGGGAAAAGAGAACCGCACGCATTATATTTTGGAGCATCATGAGGAATTACTGGAGCAGCATAACAAACTTCTTACCGCACTGGCAGAAAACGCCTTTGTCTACCCTGACGGATATCATGATGATACGAAAGAGCATACATCAGAGGAGAAAACAGTGTCTGAACCGACAGTAGAAGAACCCAAGGAAGAGGATACGGCGTCTTTGACAAAGCAGCTTACCCTGCTCCGGGAAAAGCTTGAAAGCTTTGAAAGCGAGGGACTGGACAGTATTTTGGACGATATAAAGCAATATCGGTATCAGGATTTGAAACTGTCGGAAATGGCGGAGAAAATTCAGAGCAGCATAGACGAATTTGATTTTCTTGGCGCGTCCGATATTCTGGCTTCGTGGGAGGAGAAAATAGTGTGAGAAGAACTTCTAATTGCCATGGCAATTTTCACTTGCAGCAGAGGCTGCTTCGCGAAGAAGTTCTAAGTCTCACACAGCAAATTTGTGCTTGGAGCACAAATTTGTAAGTTATGGAAAGGCTTGGTGGATACAATATGATAAAGAAAATACGAGCATTTTTTGAATCACTGCAAAACGAGCAGTTAGATTTTCAGACAAGGCTGATCCGAATGGTTTTTCTATTGGCATTTATTGCCTCGGTTATTGGTACGGGACGTGTGTTGATCGGCGCGTCGCCGATTGTGTTGACGGCGCTTGTTCCGATGTGTTTTGTTTCCGGCGCGTCGCTTTATATTGCAGTGAAGTATAATAAAGTAAAAATGGCGTCATGGCTGTTAATCCTGATATCGAATGGGATTCTTTTCCCCTTAGTCTTTATGATGAGCGGCGGCATGGATAGTGGAACTTCTGTTTGGTTTGTGCTGGGGCTTGTTTATATCTTTTTGCTGTTTGATGGAAAAGAACTGGTGTTTGCACTGCTTCTTTCGATGGCGTCCTTTTTATCGGCGTATGCGATTGCATATTTTTATCCCGGGATAATACCGACGGCATCCAATCGTCTGTACAGCTTTGCGGATTCGTATGTTACCCTGATTGTTGTCAGTGTTTTTGTCGGATTTTTGATGAAAATGCAAGCTTTGACATATGATAAGGAGAGAAAGCTTGCTCAGCAGCAGAAAGAGGAAATTGAACAGATTGCCCGTTCCAAGGATACGTTCTTTGCAAATATGAGTCATGAAATCAGGACGCCGATCAACACGATCATCGGTTTAAATGAGATGACGCTCAGAGAGGACATTTCCGATGAAATTGCCGAGAATGCAATTAATATCCAAAATGCAAGTAAAATGCTTTTGACGACCATTAATGACATCTTGGATTTATCCAAGTTGGAGTCCGGCAGAATGGAGATTGTGCCGGTACAGTATGAAATCAGCGCATTGTTTAGTGATTTGGTCAACTTAATCTGGATTAGGGCAAGTCAAAAGGAACTGGAATTTAAAGTGGATATCGACCCCAATATTCCTTCCATGTTATATGGAGATGAAGTGCGCATGAAACAGGTGCTTACCAATATATTGACCAATGCCGTAAAGTATACGGAAACAGGCTCCGTCACGTTGTCCGCAAAAGGAGAACGCCTTGGTGCGGATGAAATACTGCTTCGTATCTCGGTAGAGGATACGGGTATGGGAATCCGCAAGGAGCACCTTGACGATCTGTTCAGTTCCTTTAAGCGGATTGATGAAACAAAGAACCGCAATATTGAGGGAACGGGACTCGGTCTTACGATTGTGAAGCAGCTTGTGGATATGATGGGCGGAAAAATTTCCGTAGACAGCGTCTACCATAAGGGATCTGTTTTTACGGTGGAAATTACGCAGCGCGTTGTCAATGCCAAACCGATGGGCGTTATTAATTTTGCGGAACAGAGAAAATTGGAGCGTCGTACGAAATATAAACAGAGTTTTACGGCGCCTGACGCAAGAATACTGGTCGTGGACGATAACGAGATGAACCGTATGGTGGCGGTCAAGCTGCTTCGGGGAACAAAGATGAAAATTGATACGGTGGGCAGCGGTAAGGAGTGTCTGAAGCAGACTGCCGACAACCTTTATCATGTGATTTTAATGGATCATATGATGCCGGACATGGACGGCGAAGAAACGATGAAGGCGGTGCGTGCGCAGACAAAGGGATTTTGTCAGAAAACGCCGATTATCGCGCTGACGGCGAATGTCATGTCAAACGCAAAGCAGGTTTATCAGGATATGGGATTTGACGGATACCTTGCAAAACCGATCAATGCCACCTTATTGGAGGCAAGTCTGTTAAAATATCTGCCGTCGGAGTTGATTGAATATGATGCGAAAGAGGAACTTTCAAATTTGGAGGAAGGCGGAGATATCAATCAGATTATCGGCGTAAAGAAACGGAAAGTTGCGATTACGGCGGATTGTATCTGTGATCTGCCAAGAGAGCTGTTGGAAAAGTATCAAATCAATCTGATGTACTGCTATGTTCATACAAAAGAGGGACGTTTCTGCGATTTGTTTGAGATTTCGTCCGACAGTGTGCTGAACTATTTGAAAGTTGAGGGAAATTACGCGCATTCCTCCACTGCGGAGCCTTCTAAATATGAATATTTCTTTGCGGATATGCTGGCGACGGCAGAGCATGTGATCCATATTACGGCGACGACAGGCCTTAGCGGCGCTTATCCGAACGCGCTTCAGGCAAGTAAAAGCTTTGATAATGTTACCGTATATAATTCCACCCATATCAGCAGCGGGCACGGGTTTATGGTGTTGTATGCCGCAGAGCTTGCCGAACAGGGAAAGAGTGTACAAGAAATCTGCGAGGCGTTGGGTCGGTTTAAAGAGTTAGTGTGTTCTAACTTCCTTGTGCCGAGTACGGAAGCCTTATACCGTAACGGGAAAGTCAGCGCTGTTGTGCATAAGCTGTGTGACGGATTGAATTTGCATCCTGTGCTACATATGTCGCAGAACGAACTGAAATTATGGAAAATAGAAGTCGGCAATATGAAGCATGTGCGACGCAGATATGTAAGAAAGCTGCTGCGCCACAGCAAACAGATTGATAAGAGGATTCTTTTTCTTACATATGCGGGCTGCAGTGTACGGCAATTGGAGGAGATATTGGAGGAGGTTGAAAAGTACGTTAAATTTGACAAAATCATCATGCAGAAAGCATCCGCGACCGTTTCCAGCAACTGCGGCGTAGGAGTATTTGGTCTGATGTATGTCAGAAATAAAGAATAGAACGAAAGGATCGGCAGAGGGAATTTCGTTACAGTTCAGACAGGAATTAGCATTTACTGCTAATTCCGTGAGAAAACGTACCGTAGCCAAGTAAAAATCCATCACCGAAGGTGATTTTGCATGGATTTTTACCTGTTACTGGAACGGAGTGAACAGTAACGGCATTTCGCCTTCTGTCGATTTGTGCGTTTGATTAAATTTGTCATTTCGGGTAAGATATGATATACTGAAAATTACGGAATATGAAATATTTGGAAACGGAAAGGACAAGGTTATCTGTATGAAAAGAGTGTTTTTGATTGTATTGGACAGCTTTGGAATAGGGGAGATGGCAGACGCGGCGGATTACGGCGATAAAGGGACAAACACAATCGGTTCGGTGTCTTCGAGCGCATATTTTCATGTGCCTAATCTCAAAAATCTTGGCATTTTTAATATAGAGGGTGTAAATTGCGAAAAAAAGGAGCCTGTGGAGGCTCCGCTTGCGGCAGTGGCACGTATGCGCGAAGCGTCAAAAGGAAAGGACACGACAATCGGACATTGGGAAATTGCGGGATTGATTTCCGAAAGGCCTCTGCCTACGTATCCGAACGGATTTCCGAAAGAAGTGCTGGATGAATTTTCAAGGCTTACCGGCAGAGGCGTGCTTTGCAACAAGACATATTCGGGCACGGAAGTGATAAAGGATTACGGAGATGAACATGTAAAAACAGGTGATTTGATTGTCTATACATCGGCTGACAGTGTGTTCCAAATTGCGGCGCACGAGGATGTTGTTCCATTGGAAACGCTGTATGATTATTGTAAAAAGGCAAGACAGATGCTTCAGGGAGAGCACGGCGTCGGGCGCGTGATCGCAAGACCATTTGTGGGCGAGTCGGGTAATTATACAAGAACGGCGCACCGTCACGACTATTCGCTTCTGCCGCCGAAAGCAACCATGCTTGATCAGTTAAAGGCAGCGGGAAAAGACGTGCTTGCCGTGGGTAAGATTAATGATATTTTTGCCGGAAAGGGCATCACAGACTTTGTATACACGAGCGGAAATGCGGAGGGAATAGAGCGCACGCTGGAATATCTCGATAAGGATTTTGAGGGATTGTGCTTTATTAACCTTGTAGATTACGATATGCTTTATGGACACAGACGAGATGTGGACGGATACGCAAAGGCGATTACCTATTTTGATGAAAAGCTTCCCGAAATTATGGGTAAAATGAGAGAAGACGATGTGCTTATGATCACGGCTGACCACGGCTGTGACCCCGCCTATACAAAGACGACCGACCACACGAGAGAGCATACGCCGCTTATCATGTACGGGAAAAATATAAAACCGGTTAATTACGGGACGCGTGACACATTTGCGGATATCGCGGCCACGGTGCTTGACTATCTTGACGTTCCGTGCGAGGTGGCGGGAACGAGTCTTTTATGCACACGCTGATGCAGATGAAATATGCCGCTGGTGCGGCGCATCAGCGGCGCGCGAGCAGGAAAAAGATTTCCCCTGCTCGATTCATAAGAAATTGCGCAAACAGACAATGGAGGAAAGAGGAAAGTGAGTAATATTGCGGAAGAAATAAATAAGAGGAGAACCTTTGCGATCATCTCCCACCCCGATGCGGGTAAGACAACCCTTACGGAGAAATTTCTTTTATACGGAGGGGCGATTAACCTTGCCGGAAGCGTTAAGGGAAAGGCGACGGCGAGACATGCTGTGTCTGACTGGATGGAGATCGAGAAGGAGAGAGGTATCTCGGTAACCTCCTCTGTGCTGCAGTTTAATTATAACGGCTGCTGCATCAATATATTGGATACGCCGGGGCATCAGGACTTTTCGGAGGATACTTACCGGACGCTGATGGCGGCGGATTCGGCTGTAATGGTCATTGATGCGTCAAAGGGTGTGGAAGCGCAGACAAGAAAGCTTTTTAAGGTGTGTGGTATGCGCGGAATCCCTATTTTTACGTTTATCAATAAGATGGACAGGGATGCAAACGATACATTTGAATTGTTGGATGAAATCGAGAAAGAGCTTGGGATTGCGACATGTCCCGTCAACTGGCCGATTGGTTCGGGAAAGCGTTTTAAGGGCGTTTACGACAGGCATGAAAATCATGTGTTGACCTACTCCGATACGCAAAAAGGAACGAAAGAGGGCGAAACGACCGTAATCCCGATGGATGATGAGGCGCTTTTGCTGGAAACGATCGGAGATGAGGCGCTTGCGCTTTTGCGGGACGAGATTGACTTGCTCGACGGGGCGAGTGCGGAGTTTGATATTGAAGAAGTAAGAAAGGGGAAATTGACACCTGTTTTCTTTGGCTCGGCGCTCACGAACTTCGGTGTGGAAATATTCTTGCAAAATTTTATTGAGATGGCGGCGACGCCGCTTCCGCGCATTTCGAATGGAGAGCGGATTGATCCCGTGGAAAACGACTTTTCGGCGTTTGTGTTTAAAATCCAGGCAAACATGAATAAGGCACACCGTGACCGAATCGCATTTATGCGCATTTGTTCGGGAAAGTTTGATGCGAGTGCGGAGGTCAAGCATGTACAGGGCCAGAAAGTGATGAGATTATCGCAGCCGCAGCAGATTATGGCGGATGAGCGCAAGATTCTTGACGAAGCGTATGCAGGTGACATTATCGGTGTGTTTGATCCGGGCATTTTCTCGATTGGAGATACTGTGTGCGCACCGAAAAATAACATCTGTTACGACGGAATACCGACCTTTGCGCCGGAGCATTTCGCAAGGGTACGTCAGATGGACACAATGAAGAGAAAACAGTTTATCAAGGGTGTCAATCAGATTGCGCAGGAAGGCGCGATTCAGATTTTCCAAGAGTTTAATACGGGTATGGAGGAAATTATCGTCGGCGTTGTGGGCGTTTTGCAGTTTGATGTTTTGAAGTACCGCCTTGAGAATGAATACAATGTGGAGATTAAGCTGGAGCCGCTTCCGTATGAGCATATCCGTTGGATTGAAAATAAGGAAGAGGTGGACTTAAATAAGCTTTCAGGCACGTCAGATATGAAGAAAATACGGGATTTAAAGGGGAATCCGCTGCTTTTATTCATCAATCAGTGGAGCATCGGAATGACAGAGGAGAGAAATAAGGGGCTTGTGCTTTCGGAATTCGGTAGGAATTAGCGCAAAAAGTGGAGGATTGATGTGAAAAAAGGTATTCTTGCAATAATATCATATGTTATTGTACTGGCGTTTTGCGGCTGTGAGGAGATAGAGCGTGTCAATGAGGAGTTATCTTCGGAGCTTTCCAGTATGATTGGGTCATACGAAAACGAGCAGCAGATGTCGAGTGAGGAGAGCGAACCGACAGCGGAAATCGCGGAGATTTACTATGCTTATCACAAGCTTGATAAAAGTGAGCAAAATTTGTATCGGGAACTTCTTGACGCGCTTAGCATGATGGCGGAAAAGCGACGCGTTTCCACATTGGACAGCGAACAGCTTGACCGCGTTTTTGAATGTGTGTTAAACGATCATCCGGAACTTTTTTATGTCGAGGGATTTCAGTATACCGAGCACTTTTTTGGTGATACGCTCACGGGAATTTCTTTCGAGGGGACCTATTCCATGACAAAGGAGGAAGCGGAGCTTGCGCTTGACGAAATCGAGCAAAGCCTGTCGGAGTGCATGAAGGAGGTGCCCCTAAATGAAGACGAGTACAGTACTGTGAAGTATTTGTATGAGTATCTGATCGACAACACGGAATATGACAAAGATGCGGACAACAATCAAAATATACGTTCTGTATTTCTAGGCGGCCGCTCGGTCTGTCAGGGATACGCGAAGGCGATGCAGTATATGCTCCAAAAGGTGGGAATTCAGTCGTTTTTGGTGACGGGATATACGGGCGCGGAGCGTCACGCGTGGAATTTGGTGCGCGTGAATGGAAAATATTATTATCTCGACCCGACATGGGGAGATGCCTCTTATTCATACAGCGGCAGTGAGGGCATGGAAAATGCGGTATTTTTGCCGCCAATCAATTACGATTATTTTTTGGTTACGACGAATGAAATCACAAGAACGCATTCTTTTGAGGATTTGGTAGAGCTTCCTTCCTGTGAGAGCACGGAGGACAATTATTATGTGCGGGAGGGGCTTTATTTTGAGCGGTATGATGTGCAGCAGCTTGAAAATATTTTCGACAGTGAATCCGTAAAACAGGAGGATTATGTTACTTTAAAGTGCGCCGACACAGAGGTTTATCATGAAATGTTATCCGCAATCATAGAGGATCGGCAGATATTCGGGATCATAAAGAACAATGAGGGTGCAATCTCATATGCTTCCAATGAGGAGCTTTGCACGATAAGCTTTTGGAATATATTTTATTAATACTAGGCAAAATAGCGTTAAGTGTGCTATACTTAACGCATATGTAGGCTTTGAAAGGAGTAAGTATATCAGTATGGATAAAGAAATGAATAAAAATGAAACAGAAGCGTTGGGAACGGTAAAGATTGCAAACGATGTGGTTGCGATGATAGCGGGGCTTGCGGCGACAGAGGTTGACGGAGTAAACTCGATGTCGGGCAATATCACGAACGAGTGGATGGAAAAAGTGGGCATGAAAAAGCAGACAAAGGGCGTTAAGGTGGATATCCTTGAGGGAAACGTATCCGTTGATCTGGCGCTCACACTGGAATATGGTTTTAACATTCCGACAACCTGCAATAAAGTACAGGAAAAAGTAAAAAGCGCAATCGAAACAATGACAGGTTTTTCGGTATCCGATGTCAATATTCGGATTATCGGGATTAAGATGCAGGATGGCAATTAAATACGATAAAGGGAAAAAGTCAGATGAGCAGACGAGAACTGAGGGAACAGATTTTTAAGTTTATATTTCGGGTGGAATTTAACGAGCGGGATGAGATGCCGGAACAGGAGGATTTCTTTTTCGAGGCACAGGAGCCGGAGCCGGACGAAAAAGATGTGCGGTATATCTCGCAAAAGGGCAACAGCATTCTAGAGCGGCTTGACGAAATTGATGAGATGATTAATAAAAAGGCAAAAGGGTGGACAACCGGGCGAATGGGAAAGGTTGACCTTGCTATTCTGCGCCTTGCGGTCTATGAGATCATGTTTGATGAGGATGTGCCTACAGGTGTGGCAATTAATGAGGCGGTCGAGATTGCCAAGAAGTTCGGACAGGAGGAATCGTCAGGTTTTGTAAACGGAATACTTGCAAAATTCGTATAAGTAACAAGTGTTATTCGCACGTTTTCAGAGGAATGCGAGGGGAGAAGTTGTTTCATGCGCAATGTCTATACGGTTGCCCAAGTAAACTCCTATATTAAAAATATGTTTACCGAAGATTATATGTTGAAGTCAATTTTTGTAAAGGGAGAGGTAAGCAACTGCAAATATCATTCGTCGGGGCATATTTATTTTACGCTAAAGGACGAAAAAGGAATAATAGCATGTGTTATGTTTGCCGGCAGCCGCGCCGGTCTTTCTTTCAAATTGGAGGAAGGGCAACAGGTAGTGGTTGGCGGTACCATTGACGTTTATGAAAGAGACGGAAAGTATCAGCTCTATGCCAAACAGATTACGCTGGACGGGGCGGGGCTTTTATATGAGAAATTCGACAAACTCAAAAGAGAGCTTGAGGAGATGGGCATGTTTGCGCCCGAATATAAGCAGAAGATACCGCGCTATATCAAAACACTCGGCGTGGTGACTGCGCCTACGGGAGCGGCAGTCAGAGATATTATCAATATTGCGACAAGACGTAATCCTTATGTGCAGATTATCCTTTATCCCGCGATCGTTCAGGGGGAACAGGCGCCTGCAAGCATTGTAAACGGTATTCGTGCGTTGGAACGGCTTGGCGTAGACGTGATGATCGTGGGCAGAGGCGGCGGTTCGATTGAGGATTTGTGGGCGTTTAATGAAGAAGTGGTTGCAAAGGCAGTATTCGATTCACAAACACCTGTTATTTCAGCGGTAGGGCATGAAACGGACACGACAATTATTGATTTTGTGGCAGATTTGCGGGCGCCTACGCCTTCGGCGGCGGCGGAGCTTGCAGTGTATGATTTTGATCTGCTTTTGGGAAAAATAGAAGTATATGAGAGCACATTAGGGCATCATATGTCAAGACATCTGAAAACGGAAAAAGCAAGGCTTGAAAATCATAAACTGCGGCTGAAATACCTAAGTCCCGAGAACAAATTGCAGCAAAAGAGAATGTACTGTATGGATTTGGAGGAACGGCTTTCCGTCCTTATGGAGAGAAATCTCACCCAAAACAGGCACAGAATGGCGCTGCTTGCGCAAACGCTCAAAGGCCTTTCGCCGTTGGAAAAATTAAGTCAGGGCTATGCTTATGTGGAGGACGAAAAGGGACAAGTTTTAAATGATATCAAAAATGCAAAGCCGGACAAGGCAATGCAGGTTTATGTAAAGAACGGGATTATACATTCAAAGATAACAGGTGTAACGGAGGTGCGTTATGGCGAATAAGCTTACGCTTGACGAAACGTTTGAAAAGCTGGAGGAAACTATCGGGAAACTGGAACAGGAAGAGATTTCACTGGAGGAGTCCTTTAAGCTTTATAAACAGGGAATGGAGCTTATAAAGTCTTGCAATGAAAAGATTGATAAGGTTGAAAAGGAAGTTTTGAAGCTGAACGAAAACGGGGAATTAGAGGAATTTTGATGAAAGAAAGAAGAGAAGCAATAGAAACGATCATAAAACAGTATCTTCCCAAGGAAGAAGGAATGGCGTCGAGTGTGATGGCCGCGATGAATTACAGTGTCAATGTGGGAGGAAAGCGTCTTCGTCCGATGCTGATGTTGGAAACGTACAAGCTGTTTGGCGGAAAGGGAGCGGTAATTGAGCCGTTTATGGCGGCAATCGAGATGATACACACCTATTCGCTCGTGCATGATGACCTTCCGGCGATGGACAATGACGAGTATCGCCGCGGAAAAAAGACAACATGGGTGGAATACGGTGAGGCAATGGCAATCCTTGCGGGCGATGGACTTCTAAACTATGCGTTTGAAACGGCGCTCAGGGCTTTTTCGTGTGACGGAGCCGACATGGAGCATATTGCAAAGGCACTCTCGATCTTGGCGGGGAAAGCGGGCATTAACGGAATGATCGGCGGTCAGGTAGCGGATATTGAGGCGGAGGGACTCGGAGACAAGGTCACGCTTTCGCAGCTGCTTTATATCCATGAGCACAAGACAGCGGCGCTCATACAGGCTTCAATGATGATCGGCGCGGCGCTTGCGGGCGCGGATGATGATGCGCTTTCAACGATAGAACAGGCGGCATACGAAATCGGTATCGCGTTTCAGATACAGGACGATATACTGGATGTTACAAGTACCTTTGAAGAGCTTGGAAAACCAATCGGAAGTGATGCGAAAAATAATAAAATAACGTATGTCACATTAAAAGGAATAGAGGAGGCGTCACGCGAACAGAAGGAACGGTCTAATCATGCAATAGAGCTGTTAAATTCATTAAATAACAGGGGATACAAAAATGAGTTTTTGACGGATTTGGTGAAGAGTCTGATTACGCGGTTGAAATAAGAAAGGAAGTTGTTGCTGCATGATACTGGAAACGATAGAAAAGGAAAATGATATCAAGAATGTAGACCCACAAGACCTCAATCTCTTGGCGGAGGAAATCAGAGATTTTTTGATCCACAAAATCAGTGTCACAGGCGGTCACTTAGGATCCAATCTGGGTGCAGTGGAGCTTACAATGGCGCTGCATCTGAGTTTAAATCTGCCAAAGGACAAAATCGTGTGGGACGTGGGGCATCAGTCTTATACGCATAAGCTGTTGACAGGCAGACGTGCGGGCTTTGAACATCTTAGAAAGTACGGTGGAATGAGCGGATTTCCCAAGAGAAAGGAGAGCGAGTGCGACTGTTTCGATACAGGGCACAGCTCTACCTCCGTTTCGGCGGGACTGGGACTCGTCAAAGCGAGAGATTTAAGGGGCGAGGACAGTACGATCGTTTCCGTCATCGGCGACGGTTCGCTCACGGGCGGAATGGCTTACGAGGCATTAAATAACGCGGCGCGGATTAAGTCCAATTACATAATCGTGTTAAACGACAACAATATGTCTATCTCGGAAAACGTTGGCGGTATGTCAAAATACCTGAACAATATCAGAACGGCGGATAAGTATCTCGATATCAAAGAGGGCGTCTACAATTCGCTGATGGACAGAAAGCTTGACCCGCTTGTGGAGCGCATCAGACGGGCAAAAAGCTCTGTAAAGCAGCTTGTAATCCCCGGAATGTTTTTTGAGGACATGGGCATTAC
Source organism: Lachnospiraceae bacterium (assembly GCA_014804345.1). Lineage (GTDB taxonomy): Bacteria > Bacillota > Clostridia > Lachnospirales > Lachnospiraceae > COE1. Next base: position 127,914 of record JAAUZZ010000021.1, on the reverse strand, counting down.
CTATCTCGGTCCGGTTGACGGGCACAATATCAACGCGCTGTTAAAAGTGTTCCGCGAGGCAAAGCGGTGTAAATCGGCGGTAATCGTTCATGTCATTACACAGAAGGGCAAAGGCTTTTTGCCGGCGGAAAAGCACCCCGCAAGATTTCACGGCGCGGAACCGTTTGACGTGGAAACGGGTCTTCCCTTAAAGCCAAAGACAAAATCAAATTACACGGACGTGTTCTCAACCGTGATGTGCAAGCTTGGCGACAGGGATCCCGATATCGTGGCAATCACGGCGGCAATGCCTGACGGAACCGGTTTGAAACGCTTTCGCAATCTGTATCCCGACCGCTTTTTCGATGTGGGAATTGCGGAGGAACATGCTGTCACTTTTGCGGCGGGGCTTGCGGCAGGCGGCATGAAGCCCGTGGTGGCAATCTATTCTTCTTTCTTGCAGCGCGCTTACGATCAGATTCTCCATGATGTCTGTATCCAGAATCTTCCCGTCGTGTTCGCAATCGACAGGGCGGGACTTGTGGGAAGTGACGGGGAAACGCATCAGGGCATCTTTGATCTGTCGTATCTTTCGTCAATACCGAATATGCATATCATGGCGCCGAAGAATAAATGGGAGCTTTCGGATATGCTCAAATTCGCGATAAAATTCGGCGGTCCGATCGCATTGCGTTATCCGCGAGGGGAAGCATATGATGAACTGAAAGAATTTCGGGACCCCATCATACTCGGAAAGGCGGAATGGCTTGTTAAGGACGGACAAGTGGCGCTGCTTGCGGTCGGAAGCATGGTAAAGACAGCGTTTCATGTGTGGAACGCGCTGGTAGAAAAGGGTTACGGATGCAGCATCATCAATGCGCGTTTTGTAAAACCTATTGATACGGACATCATAGATGAAGCGGTAAAGGATCACATGCTGATCGTTACCATGGAGGAAAATGTGGCAAGCGGCGGCTTCGGTGAGAAGGTACGCGATTACCTTGGCAGCGTAAAGAGCGATGTGAAGCTGTTAAATATTACGATTCCCGACGAGTATGTGGAGCACGGAAATGTGGATATTTTGCGCAAGGAGGTCGGGATTGACGCCAAAACAATAACAGATAAAATACTGCGAGGATTAGAATGAAAGAGCGTTTAGATGTACTGCTTGTGAAACAGGGCCTTGCCGAGTCCCGGGAAAAAGCAAAAGCAATCATCATGTCCGGAACTGTGTATGTCAATGACCAGAAAGAGGACAAGGCGGGCGCGATGTTCGATGAGGAAAAATCAACGATCGACGTGAGAGGAAATACACTCAAGTATGTAAGCCGCGGCGGACTAAAACTTGAGAAAGCGGTCGAGCAATTCGGGGTGTCGCTTGCGGGCAAAATCTGCATGGATATCGGCGCTTCCACGGGCGGTTTTACCGACTGTATGCTGCAAAATGGCGCGGTAAAGGTTTATGCCGTTGATGTGGGGCACGGTCAGCTTGCGTGGAAACTTCGCAATGACGAACGTGTGATCTGCATGGAAAAGACCAATTTTCGCTATGTAAAGCCTGAGGATATCGAGGATGTGATTGATTTCGCGTCTGTGGACGTATCGTTTATCTCGCTTGACAAAATCTTAGGTCCTGCGTATGATCTCTTAAAATCCGATGCGCAGATGGTATGCCTGATCAAGCCCCAGTTTGAGGCGGGCAGAGAAAAGGTTGGAAAAAAGGGCGTTGTAAGGGAACCCAAGGTACATATAGAGGTGATCGAAACGGTCATAGCTTTTACGCTTGCAAAAGGCTTTCGGCTTTTGCATTTGGACTTCTCGCCAATCAGGGGACCGGAGGGAAATATTGAATATCTAATGCATATTCATAAAGCCGAGGCTGTGGCGGAGGATTTTGACGCTGTAACATATGTCAAAGAAAATTATGCATCTTTGATAAAAGAAACTGTTGAAAATGCACATAAAACTTTGGATGGTTAGCGAACGGCTGGATACTTTTCAAAAAATGTGCTATCATAGTAAACGGCAAAAGTCGTTTTATATATACATATATAAAAAAATTGTGATTGATATATCAACACTTTATATTAGGAGCCAAAATGAGAAAATTCTATATTTATACCAATACATTAAAAGATCCGACAGGAGTACATACAAAGCACATACGCGATTATCTCCAATTAAAAGGCTGCGTCGTCAGTGACAAGATTGACGAGACGGTTGACGGTATGCTGGTGCTCGGAGGCGACGGCACGATGCTGAGAGCGGCGAAGGAATATGTGGGAAGCCACGTTCCGATGATCGGCGTTAATCTCGGTACGCTCGGTTATCTTGCCGAGGTAGAGTGGGGAGAACTCGAAAGTGCAATTGACAGTCTGATCGACGGGCATTACGAAATTGAGTCACGCATGATGTTAAGCGGTATCCCGGTTGTGGCGGGTGAGAGCATGATGCCGCAGACGGCGCTCAATGATATTGTTATCAGCAGAAAGGGCGCACTGCATGTCATCAATTTTAATATTTATGTAAACGGAAATCTTTTGAGTACATACAGCGCGGACGGTATCATTATCTCAACGCCCACAGGTTCGACGGCATACAATCTGTCCGCAGGAGGTCCGATCGTGGAGCCGAGGGCGCGTCTGATCATGATGACGCCTGTGTGTTCGCATACGCTTGTAAATAACAGAACCATTATCCTCTCGGAGGAGGACGTAATCGATATTGAGATCGCAAAATATAAACCCACTGAAAAGCAGGAGGTTGACGCAAGCTTTGACGGAAGATTCCCGGTAAATTTAAACGAGGGCGATAAAATCAGGATTATCCGTTCCGATAAATTTGCCAAGATCATAAAGCTAAGCGATGTCAGTTTCCTTGATATTATGCATAATAAGATGCGTATATTCTAGTGTTGCGGCAGTAGTAGGGGATTGATAGATGAAAAAAAGACGACATGAGATGATAGTGGATTTTATCAACAATTATGACATTGAAACGCAGGAGGAGCTTGTGTCATATTTGCGACAGGAAGGATTTGACGTTACACAGGCAACGGTTTCAAGGGATATCCGTGAGTTGAATCTGTCAAAGATTTCAATCGGAGGCGGCAGACAGAAGTATATCGTGCTGCCAAAAGAAGACGGAAAGTTAAGCGATAAGTATATCCGCGTGCTGCGCGACGGTTTCGTATCCATGAATATGGCGCAGAACATCCTTGTGATCAAGACGGTGCAGGGGATGGCGATGGCAGTTGCCGCGGCAGTCGATGCGATGAAGCTGCCGGAGATTGTCGGCTGCATCGCGGGCGATGATACGATTATGGCGGCAATCAAGACCGTGGAGGATACGAAAGCGGTTATGGAAAAATTGGAGGAAATCATACAAGGATAGATTGAAAAATCGTTGTTTTTTCAATCGGCAAATTTGTGTAAAGACACAGATTTGTGATATAGGAGATTAAATAGAATATGTTAGTGAGTTTACACGTGAAAAATCTAGCTCTGATAACGGAGACAGAAGTTACTTTTAAAGAAGGATTAAATATTTTGAGTGGAGAAACGGGAGCCGGTAAATCGATCATTATCGGCTCCATTAATCTTGCGCTCGGAGCGAAAGCGGACAAGGATATGATCAGAAACGGCGCGGAATACGCACTTGTGGAGCTGGTATTTCAGGTAGAGGATGATGAGATGCTTGACTTGATCAAGACGCTTGAAATTCCCGTTGAAGAGGACGGGCTCGTGATTATTCAGAGAAAAATGCAGCCAAACAGAAGCGTCTTTAAAATCTGTGGGGAAACGGTAACGGCGAAGCAGATTAAGGCGTTGAGCGAGCTTTTAATTGACATTCACGGTCAGCATGAGCATCAGTCGCTTTTATATAAGAAAAACCATATGGAGATTTTGGATTCCTTTGCGAGTGAGAAGCTTTGCCGCATCAAGGAGGAACTTAGTGAAAATTACAGCGCGTATACAAGCATGAAACGGGAGTTAGCCGCGCTTAACTCCGATGAGGGAGGAATGGCAAAGGAGCTTTCTCTTGCGGAGTTTGAGTATAAGGAGATTGAGGATGCAGCCCTTGTTGAGGGGGAGGACGATGAACTTGAGGCATTGTTTCAGAAGATGTCAAACAGCAGGCAGATTGTGGAGGCGGCGGGACGCGCGTATCAGCTTACCGGAAGCGGCGCACAGTCGGCGGGCGATATGATCGGACATGCGATTCGTGATTTAAGGAGTGTTGAGAGCTATGACGAGAAGGCAAGGGAGCTTGCGGATGAACTTGAAAATGTCGATTTGCTTTTGAGCGATTTTAATCGCGGCATTTCGGAATATATGTCGGATATGGAGTTTGACGCGCAGACGTTTGCGGATACACAGGAACGTCTGAATACGCTAAATCACCTTAAGTTAAAGTATGGCGGAAACATTACACGTGTTCTTGAATATCAGGCGGAGCTTGAGCAGAAAATAGAAAAGCTAAAAAATGCGGATGAATACAAGGCAGAACTGGAGCGCAAGCTTTCGGAAGCATATAAGGAGCTTACGGATTTGTGTGCAAAGGCATCGGATATCAGGGCAAAGGAGGCAAAACGCCTTGCGAAAGAGATGACCGATGCGCTCACCGATTTGAATTTCCTTGATGTGCAGTATGAGATACAGGTAAGAGGAGAGCAGGAGATATCGGCATCGGGCTATGATGACGTGGAGTTTATGATTTCCACCAATCCCGGAGAGCCATTAAAGAGTCTTGGAAACGTGGCAAGCGGCGGCGAACTTTCGCGTATTATGCTTGCGCTTAAGACGGTGCTTGCGTCGAGGGATAAGATCCCGACAATGATTTTTGATGAGATTGACGCGGGTATCAGCGGCAAGACGGCATGGAAGGTATCGGAAAAGCTTGGACGGCTATCAAAGAGCCATCAGATTATCTGCATCACGCATCTTCCGCAGATTGCGGCGATGGCGGACACGCATTTTATCATTGCGAAACAGGTGGTTGACAATATGACAGTGACGGATATCAATGAGATGGATGAATCACAGGTTGTCGACGAGCTTGCAAGAATGCTCGGCAGTGATGAACTGACAGACACCGTGCGGGAGAATGCGCGGGAGTTGATCGCGAATGCGCGGGGGAAGAAAACGGAGTTTGTGAACAAAAACAAATAAAAATGCGGGCAGTCGAACATTCGATGCCCGCATTTTTGCCGAATAAATTATTAAAACCCTTCGATTGAAAACCTTACCGCATTGACCGGCACATTGAATTCGCTCTTATAAACTCTGCCCACAGAGAGTGCGCTGCAATAGAGGCGGACCTTTGAGAGAACGTTTCCGGAAGCATCATAGAAATATCCGTAGCAGCCCCATTTTCTGTAATCTTCATCGCCATAGGAAACACACTTATATTGAAGCTTTAACGTGCTCTTGTAATCGTTAAAATTTTCGTAAGTAAAATCATACGGAACAAACTCATAGCTTACCAGTTCGCAGTAATTTTTCTTATCGACACCGAGCTTTGACGGAATGTTCATAATGACAGACGATGCATTGATCGCGGCGTATGCGATTACAGCGGGATTATCCATGTGGACAACCGCTGCGACAGTTGTGCCGAGTCCGACATAGTTTACTTGAAAGCCTGCGACGTTTGCGGCATATGCAACCGGTGTCACGGTAGCGACATTCGGATCTGCGACAATACAGGTAAGTCTTGATGCGTCAAATCCTTCACCCAACGCTGCCGTAAAGGTAGCAGCGCCGTTCTCCGATAGTGTGATCGTGTCTGTAGACAGGATAATGCCGTTTCCCACGCTTTCCTTAGCGGACACGTTTGCTGCCGGGGCAATGTTCACAACAGATGCAATCAGGGCAGCGCTCAAAACGGCGCAGATAAATTTTTTTAAATGCTTTTTCATTAATTTTCTCCTCATAAAAATCATATTGTAAAATGTATAGAATCGTTACTGCTTTCTATTATAATAAATAACTCGATAAAAGAACAAGTAAAATTATAAAAAATTTATATATTTTAGCTGTTTTTTATAAAAATGGAAAAATTTGCGAAAGAATCTAAAAGAAAAATAAAGAAATTCATTTTTTACTTTCATTTTTTTTTTTTTTTGTATAAAATAGCGAATGAATAAGTTTAATAGGAGAGAAAATATTATGAAAAATATACAGAAAAAATTGGCAGCGATTCTGTGTATCGCACTCTCATCTGTTTCCCTTTGGGGATGTGGTGAGCAGGCAGCGGAGGAAACCGCTGAAGATGTGGCGATCGTTGAAGCGTCAAAACCGGAAAGGGGAAGCTTAAAACTCTCAAACAGTTTTATTGCGACGATCAATCCCGACGAGTCCGTGTATATCATACCCAAAGCGACGGCGGAAGTGCTTGCGGTCAATGTTGAGGCCGGTGACAAGGTACAGGAGGGCGATGTGCTTGCAGTGCTTGACGACACGATGGCGCAGATGTCCATGAAAAATGCGCAATTGCAGTTGGACAACGCACAGCATGCTTACAATCTTTCGTATGGAGATGCGGCAACAACCTTAAACAATATGCAGACCGACAGCACCTTGGATCAGGCGGCAGACGGTGTGGACACGTTACAGGAAAGCCTTGTGGATGCGATGGATAATCTGCAATATTACAAAGACATGCTTGCGGACGAGGAGGCAGAGCTTGACGACTTAAAGAAAGAATACGATTTTGTGGAAGATGTCGATGAGATTAAGGATTACGCGGAAGACAATTTTGATCCGAACAATCCAAAAGAGGCGGCAGATTATGCGGCAGCGATGCAGCGGTATCAAAACGCAGCGACCAAGGTTGGAACAACAGAAGCAAAAATCTCAAACTATAAGTCGGCAATCGACCAGTTAGAGGAAACGATCAATAAGCTTCAGAAAAATATTGACAGTACATATAACTCTTACAGTCAGGCAGTGACCTCAAGTAATTTAAGCAATGGCGAGCTTCGTGAGGAACAAAAGAAAGTATCGCAGAATTCGATTTCTGCGGCGCAGCTTGGAATAGAACAGGCGCAGGAGAGTCTTGACGCATATACGATCACGGCAACGATATCGGGTGTTATTGAAAGCGTGAATGTGAGCGAACACGATTTTGCCACATCAAGCAGTCCCGCGTTTGTGATCTCAAATAAAGATGCAATGGTGGCAACATTCTATGTGAGCGAGGACGTGAGAAATACATTCAGTACCAGTCAGAGTGTCAGCGTGGCAAAGGACGAGAATACATATAGCGGAGAAATTGTTGAGATTGGTGCGGCAGTTGACCAGACCACAGGACTTTTCAAGGTGAAAGCGAGTGTGAACGGCGATACGTCCGCTCTGCTTTCCGGCACAAAGGCAACGGTGACGACCGATACATATCATGAAAACAATGCGCTTATCATACCATATGATGCGGTTTACTATGACGGCACGGATGCGTATGTATATCTTGTTGTGGACGGAAAAGCGAAGAAAACCTATATTTCTACCGGACTTTATGATGCGGAGAGCATTGTCATAAGCGAGGGACTTACGGAGAATGATATGCTGATCACGACATGGTCGGCACAGCTTCGTGACGGCGTGGCCGTATCCATTGTGGATACGGCATCTCAGGAATAGGAGGAACCGGTAAATGAACTCCTTGACGAAACTTGCTTTGAAAAGACCTGTATCCGCACTCTTGATCGTGCTTGCGCTCGTTGTGTTCGGAATCAACTCTGTGCTCGGGTTCAAGCTGGAGCTGACACCCGATATGGAAATGCCCATGCTCTTTGTCATGACAATCTATCAGGGCGGCGATCCCGAAACGACCGAGGAGCTTGTGACAAAGATTGTCGAGGATACGGGAAAGACGCTTTCGGGCGTAAATTCGATTGATTCTTATTCTAGTGCGAATTACTCGATGGTAATGTTTACCTACGACTATGGTACGGATACAAGTGAGTCCTATTCTGACCTTAGAAGCGCATTGGATACGGCGTCTTTGCAGCTTCCGGACGACGCACAGGATCCTGTGATCGTTGAGATGAATATGGACGCGATGGACGTGATGACGCTTTCGGTTACGTCCACGGGAGATGTTGACGTGCTTTCTTTTGTGGAGGAGGAAATAGAGCCTGAGCTGGATAGAATCTCGGATATTGCCGATGTGACAATTTCGGGCGGCGCGTCGCAGTACATCAGTGTGACGCTTCATAAAGAGAAACTTCAGCAGTACGGCATCACAATGTCAAATATTGCGAACTATATTGCGACGACGGATTTTACGATACCCGTCGGTACGATGGAACAGGGAAGACAGGACATCAGTACATCGGCGTCTTCAAAGCCGGAAACGCTGATGGATCTGCAGAATGTTCCCCTTATCACCAACAGAGGACAGGTAATAAGACTGTCCGACGTTGCCACGGTTTCGATGGCGACGCGAACCAACAGCAGTATCAGCCGTTATAACGGAACGGAAAGCATCAGCGTCGGTATTGCAAAGGCGCAGAGTGCAGGTACTGTGGATGTATCGAATGAAGTTAAAGCGGTAGTAGAGAAGGCGGCAGCCAAAAATCCTGCTATTCAGATCGATATCTCCTATGATGCGGCGGAAAGCATTATTGATTCATTAAGCGCTGTCGCGCAAACGCTTGTTCTTGGCGTTATCTTCTCCATGGTTGTGTTGTTTGTCTTTTTTGGAGATTTCAAGGCGAGTCTGATCGTGGGAAGTTCCATGCCGATTTCGCTTTTGGCAACCTTGATTTTTATGAGTTTTGCGGGCTTTTCGTTAAACGTGGTGACGATGGGTGCGCTGGTTATCGCAATCGGTATGATGGTTGACTCGTCAATCGTCGTTTTGGAGAGCTGTTTCCGCTTAAAGGAAGAAAAGCGTGACTATAAAGAGGCAGCGCTTGCCGGTGCGAAGATAGTGGTAGACTCAGTTACCGCTTCGACCATCACGACTGTGGTTGTTTATCTCCCGTTGTCGCTGATGAAGGGACTTTCGGGACAGATGTTTTCACAGCTTGGCTATACGATCATTATAGCGATGCTTTCGTCACTGATTACCGCTGTCACATTGATTCCGATTTTCTTCTGGAAGTATAAGCCGAAGGAGAAAAAGAATATCTTGGCAAACCGCATCCTTGAAAAAGTCGGAAACGGTTATAAGTGGCTTCTCGGCAAGATCATGTTGAAGAAAAAGACCGTTATGCTTGTGGCGATAGCGCTTTTGATTCTTGCCTTTGTTCTTGCGGGACAGCTTGACATGGAGTTGATGTCGGCAACGGGTATTGACAGCGTGAGTATTAGTATTGACCAGCGAAGCGGAACAAGGCTTGAGCTTATGGACGAAGATGTGCAGGCTATCGAGCAGATGATCATAGACGATGCAAATTTTGAGAGCTGTAACCTCACAATCAGCGGTTCTTCGGCATCGATATCGGCGTATCCCGCAGAAGATTGTGAAAAGAGTATCAATGAGCTTGTGGAGGAGTATAATCAACTGTTAAAAGATTATACAAATATGAGTATCACTGTGACGGCGGGCGGAAGCGGTATGGCGTCTATGATGAGTGTCGGGGCGAGTACGGAGATTGATTTAAGCGGTGAGAATATGGACGATCTGCGTACGGCTTCAAAGCAGGTTGAGTTGATGATGCTTGAGGTTCCGGGCGTGATCAAGACAGCAAACAGCTTAAGTTCCGATGCGTCGCAGGCAAAGATAAAGATTGATTCGCTCAAATGTATGGATGTGGGACTTACAGCGGTACAGGTGGCGGGCGAGATGTACAATGCAAGCAGCGGCAAGGAAGCGATGACGATGAATATCGGCACTGACGAGTATTCTGTAATGCTTGAATTTCCAAAGAACACCTATTCGACGATAAATGACCTTATGATGCTGGAGCTTTCGACAAATTACGGGACGACGATCACGGTTGGTGATGTGGCGGAGGTTGTGTATTCCGATGTGCCCGAAACGCTTGTGAGAAGCGACGGAAAATATCAAGTGTCCATCACGGCGTACACGACAGAAGCGTCGAAGTTTACAGCACAGAGCGCAATTAACAGCGCAGTTTCGGAAGCGATTGAGAACGGAGAGTTTCCCGAGGGCGTGGGTCAGACGGATAGTATGATGATCGAGATGATGATGGAGGAGTTTACCGCAATCGGAAAGGCGATAGCAACAGCGGTTTTCTTGATTTTCCTTGTTATGGCAATGCAGTTTGAATCTCCCAGATTTTCGGCGATGGTCATGCTCAGTATCCCGTTTAGTTTGATTGGTTCATTTTTCCTTTTGTTTATCACGGGTTCGACACTCAATATGACTTCGCTGATGGGTGTGCTGATGCTTGTCGGTATCGTTGTAAACAACGGTATTTTATATGTGGATACTGCAAATCAGCTAAAGGAAACGATGTCGCTCAATGACGCGTTGATGGAGAGCGGACGTATTCGTTTAAGGCCAATCCTTATGACGACGCTCACCACAATTCTTTCCATGATACCGATGGTGTTTACGACAAACGACAATGCGGCAATGATGAAAGGAATGTCGCTCATTATCATAGGCGGTCTTATCACATCAACGTTGTTGATTCTTCTGCTGCTGCCAAGCTTCTATCTGCTCATGAGTAAGCAGGGAAGACAGGAAGCAAAAGCGAGAAGAGCGGAAAAGAGAGAACAAAAGCGCAAAAAGAAAAAATTTAATGATGAAGATTAAAAAATATTAATGAAAGACAGTTTTGACTATTTTGGATAAAAATGGTTAAAGCTGTTTTTCTTTTGTTTAATATACGTGGAATCATTTTGCTGACTATTTTTTATGAAAATTCATATACTACATTTAAAAATCGTAAATATTTAGAGCGGCTGAGAAAGGAGCTTTGTTACGAATATGAAAAGCAGAAAAATGAAATACGTATTGTCTTTATATATTTTTCTCGGCTTTGCAATCGGTATGTTCTGTTGGGCATCGTATGCATATTATCAGGCAAGCGTTCCAAGTACGATCAGTATCAAAGCGGGAACGAGTGAGGAAATCAATTTTCGGATTCCCGCTTCAGGCGTTTTAAGTACGGATTCGGAAAAGGTGCTTGCTTTAAATGAGCCTGTGACAATTGTTGCGGGTAAAAATGTAAGTTCATACCAGATGCGGTTGAAACTTTTCGGGGTGCTTCCGTTAAAGGATGTGGATATACAGGTCATTGAAAATAAAGAGCTGATTCCCGTGGGACAGCCGATTGGGATCTATGTGAAAACACAGGGTGTGCTTGTGGTCGATACAGGCAGTTTTGTAAATGGCGGCAATAAGTATGCGCCGTCGGAATATAAGCTGCAGCCGGGGGATTATCTTACCGCGATGGATGGTTTGGCGATAAGCGATAAAAGGCAGATAAAAGACTATGTGGAAAGTGGAGCGGGACAAGATATCATTTTTCAGGTATCAAGACATGATGAGCTGATCAGCGTGAAAATAAAACCTGAGCCCGACGAACATGGCGTTTATAAAATCGGTGCGTGGCTTAGGGACAGCGCACAGGGAATCGGTACCATGACTTACATTGATTCCGATAATCGATTTGGCGCACTGGGACACGGAATCAATGATATGGATACGGGAGAGCTTTTAAAGCTTGGTTCGGGGCTTTTGTATCATACCGAGATCGTGGCTGTGCGGCGTGGAGAAAGAGGTGTGCCGGGAGAGCTAACAGGTGTTATTGAATACAAGCCCGAGCAGGTGTCGGGAGTGATCGTTGACAACACGATGCAAGGGATATACGGTGTCACGAACGAAGCGCTTTTGGAAAAATATATCGGGGATAACGTGCCGCTTCCCGTGGCGTTAAAGCAAGAGGTAGAACTTGGTCCGGCACAGATTGTGTGCGCGATAAACGGCGAGAGCCAGTATTATGATGTCGAAATCACGAAAATAAGCCCCGGAAATGAGGCTGTCAACCGCCAGATTTCCATAAGAGTCACAGATGGTGAGCTTTTAGAACTTACAGGGGGAATCGTACAGGGCATGAGCGGCGCGCCGATTGTTCAAAACGGAAAATTTGTAGGAGCCGTCACGCATGTGCTTGTGCAGGACGCGACAAAAGGGTATGGAATCTTTATTGAGGATATGCTGGGGCATTAATTGGAAAATGCAGTGATTTTATTTGGAAAATAATGTTAAGGAAACTTTAACCTTTATACAGTTGACAAAACTTGCCAAAAATAATAAAATCAATAATGATAGTCTATTGTTACTTTAAGGAAAGGAGATGCACTACTATGAGAAATGAAACAAGAAGCACATTAAAACGTATTTTGGCAGCAGTTCTTGTGATTGTATTCGTGTTTTCTGTACAAAATGCACCCATTACGGCATATGCGCAGGAGCAGGAGATGATATGGACACATCCGGGTGACGGGTGGCATTATCTTGTAGGTACGGATATCAGAGTGAAGATTGAAAACAACGCGATTTCGATATACGGTACAGGTGCAATCCCCGACTTTGATTATTGGAAGTTATATGAAAGACCTTGGGCCGGTACTTATGCGGAGAGTGTTTATATTGAACCGACGATCACTTCTATAGGAAGCTATGCGTTCTATAATATGGAATATTTGCGCAACATCAGCATGTCTACAAGCACATTTGTCAAGGATATGACATGTTTTGACAAAATATGCTATAAGCCTATCTTTCGCATCTCCGACAGCGGGGTAAGCACGGAGATGATAGGAACCATTCCATACACAAGCCTTGACAGCATTCTTGCGATGGCGCAGTCGAATTATAACGGTGCATGTTATATTTTGGACACGCCCGCAAAAGCGATAGAATTTCAGAACAAAACAAACCCGACGATTACAAACGTGTATTATGCGGGAGAAAAGATACCACGCCTGCCGGACGAGGAAGCGGATCCGGATGAGGCAAAGAATGTACCGTGGTATGACGTTGCGACATACGGAAACGGAAATGTGGCGACACCGATTTGCAGACTTTCGGAGCTGACGCCGTATGCATCGCTGAAAGTTGCGGCGCAGAAAAAATATCAGGGAAGAGCGTGCTATGAAGCATACGCGGCATATATCGAGGATTATACCTTTGCGGCAACGTTTAACATTTCTGTGCTAAAAGGGGAACGGGAAATCGGACGTTCTTATAATATGCAAGTCGAGAAAGTGGTTGAACGGACAGATAACGAACTGATGTATGTTCTGACGATTCCGGCGGAATTTCGGTTAGCGGGCAGACAGTTCCGTCTTCTTGCAATCGGAAACGGCGTTGTGAACGTTTATGATGATTTAGATATGGATGATACGACCATTACATTTGCGACACAGACACCAACTACAGCTTATGCACTGGTGTACAAATAAATTAATGAAAATGCAGGGTACAAGTTACTCTCGGAAATGGAGGATTAATCACTAATGAAAGGTAATGTAATTGTAGGACAGTCAGGCGGACCGACCGCTGCGATTAACTCAAGTTTGGCGGGCGTATACCGTACGGCGATCGACCGTGGAGCGAAAAAAGTCTATGGTATGGTAAACGGCATTCAGGGTCTGATGGAGGAAACATATGTTGATCTGTCGGAACATATCACAAACGATTTGGACGTGGAACTCTTAAAGAGAACTCCCGCCGCATATCTTGGCTCTTGCCGCTATAAGCTTCCGGATATTCATAAGGATATGTCCGTATATGAGAAAATCTTTGCGATACTTGGCAAGCTTGAAATTGAGGCATTGATTTATATCGGCGGAAACGATTCGATGGATACCATCAAAAAGCTTTCCGATTATGCGATTTTAACAGGAAGCAATATCCGCTTTATCGGCTGCCCGAAGACAATCGACAATGACCTTGCATTGACAGACCANACNCCNGGTTACGGAAGTGCGGCNAAATATATCGGTACATCGGTAAAGGAAATCGTGCGCGACAGCCTTTGCCTNAAATATGAAAAGGGACTTGTTACNATTATCGAGGTTATGGGAAGAAACGCNGGCTGGNTGACAGGNGCNGCTGCGCTTGCAAAGGGAGAGGACTGCATAGGTCCNGANATGATCTATCTTCCCGAAGTTAATTTCGATATCAAGAAGTTTAAGGANAAAGTAAAGAAACTGTTATCNAAGAAGTATTCGGTTGTTGTTGCTGTATCAGAGGGTATCAAGACTTCAGANGGCAAGTATGTATGTGAGCTTGGAAACAGCGCGGACTTTGTGGATGCATTCGGACATAAGCAGCTTTCNGGTACCGCAAGCTATCTTGCAGGATTTATNGCGGCAGANCTTGNCNGCAAGACNAGATCGATNGAGCTNAGTACTTTGCAGCGTGCGGCATCTCACCTTTCATCGAGAGTGGATATTCTCGAGGCATATCAGGTAGGCGGTGCGGCAGTAAAGGCTGCCGATGAAGGGGATACAGGAAAAATGGTTGTCCTTGTGCGCCAGTCNGANGATCCTTACCAGTGCGGCACTGAGGTAAAGGATGTGCATAAGATTGCAAATGACGAAAAGCTTGTGCCGAGAAGTTGGCTCAACAATGAAGGCGATTATGTGNCNGAGGAATTTATCACCTATGTGCGTCCGCTCATACAGGGAGATGTGGCGCCGATCATGGTTGACGGTATTCCNCGNCATCTGTACAAGCCCGGTTTATAAAGAAAAAATGGAGCTGTCGCACGAAAGGGTGAGTGCGGCAGCTCTCGTTATATGGGCATGATCGGTATGTCCGATTGAGGAGGAGAAAAATTGAATCATACTACATCAGCGGAAAACATCATCGAATTAAAGAACATCAGCCGTACGTTTGACGACGGCTTTCGAGTGGTGGAGGACTTTAACCTTACGGTAAAAAGGGGCGAGTTTGTCACTTTTTTGGGACCGTCCGGCTGTGGCAAGACAACGACGCTGCGNATGATTGCGGGATTTGATAAACCGACGGAGGGTGAACTGCTCTTAAACGGTGTGGATATCCGCGATCTGCCGCCCAATAAGCGTCCGATCAATACGGTATTTCAGCGTTATGCGCTGTTTCCGCATCTGAATGTGTTTGACAATATTGCGTTTGGATTAAAGTTGAAAAAACGTCCGAAGGCTGAAATTATAAGAAAAGTCAAAAGAGCGCTTGAGATGGTTGATCTTGAGGGCTTTGAGGATCGNACAATCGGTACGCTCTCCGGCGGACAGCAGCAGCGTATCGCGATTGCAAGGGCGCTTGTCAACGAGCCCGAAATTCTTTTGTTAGATGAGCCGCTGGGTGCGCTTGATTTAAAGATGCGAAAGGAAATGCAGCTTGAGTTAAAGAATATGCATCAACGGCTGGGCATTACTTTTATCTATGTGACGCATGACCAGGAGGAAGCGCTGACAATGTCCGACAAAATTGTCGTGATGTCGGAGGGAAAGATTCAGCAGATCGGTACGCCGGAAGATATCTATAACGAGCCGAAAAATGCGTTTGTTGCCGACTTTATCGGGGAGAGCAATATCTTTAGCGGCATCATGACGGGAAAATATAAGGTGCGTTTTTGCGGTGCGGAGTTTGACTGTGTCGATGATGTGGAGCATGGCACGATGATTGACGCTGTGGTGCGTCCCGAGGACGTTATCATCACAACGCCGGAAAAAGGAACGATACAAGGGAAAGTAACATCTGTTATTTTTAAAGGAGTGCACTATGAGATCACGGTCCTTTCGGGTAAAAACGAGATTGTGGTGCAGTCGACGAAAAAAGCCGTGACAGGAAGTGATGTCGGCATTNTGATAGAACCTGAGGGAATACATATCATGATTGCCGAGGATGTGGTAAACCGTATCGAAACAGGTGTGGATAAGAATTATCAATTGCTGTTTTTGGACGGTGCGCTTGCCTGTGATCTGACGGAATTGTTTCCCGGTGCGTCTTTCCAATCGGACGGACTGTTGTTGGATGCGCACGGTGATGTGATTGAGCCCGAAACGATTCGCATTATGGTGTCGATTAAGCCGGACAGCATTGAGATGAGCGATGACAAGGAGGCAGGACTGCTGCGGGGGCACATTATTAATCTGATCTATAAGGGCGACCATTACAGTTATGTTGTGCGTACCGATGAGGACGAGGACTTTATTGTTGATGATGAGTATCTGTGGAACATGGACGACTATGTGAGCCTCATCATACCGGAGGAGAGCTTTGAATATGCAGTCAAAAAGTAATTGGTTTAAGTTGTCGAAGGCGCAGCTTGCCCTGCCGTACGGGCTGTTTCTTGTATGCTTTGTGCTTGCGCCTTTGATCGTTATTATTTACTATGCGTTTACAAACGGTGAGGGTGTCTTTACGTTTGAGAACCTTACGGGCTTTTTTTTGAGTACAAAAACAATCGGTACCCTTGCATACAGCTTCGGCATTGCGATTGTCACGACGAGCGTTTGTCTGCTGCTTGCATATCCGATTGCTTATATCCTCGCAAGGGGCAATTTTAAGCACAAATCCGTGATTTTGATGATTTTTATCATGCCGATGTGGATTAACTTTACGCTGCGCATCACGGCATTAAAGGAAATTTTGACGATCATTGAGGGGAATCTGTCGTTCCATCCGTTTTTAAATACGGTAATCGGCATGACGTATGATTTCCTTCCGTTTATGATACTGCCAATCTATACTACGCTGTTAAAGCTTGACAAGAACCTTTTGGAGGCGGCGTCCGATCTGGGGGCGGATACAGTGCAGACTTTTATGAAAGTGACGCTTCCGCTGTCNGTACCAGGCATTATAAGCGGTATCTTTATGGTATTTTTGCCGTCGATGACAAACTATGTGGTGCTTGACATGCTCTACAACAGCACCTATATCATGGGAAGTCTGATTGGCGCATACTTTAGCGCGTATGACTGGCACGGCGGTTCTATGATTTCGCTGATCCTTCTGATTATCATTCTTGTGTTCACGCTATGTACAAACCGCTATGCGGACGAGGACGCGGGAAGCAGCAGGGGAGGTGTGATCAGCCGATGAAAAAGACGATTCAGACCGTATTTATCCTGATTATGNTGTTGTTGTTGTATCTGCCGATTTTTGTGCTCGCGTTCTACAGCTTTACNGATTCTGCCAATATCGGTGCGATTCACGGATTTTCGCTCCACAACTATGTTACACTTTTCACAAAGCCGGAGCTGCGCAATATGATCATCGGCACGCTTACGCTTGCGTTTGGTTCGGCAATCATATCAACTGTTCTCGGAATGCTTGGCGCTGTGGGAGTGCATTATTCCAAGCGGTTCGGAAAGACTTTTATCGGCGCGATGAATCAGGTTCCTGTGGTCAATGCGGAGGTTGTGACGGCATTTTCACTGTGCATTTTGTTGATCGGCGTGTGCGGAGTGGATAAGAGCAGCTATATATCGCTTCTGATCGGTCATGTCGTGTTGCAAACACCGTTTGTCTATTTGTCGGTCATGCCGAAGTTAAAGCAGATGGACAACAGCTTATATGAGGCGGCGCTCGATCTCGGGGCATCACCGAAGACGGCGCTGACACGCGTTGTGATACCGCAGATTTTTCCGGGGATTGTTTCGGGATTTGCGCTTGCGATCACGCTTTCGCTTGATGATTACTTTATCACCAGCTACACAAAACCGGCAACGTTTGATACGATCAGCACTTATGTCGTCAACGCGACAAAAGGTTCTCAGACAGAGATCAAAACGGCATTGTGGGCGCTTTCCACGATTATCTTTATCGTTGTGGTGCTGTTGGTGATCATGATGAATGTGACAGGAAACAAGAACGCAAGGAGGGCAGGCGAAATTGAGAAGAAAAATGCATAGAACACTGCATAAGAAACTGCTTGCGGCAATCCTTGCTTTCGTGTGTGTATGCACTTGGCAAAACGGAATCACAGTCCATGCAAAGGCGGAGGATGAGATTGTCCTGCGCGTCTGCAACTGGGAGGAATATATCGACTTAGGCGATTGGGACGAGGAGGAGCGCATCGAACTTGACAACGGTGTGGAGATTTTGGGCGTCAATCCGCTCTATGACGACTTTGAGGATTGGTATTTTGAAACGTACGGAAAAAAGGTAAGGGTAGAGTATTCCTGCTTTGGCACGAATGAGGATTTGTACAATCAGTTAAATCTCGGGGATACATATGACCTTGTCTGCCCGTCGGAGTACATGATCATGAAGCTGATGGCAGAGGGCAGACTGGAACCGTATTCCGAGGAATTTTACGATAAAAATAACGAGTGTAATTATTATATCAACAATGTGTCGCCGTATATCGACAAAATGATGCGGGAAAATGAGATTAACGGGGAAAGCTGGAGCAAATATGCGGCAGGTTATATGTGGGGAATAACGGGTGTTCTTTATAATCCGGCGGAAGTGACGCAGGAGGAGGCGTCTACCTGGAAGGTCTTTGCGAATGAAAAATTCAAAAGACAGGTAGCGTTAAAGGATAATGTGCGCGATTCGTATTTTGCGACGCTTGGCATCTTAAAAGCAGATTTGCTTACGGACAGCGATTTTATCAATGCCCCCGATTATGCAAGCCGTCTTGAGGACGAGATGAANGATATCCATCCNGACACNATNNNNGAGGCGCAGGATATNNTNGATTCNCTTATGGGGAATATCTATTCGCTCGAAACGGACAGTGGCAAGGCGGACATGATAACCGGAAAGATACTGGTTGATTATCAGTGGTCGGGAGATGCGGTNTATGCGNTNGANCAGGCGGACGAAGATGATTTTACGCTNATGTTTGCNGTGCCGANAGAGAGTACGAATCTCTGGTTTGACGGNTGGGTCATGCTAAAGAACGGAATTGGCGGCAGCGCGGAACAAAAACATGCGGCGGAGGCGTTTGTTAATTTTGTNTCAAGGACAGANNGCNCCGTGCGAAATATGTACTATATCNGATANANNTCATCGATTGCGGGAGCGGAAGGCGACACAACCGTGTTTGATTATATGAATTGGTGCTANGGNGCGGAGGANTCGGATNCGGACACGATNGAATATCCCGTGGGATATTTTTTCAGCGGGGACAATGCGGANACGGATTATNTNATAACNGCATCGNCGGAACAGATNGGCAGNCAGCTNTANGCNCAGTATCCGNCNCAGGAGGTCATGCANAGAACNGTTNTAATGCGNTATTTTGACGAGGACGCNAGCAAATTGATCAATCNNATGTGGATCAATGTCCGCTGCTTTGACATCAAAGATGTTCCGGTNGCCGTGTGGNTNGTTGTATTGTTTGNNATNTTGGCGCTGCTGGGGAAAAGAGCGCTTGGCGGCAAAACAAGATAAAANTAGATAGNAGATGGGAGAAAAGCGTATGTCGAATATAGANCAGAGCAAAATCAGAAATTTTTGTATTGTGGCGCACATAGACCACGGAAAGTCCACGCTTGCGGATCGCATTATTGAAAAGACGGGACTTTTGACAAGCCGCGAGATGCAGGCGCAGGTGCTCGACAATATGGACTTGGAGCGGGAGAGAGGCATCACNATTAANGCGCAGACNGTGCGNACNGTCTACAAGGCNCAGGACGGAAANGAGTATATTNTGAANCTGATNGACACNCCGGGTCATGTGGACTTTAACTATGANGTGAGCCGTTCGCTCGCGGCATGCGACGGCGCNATTTTGGTGGTNGACGCGGCACAGGGAATTGAGGCGCAGACGCTTGCNAACGTCTATCTGGCGCTNGANCANGATTTGGANGTGTTCCCTGTGATCAATAAGATTGATCTTCCGAGTGCGCGCCCCGACTGGGTAAAGAANGAGATTGAGAATGTAATNGGCATTGANGCNCAGGANGCNCCNNTNATTTCNGCAAANAACGGTGTGGGAATCGAGGANGTGCTTGAGGCGATTGTGGCGAAAATNCCCGCACCGAGCGGAAAACGGGAAAATCCGCTGCAAGCGCTCATCTTTGATTCGATNTATGACTCNTATAAGGGCGTTATCGTGTTCTGCCGCATTATGGAAGGAACNGTTTCTAANGGCACNAAAATNAAAATGATGGCTACGGGNGCAACGGCTGATGTGGTGGAGGTAGGCTATTTCGGCGCNGGNCAGTTTATTCCGTGNGAAGAACTCTCNGCNGGCATGGTAGGGTATCTTACGGCATCNATCAAAAANGTNAAGGATACGGCGGTAGGCGATACCGTTACGAATGCCGAAAANCCGTGTGCAGAGCCNCTTCCCGGATANAAAAAAGTNCTTTCCATGGTTTATTGCGGTATGTATCCGGCNGACAGCGCGAAATATCCGGATTTGCGCGANGCTTTGGAAAAATTGCAGNTNAACGACGCGTCGCTGTTTTACGAGCCGGAAACNTCNNTNGCATTGGGNTTNGGNTTCCGATGCGGATTTTTGGGANTGCTGCATCTTGAAATCATTCAGGAGCGGTTAGAGCGNGAGTATAATCTGGACCTTGTCACAACCGCACCGGGTGTTATTTATAAAGTGTATAAGACAAACGGCGATATGATTGANCTTACCAATCCCTCNAATCTTCCCGACCCGTCGGAAATCGACTATATGGAGGAGCCNATCGTTACTGCGGAAATCATGGTGACGACAGAGTTTATCGGTCCGATCATGGAGCTTTGNCAGGANCGGCGCGGACGCTATCTTGGNATGGATTATGTGGAAGAAACAAGGGCGCTCTTAAAGTACGAGCTGCCATTAAACGAGATTATTTACGACTTTTTTGACGCGCTTAAATCACGCTCAAGAGGNTATGCGTCCTTTGATTATGACATTAAGGGCTACGAACAGGCGCCGTTGGTAAAACTNGATATCTTGATNAACAANGAGGAGGTTGANGCGCTTTCGTTTATNGTGCACAGGGATTCGGCGTATGAGCGNGGCAGAAAGATGTGCGAGAAGTTAAAAGACGAGATACCGCGTCATCTGTTCGAGATACCGATNCAGGCGGCAGTCGGCGGAAAGGTCATTGCAAGGGAAACGGTAAAGGCGATGCGAAAGGATGTGCTTGCNAAGTGCTACGGCGGCGATATCACGCGTAAGAAAAAGCTTCTTGAAAAGCANAAAGAGGGCAAAAAGCGTATGCGTCAGGTCGGAAGCGTGGANATTCCCCAGAAGGCATTTATGTCTGTGTTGAAGCTTGACAGNGGGAAATAGTGTGAANAGAAGTTCTAAATTTGCAAAGCAAATTTAGAACTTCTCTTCACACCAAAGAATGCCCAAAATACGGGCATTCTTCATTNAGGNAAGGNNTTGATCAGCAGTATGAAGCAGCTTGGCGTTTACATTCANATCCCNTTTTGTNTNAAAAAGTGCATNTACTGCGATTTTTTGTCNGCTCCGGCAGACGATGCGACGAAAGNNNCNTANATGNANGCNTTAAANGAGGANATTANAGCNNNNGCNCNNGACTATCGGGAATATGANGTACAGACAATATTTTTTGGCGGCGGCACACCNTCCTGTATTGATGACGGACTTCTTGCAGACTGCCTAAAAACCGTGAAGGAATCCTTTCATATTNCNTCNNATGCGGAGATTTCCATGGAATGNAATCCGGGAACNGCGGGCAGTGACNGCGAAAAAAAGTTTGAAAATCTATTNNATGCGGGCGTAAACCGNCTAAGTATCGGATTACAGTCGGCACAGGACGATGAGCTTAGAATGCTGGGGCGCATCCATACNTTCGANGATTTCTTAAATACATACAAGGCNGCGCAGCGTGCGGGTTTTGAGAACATCAATATTGANTTGATATCCGCGCTTCCGGGGCAAAGCCTTGAAACNTGGCAAAAAACCTTAAAAGCGGTTGTAGCATGTAATCCCTGTCATATTTCCGTATATAGTCTGATTGTCGAGGAGAACACTTACTTATTTGACCATATCAGTCAATATCCNCCTCTTNCCGACGAGGAAACGGATCGCATGATGTACCGCGAAACAAACAGGATTTTGGCNGAGCATGGCTATCGNCGTTATGAAATTTCCAATTATGCAAAGAAAGGCTTTGAAAGCCGCCATAATCAGATTTATTGGCAGAGAGGCTGNGACCATATNANGAACTATATCGGTTTNGGACTTGGCGCNTCNTCAACNGTGGAAAANCGAAGATATCAAAATACGGACGACCTTGCGGAATATCTGCAATACTGCAAAACGNCCGCNAANTTAAAACGTGACGAANCCGTGTTATCCCATGCGGANNTAATGGAGGAGTTTTGTTTTNTGGGACTTCGCAGAATGGAGGGCATCTCGATTTCCGAGTTTGAGAGAACCTTTGGNGTNAGTCTTGAGAGNNTTTACGGAACGGTTTTGAAAAAGTGGAGTGACGCNGGCTGTCTTGCGAAAAAAGACGGNTTTTGGTTTCTGACCGAAAAAGGAATTGATATCAGCAATATGATATTTGCGNATTTTCTGGCAGATTAANGACTGTCCTTCACGAAAATTTAATTTGGAAAGGCACTTAGGGGCGCCCCGTGACATAGAATAAGATAAATATAGTCACGGAGGCGCTCCTTTTGAAGACCTTTGAGCAACCGTTATCCGCAGAGGAGGAAANCCGATATCTAAGCGCAATGTACGGTGATGACAAAGCAGCCTCCCATGATGCCAGACAGATTCTGATAGAGCGAAACCTTCGCCTNGTGGCACATGTGGCAAAGAAGTATATGGGCTGCGGCGAGGATATCGAGGATTTGATTTCCATAGGCACGATCGGGCTGATCAAGGCAGTCAATACCTTTAAACCCGAAAAAGGCAGCCGCCTTGCGACCTATGCTGCAAAATGTATCGATAATGAACTGTTAATGATGTTTCGGGCAAGAAAAAAAGTTACACGGGAAATATCACTTTACGAGCCGATCGGAACCGATAAAGAGGGCAACGAGATAAACCTCATAGATGTCTGTGAACAGGAGCAGACGGACATCATAGAAGATATGGACCGGGCGGCGAAATTAAAATGCCTNTACAAGCTGATAGAGGAACGNCTTGATGANAGAGAACGCTATATCATNAAACTGCGCTACGGCGTGCTCAACGGCGCGCTTGGCGGAGAAGAGTTGACGCAGAGAGATATCGGCAAACTGCTCGGCATCTCGAGAAGCTATGTATCGCGAATAGAAAAAAAGGCGCTGGGGAAACTNAAAACNGGGCTTGAAGACGCAAAACTNTATTAATTTTTACATTTCACAGACATTTTTTTTCGAAATAATTGCAAAAAGAAAAAGNGTATGTTATTCTCCTTGCTGTGACCGGNCNGATGGTTTACATAAAAATACAGCAAACGGAGGATAACATTTTCATGTACAGCAGTATCATAACAGGAGCCGTGANAGGCATCGAAAGCACAATCTGTCATGTGGAGGTGGACGCGGCAAAAGGAATGCCGGGTTTTGACATGGTAGGGCAGCTTGGAAACGAGGTGCGTGAGGCGAAAGAGCGGGTAAAAGTAGCGCTCAAAAATTCAAGAGTGGACATTCCGCCGATTCACNTGACCGTGAGCATTTCACCGGCGGACTTGCGAAAGGAGGGCGCGTCCTATGATCTGCCGATTGCAATCGGAATCCTCGTAAGCCTCGGTGTGATTCCGGAAGAATATGTAAGCGATACGCTGATTGTGGGGGAACTCGGGCTAAACGGGGAGGTCAAGCCGATAAAAGGCGTGCTGCCGATTGTGAGCTGCGCACAAAACAGCAAGCTNAGGCGATGTATCGTGCCTAAGGAAAATGTAAGCGAGGGCGCAATCATCTGTGACAAATCCATGGGGGACGGCGCCGATATTGAAATCATAGGCGTTTCCACACTAACGGAGGCAGTCGAATACTTAAAGGCGGACGAGGCGGAAAAACAGCTTTTTATACCGCCGGCAAAGTGCGGAAAATCGGATTTAGAAGATTGGGACGAGCAGCAATTGGATTTTGCGGATATCAACGGACAGGAGGCGGTAAAACGCGCCGTAGAAGTTGCAGCGGCGGGATTTCACCACTTTTTGATGATCGGTCCGCCCGGTTCGGGAAAAACGATGATTGCAAAGAGAATTCCTACGATTTTGCCCGATCTTTCCACTGCGGAAGGATTGGAGGTGTCTACAATCTACAGTGTGGCGGGAATGCTTGGAAAAGATAGGCCGCTCATCACAAAAAGACCGTTTATGGACCCGCACCATACCATATCGGAACAGGCTCTTGCGGGCGGAGGACGTATCCCAAAGCCCGGTATCATATCTCTGGCACATCGCGGTGTGCTCTTTATGGACGAACTTCCGGAATTTCGAAGAAGTACGCTCGAAATCTTAAGACAACCCCTTGAAGACAAACAAATCCATATCGCGCGAACACAGGGAAATTTTATTTACCCCGCGGATTTTATGCTGGTGGCGGCAATGAATCCCTGTCCTTGCGGATATTTCCCCGACAGGAATAAATGCACTTGTTCGGAGAATGAAATTAAGCGATATTTGTCAAAAATATCGGGACCGATTTTGGACAGGATAGACGTTACGATTGAAGCGCCAAAGATTGATATAAAGCAGTTATCCGCAAGCATGAAAAACGAGAGCAGCGCAGCGATCAGAGCGCGTGTGCTGAAAGCGAGAAAACGGCAGCTTGCGCGGTATGCGGGGACAAAGTACCACTTTAACGCCGAACTTGCGGTAGGGGATATCAAACGGTTCTGTCCGCTCGGGAAAAAAGAACAGGAGCTGATGGAACAGATTTTTACGCGCATGAATCTTTCTGCAAGAGCGTATCATAAAATGATCAANGTAGCGCGCACCATCGCCGATTTGGACGGGGCGGAGCGCATCACATGCGCCCATTTAAGCGAGGCGGCATGTTTTCGGATTAATGATGGCGGGTACTGGGGTAATTACGGAGGATTTTAATGAAAAAGAACGACAGAGAAAAAATATATGCCTGCTGGCTCGATTCGATACGCTTTCTTACAAGCGCAAATAAGTACAGGCTTCTTGAAGCGGCGGGAACGACATATGATATCTATAATATGAAGGAAAACGATACAACCTTTTGGATCGGCGCAAAAGGCAGTGCGTTGTTTCAGGAGGCAAAGGCGCAAAATCCCGAAAAACTTTATGAAAATTTACAAAAAAAGAATATTCAATATACATTCTGCAATGCGGACGATTTCCCTGCGCGGTTTCGAAAAATACCCGATCCGCCGTTTGGTCTGTTCTACAGAGGCGCATTGCCCGAGAATCAAACGCCCGCGGTTGCGATTATCGGCGCAAGGAAGTGCAGTGAGTACGGACACTGTATGGCAAAACGGTTTGCCGAGGGGCTTGGCAGGCGGGGAGTTAATATTATCAGTGGAATGGCGCTTGGCATTGACGGTATCAGCCAGCGGGCGGCGCTCGATATCGGCGCACATTCCTATGCGGTTCTTGGCTGTGGCGTGGATGTGGTTTATCCAAAGTCCAATCAGCCCCTGTATGAACGTCTTTTAAAAGACGGCGGAATCCTATCGGAATATCCAATCGGCACGGAGCCGAGACCAATGCTGTTTCCGCCGCGAAACCGCATTATCAGTGCACTTTCTGACGTTGTGCTTGTGGTGGAGGCGCGGGAGAAAAGCGGCACGCTGATTACGGTCGATATGGCGCTGGAACAGGGGCGCGAGGTCTATGTAGTTCCGGGGAGATGCACGGAGAATCTAAGCGTCGGNTGCAATATGCTTTTAAGACAGGGAGCGTCGGCTGCGCTCTGTGCCGAGGATATCATAAACGATATGGGATGGTCACAGCTTTTGCCCGAAGCGTGTGAGGAGAAAACGGAAGGTGTTTCTTCTTATATTAATACAAGAGGATTGTCAAAATTATCCAAGGCAGTTTGTGAAATTGTTGACATACTTCCCGTGACACAGGATACAATTATAATGCTGTTGCGGGAAAAAGGATTCCGGGAAACTGTGGCGGAGATTTGCAACACGCTTGTCGAACTGGAATTAAACGGAGTGATCGTGCGTGCCGGAGGGCAGTATCGGCGGAATTTCCAAAAAAAATAAAATTATGCTTGCTATCTATTTGAAATTAGGTTATGATGTTAAATCGTAAGAACGCACAGATCGTGCAGTTGTCTTTCAATGAAAAATTCGCGTAAATTGGCGGCGCATGGGGGATTGGTATGGCAAAGTATTTAGTGATCGTGGAATCACCGGCTAAGGTAAAAACAATCAAAAAATTTTTAGGCGCAAACTATGAAGTGCTTGCAAGCAACGGACATGTCAGAGATATGCCCAAAAGTCAGCTGGGCTTTGACGCTGCAAACAACTATGAGCCGAAATACATTACGATAAGAGGAAAAGGCGATATTTTAGCGAAACTCAGAAAAGAAGTAAAAAAAGCGGATAAAATATATCTTGCGACGGACCCTGACCGTGAGGGAGAGGCGATTTCGTGGCATCTTTATATTGCGTTGAAGCTTGAAGATAAAAAGGTTTACCGCATTACGTTCAATGAAATTACCAAGAACGCGGTCAAAGAATCACTCAAAAATCCAAGAGAAATCGATATGAATCTCGTAGATGCGCAGCAGGCAAGACGAATGCTTGACAGAATGGTAGGATACCGCATTTCGCCGCTGTTATGGGCAAAAATCAAAAGAGGATTGAGCGCGGGACGCGTGCAGTCTGTGGCATTGCGCATCATATGCGACAGAGAAGACGAGATTAATGCTTTTATTCCGGAGGAGTATTGGACGCTTGACGCGGCGCTGAACATAAAGGGCGAGAAAAAGCCGTTGATTGCAAAATATTACGGAAAAGGCGATAAAAAAACAGAAATTACCTCAAAAGAGGAGATGGATCGGGTTTTGGCGGAACTTGATAAAGCGTCATTTCAGATTTCCGATATCAAAAAAGGTGAACGGACAAAGAAGGCGCCGCTTCCGTTTACGACTTCCACACTCCAACAGGAAGCGAGCAAGGTCTTGAATTTTTCGACACAAAAGACCATGCGGATCGCGCAGCAGCTTTATGAAGGCGTGGAACTCAAAGGACAGGGAACNGTCGGCGTCATTACCTATCTNAGAACCGATTCGACCCGTGTATCNGANGAGGCAGTCNCATCATCGAGNGAATATATCAGTAAAAATTACGGAGAAAATTATGCGGCGGCAGTTGCCAAGGAGAAAAAGGGCGGACAAAAGATACAGGACGCGCATGAGGCAATCAGACCGACCGATATTGCCAATACGCCGGCAGAGATNAAAGAATCGCTCAGCCGTGACCAGTTNAGACTTTATCAGTTGATNTGGAANCGATTTGTGGCAAGCCGCATGACAAACGCGCAGTATGAAACGACTTCAATNAAGATTGACGCAAACGGACATCGTTTCACCGTGGCGGCTTCCAAGCTTGTTTTTGACGGTTTTATGAGTGTATACAAAGAGGANGNCGAGGACAAGGCGGAANCAAACACACTTGTTAAAGAAATAACAAAAGATACGGAACTTTCCCTTGAAAATCTTGATCCGAAACAGCATTTTACACAGCCGCCNGCGCATTACACGGAGGCGTCGCTTGTGCGNGCNCTTGANGAGCTNGGGATTGGAAGACCGAGTACCTATGCGCCGACNATCACAACGATNATTGCAAGGCGTTATGTCATAAAAGAAGATAAAAATTTATATGTGTCGGAACTNGGNGAAGTCGTAAACAGCATGATGAAAGACGCGTTTTCNTCGATTGTGGATGTNAATTTTACCGCCAATTTNGAAGCGCTTCTCGATAAAGTGGAGGANGGNGTCATTGACTGGAAGACCGTGGTNGCGAATTTCTATCCCGATNTGGAGGAAGCGGTTTTAAAGGCGGAGAAGGANCTTGACGAGGTTGAGATTTCCGATGAAGTGTCCGAGGAGTTNTGCGANGTCTGNGGGANAAATATGGTGATCAAGTACGGACCGCACGGAAAGTTTCTTGCTTGTCCCGGTTTTCCCGANTGNAGATTCACAAAGCCTTATTTTGAAAAAATTGGCGTAAAATGTCCNAAATGNGGAAAAGAAGTCGTTATCAGGAAGACAAAAAAAGGAAGAAAATATTACGGATGTGANGCGATTCCGGAGTGTGATTTCATGGTATGGCAGCGTCCCTCAACGCAGAAATGTGAGCGTTGCGGCGGTGTGATGCTGGTAAAAGGCAATCAGCTTGTNTGTGCGGATGAACAGTGTGGTTTCTTGAAAAAAGCGGAAAATAAANAGNGCAAAATCNCCNATCGTGNCATGAAAAACATTGTGAAATTATCCGCAACTATTGAAAAATCAAAATGAGTGTGGTAAAATTCTACTTGGATAAATTGGATTTTCGACAAATGGCTTAAAAATAACNTGGAGGTTCGTTATCATGGGTAGTGTTCAACTGTTAGACAAGACAAGGAAGATCGGAAAGCTTTTACACAATACAGACTCCAGCAANGTCGTGTTCAGCGATATCTGCAAAGTGATACGCGAAATCGTCAACTCGAATGTTTTGGTAATCAGCAAAAAAGGAAAAGTGCTTGGAGTAGGAAAGTGTGAGGGCGTTGATGAGCTGCAAGAGCTTGTNGAGGGCACTGTNGGCGGATTTATCGATCCGATGTTAAATGAGCGGCTTCTGGGCGTGCTTTCCACAAAAGAAAATGTGAACCTTATGACACTGGGGTTTGAAAGTCCGGATATCAGAAAGTACCAAGCGGTCATTACACCGATTGAGATTGCGGGAGAGCGGCTCGGCACACTTTTTATCTATAAATGTGATGAGCAGTACGATATCGATGATATTATCTTGTGCGAGTACGGCGTGACTGTGGTTGGACTGGAAATGCTTCGCGCAGTGAGCGAGGAAAGCGCGGAGGAAAACAGGAAAGTGGCAGTCGTAAANTCGGCAATCTCCACCCTTTCTTTTTCGGAGATGGAGGCNATNACGCATATCTTNGACGAATTAAACGGTACAGAGGGCATTCTGGTTGCAAGCAAGATTGCGGATCGGGTAGGCATCACGAGAAGCGTGATCGTAAATGCGCTTCGCAAATTCGAGAGCGCGGGCGTTATTGAGTCACGTTCATCGGGTATGAAAGGAACTTACATAAAAGTTTTAAATGATGTCGTATTTGAGGAAGTCGAGTCTTTAAAACGCCAGTTAAATAAATAACTTCGTTCCATGTCATAAAATACCAGTTTACATAATAAGAATGAACAGATACAATATTATGGAAACAGTCGCAAGACACTTGAAAAAAATCGAAAATATTTTATAATGGAATAATGGAGTTCGAATTTTGTGGATTAATGTAGAAAAAATAAATAAAAATCAAGAAAAATGAGGAGGCCAAAAGATGTTAAGCAATTCCAATGTGTTTGATTACATTAATGTGATGGGCGCCGCGCTTGATGCGACGACAAAGAGAGAGGCAATCATTTCAAACAATATCGCGAATGTAAACACGCCGAATTACAAGAGAAAGGATATCCGGTTTGAAACGGAACTGAAAAACGCATTCATCAGAGCAAACGGTGACAGCGTTGATTTCAGAGTGAAGGATCTTGACCTTGAGGCGTTGGAACCGGAGGTATATACCGATTACGCAAAGCTCTCTTACAGATATGACGGCAATAACGTGGATATTAACACAGAAAACGGTATTGCGGCAGCTAATCAGATTAAATATAACGGACTGATGGAGATTTTGAACAAGAACTTCACACAGTTGCAGTCTGTTATGAAATAGTACAAAGAGATAGACAAGCCTTAACGGAAACAAAGATGGAGGTTATAGTATGGGAATTTTTGATACGTTTGATATCAGTGCATCGGGTATGTCGGCAGAGAGATACCGCATGGATATTATTTCGCAGAATCTGGCAAATGCCAACACGACAAGAACCGAGGACGGTACGCCGTATGTGAGAAAGGTTGTGACCTTTCAGGAAAAGACAGATGTAAAGACAAGAAGCTTTTCACACATGCTTGACACGGCGTTCAGCAATCTGAGCGGAAGACCGCTTGGTTATATCAATACGGCAGAACTTTCCGTACAGGGAAAGGGCGTCAAGATCGGCGGTCTGTATGAGGATACATGGACAGAGGAAGTTATGGCATATGATCCCGAGCATCCCGACGCGGACGAGAACGGTTATGTGCATTATCCGAATGTAAATATCATTACGGAAATGACAAACATGATTGATGCAAGCCGCGGATACGAGGCAAATCAGGCAGCGTTTGAGGCGACAAAAGCGATGGCGCTCAAAGGACTTGAGATGAACTAAAATTAGGGAGAAAGGGTTATCAAAATGGTTATCAGGACAGCGAATGATATAGAAAGTTTTCGCAACGTAAGCTCGGACGTTGTAAAAGAAGCATTATACGGGAATAAGACGCAGGAAAAAGATGAGGAGAATATTTTCAGTACCTTTTTGGATGCGGCAGTACATAATATT
Organism: Lachnospiraceae bacterium; assembly: GCA_014804345.1. Taxonomy (GTDB): domain Bacteria; phylum Bacillota; class Clostridia; order Lachnospirales; family Lachnospiraceae; genus COE1. The sequence continues at coordinate 97,497 of JAAUZZ010000021.1, read as the reverse complement.
AATGATACCAATATCGCACTCTCCAATCAGGAGAATGAGATTTTAAAATGGGCGATGGGCATTTCGGAGAATACACACGATCTTACAATAGCGGCGGGAAAAGCAGATGCAGCTTTAAATTACACGGTTGCGCTTCGCGATAAGCTGTTGGAAGCATATAAAGAAATCATGCAGATGCAGATCTAAATGAATTAAGATAAGAAAAAACAGCGCTTTCGAGGCAGAAAGGGCTGTTCGTTCAGATTACAGGGGATTTAGGAGAGGAAGACGCTAAAATGGTTGACAAGATATTGGATTTTGGCAAAAAGATCTTAGAGCGGATAAAAGAATGGTGGAACAAGTTCCAGCCGAAGCAGAAAACGCTGATCATTATTGTTTTGGCAGTTGTGCTTCTTGCGATTGCGATATTGATCGCAGTGCTTACGCAGAAGCGGTATCAAAATTTAGTAAACTGCGAATCTACAAAAGAAGCAGCGACGATCAGGGATCTTCTTGACGGAGAGAACCTTACATACAAGGTGTCGGCGGACGGACTGCATTTTGATATTCTGGAATCACAGGTATCGGATGCCAATCTGTTACTCGGCGCGAACAATATTCCGACAGCGGCATACACCTTGAATGATGTGCTTGACGGTAATTTCTCCACGACGGAGGCGGATAAGCAGAAGCGTTACAAACTCTATCTGGAAACACAGATTGAGGAAGATGTGGAGAGCATGAGAGCAGTAAAAACGGCAACATGTCAGCTCACCATTCCGGAGGATAACGGCACATTGATTGCGCAGAATCTGGATACATATGCAGGCTTGCTTCTGGAACTGAACGAGGATGCGGATTTTACCGAGGAGAATGCAGCGGCAATTGCGAGGCATGTGGCAACGGCGCTCGGAAACGACACCACGGACACAATCACAATTACCGATATGGACGGAAGGACTTGGTTTCCGGTAGAGCAGTCTTACTCTGCAATTGAAAAAGCGGACACAATGATGATGCTCAAGAAGGAAGCGGAAAGCCTGATCAAGAACGAAGTAAGGCAGGTACTTCTGGGACTGAACGAGTTTAATCAGATTGAAGTTGGCACAAACATTTCAATGGATTTTTCGCAGTCAAAAATTACCGAACACAATTATTCTGTTCCGGACGGACGGGAGCAGGGATATTTCTCTCATGACGAGCTCTATACTTCCAATACACAGGACGGTTTGGCCGGCGTGCCGGGTACGGACTCCAATTCGGAAACGGATTATGACATCAGTGAACAGACAGGAACCAATGCAAATTCCTATGAACACAAGAGAGATTATCTTCTGAATGAACAAATTATTGAGAAAACAGGAGCTACAGGCACCATTGTGTACGACAGCAGTACCGTATCTGTGGCAGCAGTAAAATACCGCGTCGTCAGAGAAGAGGACGTAAGACTGCAAGGTTTCTTGGATGGTATTACTTGGGAAGAATATAAACTTGCAAACAATGTAAAAACAAAAATAGAGTTGGACGATGAACTTGTCAGCATGGTTGCTAACGCAACCGGTATTCCGGTAAGGAACGTTACGTTTGTGGCGTATGAGGAAGTACAGTTTGTCGATACAGTCAGAGATCGAATCGACTACAAGGACGTTATTCAGATTGCTTTGATCATCATTATTCTCGCGCTTCTTGCGTTCGTAGTCATTATGAGTCTGCGGACAAAGAGAGAGGTCGAGGAAGAAGAAGAGCTTGCTGTGGAGGACTTGTTGGAGGCAACACAGGTGGATCAGCTTGAGAGCATTTCAACCGAGCAGAAATCTGAGGCAAGAAANCTGATCGAAACGTTTGTGGAAGANAATCCCGAGGCAGTTGCGATACTTTTGAGAAACTGGCTTGAAGAGGATTGGGGGTAACNGATAATGGCTGATAAAGAGGAATTAAAAGGAATACAAAAAGCGGCNATANTGCTNATNGCANTGGGACCTGAAAAATCCTCTATGATATTTAAGCACTTAAAGGAAGAAGAAATTGAGGATTTAACGCTTGAAATNGCAAATACNAAGAGNGTATCGATACAGACAAAAGAGAAAGTGATCAATGAGTTCTACGAAGTCTGTCTTGCACAGCAGTANATCGCGGAAGGCGGTATCGGNTACGCAAAAGAANTGCTNGAGAAAGCGCTCGGNNCNGACAANGCGATGGACGTNATCGGAAAGCTGACTGCTTCGCTACAGGTTAAGCCGTTNGAGTTTGTAAAGAAGACAGATGCGTCACAGCTNTTAAACTTCATACANGACGAGCATCCGCAGACNATTGCNTTAATNCTTTCNTATCTGTCAGCAGCACAGTCGGCTCAGATACTGGGNGCGCTTGCNCCNGAAAAGCAGGCNGANGTNGCAAGACGTATCGCGACGATGGACAGAACCAGTCCGGACGTNATCAAGGAAGTGGAGAGNGTGNTGGANTCAAAGCTTTCATCACTNGTAAATCAGGATTACACAATCATCGGCGGTGTCGATGCAGTGGTAGATATTTTGAACACTGTAGACCGCGGAACAGAAAAACATATTATGGAAACACTCGAGGTCGAGGAACCCGAATTGGCGGACGAGATCAGAAAGAAGATGTTCGTATTCGAGGATATCTTGCTGCTTGACGANCGTTCTATCCAGCGTGTNCTTCGAGATGTNGACAACAACGACCTTGCGATTGCATGTAAAGGTTCNGCCGAAGAAGTACAGAANGCNATCTTCAACAACATGTCAAAGCGTCTTGCNGAGATGATACGAGAGGACATGGAGTTTATGGNTCCTGTGCGTATGAAGGACGTTGAGGAAGCACAGCAGAAGATTGTAAATATCATAAGAAAACTCGAGGATTCTGCTGAAATCGTTATTTCTCGAGGCGGAGGTGACGAGATCGTTGTATAATAATGGCGGTGTATTGAAATCGGGGTGGGTTGTNGTNAANCCACAAGATACAAGAATCATAGACTCGAACGCAAGAGCNGAGGCNAAGCTCAAAGAGATTGCTTTGGAGCTTGCAAAGCAGTGCGGCGAGGAGCCTGAGTTTGCAAACGGCTTTACACAGGGACTTAACGCTGTGGAGGTTTCCGANNTGATGCGNGACGANAATGGAAACATTATCGGTTATGAGCAGGAGGGAGAAGCTTCGTCNGANACANGTGAGNCGNTNCAAGCGGCGGAAACACCCGCTTATGAAGAACTNATCGCACAGGCGCAGGCNGAAGTGNAAGAGATGAAGCAGCAGGCTGCAACNGAGATTGAANCGNCGCGCGNTCAGGCNGCNGAGGANGGCNANAAACAGGGATATCAGGACGGNTTTGAACAGGGAAAACAGGCGGGCTTTGAACAGGGACATCANGACGGACTNGACAGNGTTGCGGANCAAAGAGAACAAATGCTCGAAGAGATGGAACGGCANAGAGCTAANCTGGAGAGCGANTACGAGAAGAAGNTAAAGGAAATNGAACCGAAATTTATNGAAACGCTCACAGGAATATATGAGCATATNTTCCANGTGAGNCTTAGAAATTCNAGAGAACTCATNGTNTATCTGATTCAAAACACCATGAGAAATATNGAGGGTGGAACGACATACCTGATNCATGTTTCGAAAGAAGACTTCCCGTTTGCAAGTATGCAGAAAANGGAATTNATNAAGAATACCAATATCAANATTGATGATGTGGAGCTTTTGGAGGACGCNACACTGAGCAAAAANGAGTGTATGATNGAAACNGGCAGCGGCGTGTTNGACTGCAGCCTNGGTACACAGCTNGAAGCGTTNAATGAAGAACTTCGACTGCTTTCGTATGAACAATGACAATATATTGTCATCANTAAAAGGAATGAAGGAAATGGAAAGTATAATATCCTTTGAGAAGTATATGGCAGTCGTAAACAAAAGNTTTTTTAAAAAGCTTGGNAAGGTTGAGAATGTCGTAGGACTTACAATAGAAGCTTCGGGACCTGACGCAAAGTTGGGTGATATGTGNACGATTTATACGGATTCCGAGAAAAAANACGGAGTCCTTGCNGAGGTTGTAGGCTTTAAGGATAAAAANACACTTTTGATGCCNTATGAGGATACAGAGGGCATTGGTCTTGGCTGTATCGTTGAAAATATGAACTATCCGCTCAGCGTNTCNGTGGGCGATAGTCTTCTNGGAAAGATTTTGGACGGTCTGGGGCGTTGNANTGACGGTTATGTACCCGANGNGCACACNGTAAAGCGGTATCCGCTTGAGGCGCCGCCACCGGATCCCATGAGCAGGACAATTATAAGCGAAGTGCTTTCCCTTGGCGTGAAAGCGGTAGACGGACTGATTACCGTCGGGAAAGGACAGCGTATNGGAATATTTGCGGGCTCAGGCGTAGGAAAATCTACGTTGATGGGCATGTTTGCGCGNAATACAAAGGCAGATATCAACGTNATCGCGCTGATNGGAGAGCGTGGACGTGAGGTTAGAGAATTTATAGAGAGAGATTTAGGCGAGGAGGGTATGCGCCGCTCGATNGTGGTNGTGGCAACCTCCGACAGACCTGCCCTTGAGCGAAATAAGGCGGCNAAGACTGCTACAGCGATTGCCGAGTATTTCAGAGATCAGGGCAAAGACGTATTGTTGATGATGGACTCGCTCACACGTTTTTCGATGGCGCAAAGAGAAATCGGACTTGCGACAGGCGAACCGCCGGTTACAAGAGGATATCCGCCAAGNGTTTATTCNGAAATGCCAAAGCTNTTGGAGCGTGCGGGCTGTTCTGAAANNGGNTCNATTACAGGACTTTATACGGTCCTTGTAGAAGGTGAAGATTTTAACGAGCCGATTACGGATACGGCGCGAAGCATTTTGGACGGGCATATCATGCTTACGAGAAAGCTTGCGAACAGAAATCATTATCCCGCGATTGACGTGCTGCAGAGCATTTCCAGATGTATGTCGATGATAGCGGACCGNAATCACAAGGCGGCTGCGGGNAANCTNAAAAATATCATGGCGACATACAATGAAGCGGAGGATTTGATNAATATCGGCGCTTATAAAAAAGGCAGCAATCCGAATATTGACAGGGCAATCGACATGATTGACGAAGTCAACGAATATCTTTTGCAGACGACGGAGGACAAATTTACATACGAGGAAGCGGTAGAGCAGTTGGAGAGTCTGTTTGNGGANGGATAGGATAANNGGCATGGAGGCTTAGAATGGCAGTTTTTCGTTATAAAATGCAAGGAATACTTGATATTAAGGAAAAACTTGAGGAACGGGCAAAACAGGATTTCGCCGANGCAAATATGCGGNTNGAAGCCGAAAAGAAAAAGCTTGACGAACTNCAGGCAAAGCGGTTTGCCTACATGCAGGAAGGTGTAAAACTGCGCATGGAGGTAATCGACNTGCGCAAGATCAGAGAAAATAAANTNGCAATACTCAAGATGGATGAGTTTATNGCGGATCAGAAAATNGAGATTGCGCGCGCGGCAAAGGCNGTGGAGCGGGCAAGAGCNGNGCTTCAGGAGTTGATGCAGGAGCGAAAGGCGCATGAAAANTTGAAAGAAACCGCATTTGAGGAGTTTTTGAAGGAAGAACAGGCTACGGAAAGNAAGGAAATCGACGAGCTTACTTCNTATACATANGGACAGAAGCTGATGGAGGAAAATTGAGCTTTACAGGCGGTGAAAGGAGCATACATAGAAAATGGCACGAGGTAAAGACGCAGTTTTAAGCCCTGAAGANGAACAACTGAAACANATNAAGGAAAGNCAGAAAGCGTTTAAACAGGAGCAGAAGAACCAGAAAAAAGAGGCAAAAAAACGCGCNAAAGANCTTGAACAGCAAGAGAGAGAGATNGANGAGCAGATAGACGGAACGAACGCATCGGTTGTNGTCGTNACGCTGTTTATCATTGTGATATGGCTNGGNATTTTATGTTTNTTGGTAAAAATGGATGTNGGNGGATTTGGCTCGAATGTNNTGACGCCAATCTTGAAGGATGTGCCGATCATCAATGCGATCCTTCCTTCGGATTCCAGNANNGANACGTCAAAAGAAAANGCGTANGGCGGTTACAACAGCATCAAAGATGCGGTTGACGANATTGCCTCTCTGGANCAAAAGATAGATCAGCTTCAAAATACCAANAGCGCATACTCCGANCAGATTGAGGCGTTGAAGGCGGAAGTGCAGCGTTTGCAGACCTTTGAGGATAATCAGGTCGAGTTCCAGCGGATCAAAGANCAGTTCTANGANGAAGTCGTGTACGCGGAAAACGGACCCGGCGAAGAGGCATACCGCAATTACTTNGAAGAAATGGATCCGACAACGGCNGAGGCGCTTTATAAACAGGTCGTTAAGGAAGAAACGATAAACGCCAAGACNAANGACTATGTTGCNACNTTCAGCAACATGGACGCGGCNGCGGCNGCGAAGATTTTGAGNGCGATGACGGACGANTTAAACCTTGCGGCGGATATTNTGGAGAATCTTTCCGCGTCGACAAGAGCGTCGATNATGGCGGAGATGGATCCNTCCATAGCGNCAANA
>JAAUZZ010000021.1:0-90950 GCA_014804345.1 Lachnospiraceae bacterium | reverse complement strand
AAAATTATGAATCCGGGCAGCTAGAAANCGGATAAAATCTAATGCTTTTTCGGGAAATTACCGATATATATTATGATGTAAACGTTGCGGGTTCAAAACGCANAGCATTCAATNTACTTTGGGTTCAAAACACTGCGGCGCGTTACATAGATTCAATGCAAAGAACCTTGAAAAATGAATGAAAGGAGGAAGGACAATGGCGGTAAAAACCGTAGGCGCTCAAGGGTATGACGCNGTGATGGCGCTGAATGCAGTGACAGCATCTACTGCGGCAGTACAGACTGCAAACAATAGTTCGCAAAGCTTTGGCGATGCTTTCAACAAAGCAAGTGATAAAGTCACGGATGAAATTGCGAATAACGCGCAGACAGATACGAAGACTGCAGCAAAGCCGGAACAGCAAAAAACCCAAATGAGCGAAAACACGACATCCGAGGAGGACATCGAAAAAACGGACGCGGCACAAAGCGAGCAGAAAGTCACAGAAGACAGATCCGTTGACAGTGACAAAAGCGATGTAAGCGATGTGAAGGCGGACAGTGCAGCACAGAATGTCGAGGAAGAAGAGGAGCCCGTTGACAAGATGACGATAGAGCAGATCGCGGACGCATTAATGCAGATCATTCAGCAGTTAAAAGATTTGTGCGGCGTGAGCGATGCGGAAATTCTTGCGGGAATGAAAAAACTCGATATGCTTCCGACAGACTTGTTCGACGCGAACGCGATGACACAGCTTTTGACGGAGATTGCGGGTGAGGGCGAAGTGATGAGCCTTGTGACAAACGAGGACTTGTACGCAACATTGCAAACGCTTACTGAAACGGCAGAAACCGTATCATCACAGCTTTTGGAGGATATGGGACTGACACAGGATGAGTTTGATGCAATGCTTGCAAAGCTGAACCAGTCGGACGATGCGTTTGAAGGAATTCTGATGTTGCAAGAAGAAATGACCGAAACGGTCAACGACCCAGTGCAGGAGGAGCTTCCGGTCGTACTTGTAGAGGAAAACGAGAAGCCGAAGGATGTGAAAGAGCTTGAAAGTCAGGCAGCGCAGAAGCAATTTGACAATGTGGCGGAAGCACAGCAAAATGAAGTTGTGGAAACACAGGCAAAGCCCCAGTCACAGAAATCGGAGCGCGACACACACGAACAGAAGCACAATGCGAACGATTTTAACGGACAACAGGGCACACAGAATTTTGACAGCAAATTAGATGAGGCGCAGACAGTCGCGGAGACGGCGACAAGATACACTTCGGAGAGCACGGAGAGCATTTTAAGACAGCTTGCGGATCTCGTAAAGATTGTCAAGAATGAAAACCTCACGCAAATGGAGTTGCAATTACATCCGGCAAGCCTTGGAACAGTGAATGTATCGCTTGTCACAAAAGGCGGAGCAGTCACGGCAGAGTTTACCACACAGAATGAGGCAGTGAGAGCGGCAATCGAATCACAGGTTTCACAGCTTATGGCAAACTTGGAAGAACAGGGCGTCAAAGTAGAGGCGGTAGAGGTGTCGGTAGCAAGCCATCAGATGGAGAGAGAGCTTGACGACAACAATCGCGACGAGCAGAGCAAAAAAGAACAGGAAGAAGAACAGCGTGTTCAGGGAGCGCGCAGAAACAGCATCAACTTCAATGCGTTTTCGGACGATGAAGAAATGATTGAAGAACTGCAAGGCGCAGACGATGCGACAAGGATTGCTATGGAAATGATGGCAGCAAACGGCAATTCCATGGATTTAATGGCATAACATAGGAAAGGAGGAATATGGAATGGGTAGTTTGGTAGCTCCGGTAGGAGAAGACGGTAAATTAATTACACAGACAGAATCGGCAGATTCGCTTTCGAAAAAAAATAAGAAGGATAACAGCGTTATTGACAGCGATATGTTTCTGACACTTCTGGTTGCGGAGATGCAGAATCAGGATCCGTTAGAGCCGACGAGCAACACGGAATGGGTATCACAGTATGCGACATTCACACAGGTTCAGAAGATGAGCGAGATGGCGGAGTCCGTTGATTTGCTCAGAGCGAATGATCTGGTTGGCAAGGAAGTTATCATGAAGGTGACAAGCGAGTCAACAGGCGATGTTTCTTATGCGAGAGGTATGGTTGACTTTATCACGGTTGAAAACGGAAAGCCGATCATTTGGATTGATGGTAAGCAGTATTCGATTGCAGATCTGGATACAGTTGTCAGCAGCGACTATTCGACGGCATATGACAAGTACGATACTTTATCGGCAATGCTGAAGAGTCTTCCGGATGTCAGGTATGCGGACAAATCATACGAGAATGTAATCAAGGGCGCATACGAGTATTACAATACGATGAACGAGTACGAGAAGAACTATATGGCAACGTATGGTGCAGATTTGCTTACTGTACTTTCAAAGTGGAAGGCAGCGCTTACAGAGAAGGGTGTTGACTTTAGCGATGTAGAGCCGAAGGAAGACGATAAGAAGGCAGCAACGCTTGACGACATCATGGACAGCTTCAACACAAAGATGAATGCGATCATCGACAAATTGAATCTTCTGACAAAGGAAGAAAAATAACAGATGTTATAGCAAGGAGGAAGGTACATGAATGTAAATAACAGTCAGTTCCTTTCCATTGAACAATTACAGGATCAATATTTAAACAAGCAGCAGAAAACCGGCGTCAATGCAAAAGTCCCACAGGGCAAGAGTTTTGAGGAGATTTTATTTCAGCATCAGTTAAAGGAATCACAGGGCAGTGCACAGATAAAATTTTCGAAACATGCCTCAAACAGACTGAGCGACAGAAATATTGAGCTGACAACCGAGCAGATGGAAAGGCTGGGCGACGGTATGAAAAAGGCGGGCGAGAAGGGCATCAAGGAGTCACTTGTGCTGGTCGACGAGCTTGCATTTATCGTAAACACAAAAAACAACATGGTTATTACAGCAATGGATCAGACGGAAACAAAGGATAATATTTTCACAAATATTGATGGAGCCGTAATTATATAAAGCCGGACCTTACAAGGAGGCTTAAGCCCCTGACTGACAGACGGGGCAGTGAAAAGAGCGGCAGTAGATTATAGGAGGTCACTTAATTATGATGAGATCACTTTTCTCTGGTGTTTCTGGATTAAAGTCACACCAGACAAGAATGGATGTTATTGGTAATAATATCGCAAACGTAAACACCACAGCATATAAGTCGAAAATGATGAACTTTTCGGATATGCTTTATCAGACAACACAGGCTGCATCGGGACCGGGCACCAACGTCGGTGGTATTAACCCTAGACAGATTGGTCTTGGTGTAAAGACAGCGGCAATCAATACAACAATTACACAGGAGGGTGCAACCCAGTCAACAGGTAATCCGTTTGACTTGAAATTAACGGGCGAGGCATTCTTTGTGGTAAGCGATGGTACAAATACCTATTATACAAGAGACGGTTCCTTTAACGTTGACGAGGATGGTAATCTCTGTATGGCAAGCACGGGATATATCGTGCAGGGCTGGGGCGTTGATGCCAATGGCGACATTATTCAAGGCTCCGTAAGCAACTTAAACGTAATGTCAAAGAGCAATTATGAGCCGGCATATACGACAGCAGCGACGATTTCCGGTATTATTGATGCTACGGACTCTAATCTCGAAACAAAGAACGGTAAGATTTTTAACCTTCAGATTTTGGATAATCTCGGATATGAGTATAACTTACAGTTTGGTATTCTTCCGCAGAAGGTTGTTGAAAGCGGCACAAGGGATATCCATAATACGGAGAATGCGTATACGCTTCCGAATGGTACACCTGATACACTTTACAAAGTAGATACTTCAAAGCTTGAATACAGCTATAATGTTGGTGGGGAAAATAGGATTATTTCCTCAACGGACAGTCCGGATCTGATTACTGCACTGGATAAGGCTGTTTGGGCATACATACAGAATAATTCAGCGGCTCCGACTGTTAATGAAAAGACATTGGCTATTAAGGGAAAGCATGAATTGGGAGACAAGACGGATCTTAATAAAGAGGACGCTGATCCTGTAACGATAACGATAAATGATGACTTTTTAGCAGCGTATGGTTTAAGTATGCTTCAGTTCGGCGCACTGAATGGTCAGGATATTACGGTATCCTTCTCCGGTGATGTGGGCTATGTAAAGAGCAATACCGTGCCGACATATCCGTTAAGCACTGATTTGAGTATCAGCAAGATCGATGATGAAGCGGTTGCGCTCTTCTATACGGTAGGTGAAGCGGTAAACGGCATAGCAGCCTGTACATTGGCCGATGCTGCGTATGGAGATGTTACAACCATTAAGCAGGATTATGAGGACAATGACGGAAATGCGATTACGGATTATATCTTTAAGGATAATAAGGGCGACGAGATTACGGATGCAATGAGCAAACGTGACTTATATGGCGATATCATGAGACTTATGAAGCTCGGTACCGAGAATAAGGTTCAGGACAGCTATTATACAAAACAGGCTAAGGATACAGAATCAATCGATCCCGGAAAGTATACGATCACGCTCCTCGGTATGAGTTCATACGGTGAAGAAGTAAATATTGACACACTTTTAAATAACGGCACGACTTCATGGGATTTGGTATATAATCCGGATAACGGTCAATTTGACTATGTAGGAGAATCCGGAAATGATGCGTTTACGGTTGCGTTAAGCTCTCTTGACAATAAGTTCTCCAATATCTCGATTGATCTGACGGATACACAGAATGTATTTAATGAAGGAAAGTCAACCGTTACGGGCTTAAGAGATGACGGACGTACTGTTGGAAAGATGACAGGCGTTTCCATCGCACAGGACGGTTTGATTACGGCAAACTACAGCAACGGTATGTCTGCAGTCTTGGGACAGATTTGCGTTGGTACTTTTGCAAACTCAATGGGTCTTCAGAATGAGGGTGACAATCTTTATTCGCAAACGGCAAACTCAGGCGAGTGCGTTACCGTGGATATCAAGGCAAGCGGAACAGGCTATATGACAACTGGTGTGCTTGAGATGTCCAACGTAGACCTTTCACAGGAGTTCACAAACATGATTACCACACAGAGAGGTTTCCAGGCAAACAGCCGTATCATTACAACATCCGACTCGCTTCTTGAGGAACTTGTAAACCTTAAGAGATAATGAAAAAAATTATAAATAATTTTTTTCATATAGCAAATTTGTGTAATGACACAAATTTGCGCAGTATGTAAAATGATGTTGTAAGGTGTATGTATAACAAAATAGGACCCGCACATGAGTGTGCGGGTCTTTTTGAGGGAAATGCGAAAGGGTTGAGAAAAGGTGATAGAGGTTACAAAATTAAACGGAACAAAATTTTTAATCAATTCGAATTATATACAAATTGTGGAAGAAACGCCGGACACTGTGCTGACATTGATGGACGGCAAGAAATATATTGTGAAAGAATCGAGGCTCGAAATTAAAAATTTGGTAACGGCGGCAAAACAGGCATATTTTGGTGTCGCGGCAAATATTGGAACGGAGAAAATTGCGGAATAATCAAGAAAAATCTTGCATTATATTGAATCGTACAGTATTATATATATGTGTGTGTAATAAAATTATGAGGAAAAAAAGTTGTCTTTAAGTATGATTTTTGATATACTTAAAAGGATTAAACGATAAAAGGAGTGTGTGGAAAGTGGATTTAGCGTCTTTGTTAGGTGTAATTCTCTGTTTTGGTTTCGTTCTTTTCGGTATCATAAACAGTGAGGGTATTGCCGGACTTGTGTATTTCTTCGATGCACCGTCGCTTCTGATTACCTTTGGTGGTTCGTTCTGTGCGACGCTGACATCATTGAGTATGTCGAATTATATTGGCGGTCTTAAGAGTATAGGATTGATTTTTAAGCCGGTTACTACGAATGTGCCGGAAATGATTACAAAGATTATTGAACTTTCAAATATTGCGAGAAAGGAAGGTCTCCTTTCATTGGAGGAAGCAGCCGGAAATCTTGAAGATGACTTTATGAAAAAAGGCATCATGCTGATTGTAGACGGTACAGATCCGGAGCTTGTAAGAGGCATTTTGGAAACCGAGCTGGACAGTATTGATTCCAGACATGAAGTGCGCTGGGGATTTTGGGACACGCTTGGTTCCATGGGACCTGCGTGGGGTATGATCGGTACACTGGTAGGTCTTGTGTGTATGCTTCAGAATATGTCGGATCCGACGACGCTTGGACCCAAGATGGCGGTTGCGTTGATTACCACATTCTACGGCTCCATGCTTGCAAACTGGGTTTGTATACCGGCGTCGAATAAATTACAGGCAAACAACTCAATGGAAATCCAGTCAAAGTCAATTATGATAGAGGGGCTGCTCTCCATACAGGCAGGAGAAAACCCCCGTGTTATCGAAGAAAAGCTGAAATCATTCCTTGCACCGAAGGATAGAGGCACATCCGAAGAAGGCGGTGGAGGTGAAGCTGCGTAATGAAAAAAAAGGAAAAGTTCAAGCTGCCACCCGGAACCCCCGCGCCGTGGCAAAGTACTTTCTCAGATTTGTGTACTTTATTGATGTGTTTCTTCGTTATGCTGTTCTCCATGTCAACCATCGATGCACAGAAATTTGAGGAAGTGGCAAAGTCTTTTCAGTCGACATTCAGCATCTTTAAGGGTGGAGCACAGGCAGTCGGCGACGGTATCTTAGTCAGCAACGGCGTGAGTCAGTTAAATATGCTTGACGAATACATAAATTCAAGTGGTAAGACAGCAGACGCAGATGCCCCCAATGAGAATATAGACAAATCGGAAGCGGCTTCTTCAGACAGTCAGACACAGGATGCTGTTCAGGAAGCGGCGGAGATTCTTGGATTGTCTGCAGAGGAAATGCAGGAATTACAGGAAACGATTAATCAGATTGAAGAAGATAAATTGAAACTTTCAGAAACGCTTGCGGAGAAAATCGAGGAAGCACTGGAAGAAAATATGATTGCAGACAAGGTCGACGTATCCGTTGAGGCGGATTTTGTGTTGTTGACTTTTAACGGCGCGTTTTTGTTTGATTCCGGAAGAGCCGATATCAAGCCGGATGCCATTCCGGTATTAAATAAAGTGGGTATGATCCTTACGAAATATGCGGAATGGGATATTGAGATTGAGGGACACACGGATTCCGTTCCGTTAAACGGGGGTCGTTATGAAAATAACGATGTGCTGAGCAGCTACAGAGCGCTTGCNGTGTTTGATTATCTCACGGANAATTCGAGCATTGATCCGGGTCTTGTGAAGCATTCNGGACGCGGTGAGTACATGCCNATNGCGGATAANGCNACACCGGAGGGCAGAGCGAAAAACAGACGCGTTGAGATAAAGGTGTATAATTCATTGAGTTCAGGNATGATGAATTAATATAAAAAAAGGAGNTNTAAAAATGAAAAGAAACTTNTTATCTATTATTNTTATTGCATTACTTGTCGTAAATATNGTATTGTCGGCAATTATGATGGTGAGTGTATCGAGCGCTTCAAGAAAGACAGCAGCGCTTGTNTCNGANATTGCGACGNTTGTNGGACTTGAAATNGACGGACTGCCGGTATCNGATGTGGGANCAACNAATGTTACAATGGCGGATACGGCTGTTTATAACATNACGGATGANATGACGATTCCGTTAAAGAATGGTGANGATGGTCAAAGTCATTATGCGGTAGGAACAGTATCACTTTCTCTTAACAAGAATCATGAAGATTACAAGACNTANAATGAGGAAACACTTGCAACCAGCGAGGGAATTATCAAGGATATTATTTTNTCGGTATTGGGAAATTATACAAGGGAAGAGGCACAGAGTAATTCCGAGCAGATTAAGAGTGAGATGCTCCAGCGGCTTAACGAGCGGTTTGATTCNGAAGTTATTTATGGTGTATCCTTTAGNTTCTTATATTCATAAATCGAATAATAGAATGAAAAACCTCTTTTAATGAATGCCACTAACAGGGGGTGAATAGCGAATGGGAGAGGTACTNTCTCAAAGTGAGATNGACAGTTTGCTGGCGGCGTTAAGCAGCGGTGAACTGGANGTNGAGGANATGCAGGAGAAAGANGAACGTCAGGTAAAGAATTATGATTTCAGTCGTCCTGCAAAATTCTCGAAAGAGCACTTAAGAACGTTAAATATGATTTTTGACCACTANGCAAGGCTTATGTCGACAAACTTGCCGGTTTATTTAAGAAAAAGTGTACAGGTAAATGTTGTAAGTTCCGAAACGGTAACATTTGCCGAATTCTCAAACGCGCTGTCCAATCCGGTANTGCTTACGGTTGTTAATTTTTCACCGATGCCCGGAAACATCATTATGGAGNTGACAAGCGGTTTGGGGTATGCGATCATAGACCGAATGCTGGGCGGCAGAGGCGATTCCTTNGAGAANGCGAGAGAGTTTTCGGAAATTGAGATGAGCATTATCGANCGGATCATGGTAATNTGTATGCAGTTGNTGCGAGAACCNTGGAAAAACGTGGTNGAGGTTAATCCGTTNNTGGAACGNATTGAAACCAATCCGCAATTTGCCCANATTATTTCGCCGAGTGATATGGTGGCGCTTGTCACGATGAATGTCAAAATCGGTGAAGTAGAGGGATTGATGAATGTGTGTCTGCCGTTCTTTACANTGGAGTCCGTCATGGACAGGCTCAATACCAAGTTCTGGTATTCAAGTATGCAGAAGGTGGANGACGAGGANTANGANCAGTTTATCGAAACGATGGTTCGCAGAGTTGATGTACCTGTAAAAGCAGTACTCGGTAAGAGCGTTATCACGGTCAATGANTTTGTCAATATACAGGTGGGCGATATTATANGACTCGATTCGCGTGTGGAGGATGAACTGAATGTATATGTCGGAAACATAAAGAAATTCAGTGCGGTTCCGGGTGCAAGNAANGANTCATATGCAGTGAGAGTAACATCTGTATTTAGGGAGGAGGAATAGGATAATGGATGGTATGTTATCTCAAGACGAAATAAATGCGTTGTTNAATGGCGTAGACCTGTCGGCNGACAGCGGAAGCGGCGGAGATGGAGATGCGTCGACAGCNACNGCAACAGNGGGANGNGACCTCCTTTCCGAAGTGGAGAAGGATGCGATNGGAGAGGTTGCCAATATCAGTATGGGNACCTCNGCGACAACCCTCTATTCACTCGTAAATAAAAAGGTAAANATCACGACTCCGGTTGTTCAGATGACAANATGGGNGGAAGTGATTAACGAATACGAGAAACCGTGTGTNTTTATTCAGATTAAGTATACAGTCGGTTTGAACGGCACGAACATATTNGTGCTGAAGGANCATGATGTTAAGGTTATCACAGACTTGATGATGGGCGGCGANGGTACAAANNTCGATGGAGANTTGACAGAACTGCATCTGAGCGCAATNTCGGAGGCAATGAANCAGATGATGGGTTCNTCTTCGACCTCGCTTTCCTCAATGCTCGGAAAGACAATCGATATCAGCCCGCCGGAGGCAAGCCTTGTTGATTTACAGACAAANGAACCGCATGANCTTTCACCGTTNCTTGANGANAANTTTGTAANAGTTTCCTTCAGAATGCAGATTGAGGANTTGGTAGACTCTACCTTGATGCAGTTNTATCCTTTGGATTTTGCAAAAGAGGTTTCGGATACGTTTATGAANCAGATGATGGGAGCGCCCNCGGAAGAACCCGCACCCGCACCCGCTCCGGCGGCAGCGGCNCCTGCNCCGGCACCCGCACCNNNGCCTGCNCCGGCAGCNGCAGCGCCGGCTCCCGATATGAGNATGCAGCAGATGCAGATGCANCCTCAGATGGGAATGCAGCAGCCTCAAATGGGAATGCCGATGATGCAGCCCCAGATGGGAATGCCNATGATGGGTTANGGAATGCCGAATGTNAGNATTCAGCCNGCACAGTTCCAAAACTTNGCNACAGGACAGCCTGATATGGTAAGCGCNGAGAGCATCGAGCTGATNAAAGACGTACCGTTNGAGGTTACAGTAGAACTTGGTCGTACNAATAAATCCATTTCGGACATTTTGGAGTTCGCACCTGGTACAATTATCGAACTTGACAAGATTGCCGGNGAGCCGATTGACGTGCTTGTAAACGGTAAATTTGTNGCAAAGGGTGAGGTTGTTGTAATCGAAGAGAGCTTCGGTGTCAGAATTATGGAGATTATTAAATAAAAATAACAGTTGATATTAGAAAGGACAAGAGTAAATATGGNAAAGAGAATTCTTATCGTAGATGATGCGGCGTTCATGAGAATGATGATTAAGGATATCCTTACCAAAAACGGATATGAAATCGCAGCNGAGGCNGAAAACGGCAANATNGCNGTTGATAAATACAAGGAAGCGTCACCCGACNTNACCTTGTTGGATATCACAATGCCCGAAATGGACGGTATTCAGGCGTTAAAGGCAATTAAGCAGATGGATGCCGGCGCAAATGTTATCATGTGTTCCGCGATGGGACAGCAGGCAATGGTTATTGAGGCGATTCAGTCGGGCGCAAAGGACTTTATTGTAAAACCTTTCCAGGCAGAGCGTGTGTTAGAGGCAGTCAAGAAGGTAGTTGGTTAGTGTGTTGGACTCAATCGTACAACTGTTTACGGTAATACTGATTTTTATATTTGTGTTGGCGCTTACATATTACATGACGAAATTTACGGCAAAATTGCAGATGGGACGATTTCAAAACGCAAACGTTGAAATCATCGAGACCTATAAAATAGCGCCGACCAAGTATATTCAGGTAGTAAGAATTGGTGAAAAGTATTTTTCCTATGTGGTATGCAAGGAAACAGTCACCTTACTTGGTGAGCTTGCAAAAGAGGACATTACGGGATTTGAACAGGAAGTCCCAAACGCACCGGGGTTGAGCTTTAAGGACATTTTCGAAAAGTTCAAAAAGTAATGTAGAAAGTATAAATTTTGCAGATGCAGCAAGAAAAGGACTACTATGAGAAACAGATATAAAAACTATAACATAAAGCAAGAACTGAGGAAGTTGTTTTATGCGCTTGCGATGGTACTTATGATCGTGGCTGCCGACACGGCTGTGGCTATGGCGACGAGTGATGACGCGGCTGCGGGCAGTATTATCGATCAACAGCCCGATGATAATGAGCATCGGACGACCATTAACGATCCCGGTACGGCGCAGACACCGGAGGAGCTTGCCGAATTAAATATTGCAAACAGTCTTACGATTAGTTTAGACAACAACGGTAACGGAGAGTTGAACGGTAATTTAAGGATATTGCTGGTGCTTACCGCAATCGCAATCATACCGTCGCTTTTGGTAACCGTTACTTCTTTTACGAGAATTTTAATCGTGCTGCATTTTACGAGACAGGCATTAAATACGCAGTCGGCGCCGCCAAATCAGGTGCTGATAGCGATTGCACTGTTTCTTACTTTTTTCATTATGCAGCCTATTTTTTCACAGATATACACAGAGGCGATTGTGCCTTATGACGCAGGTGAGATTGGCTATGACGAGGCATTTGAAGCCGCGGTCAATCCTTTGAGAGAATTTATGTTCGAACAAACGCAGGTGCGGGATATTGATGTGTTTATGCAGATCTCCAATACCGCATGGGACGGTGCGAGTATGGAACAGGTTCCGACATCGGTATTGATACCGGGATTCATTGTCAGTGAGCTTCGGACTGCGTTTATTATCGGATTTATTATCTATATTCCGTTTATTGTTATCGATATGGTAGTGGCGTCGGTGCTGATGAGTATGGGTATGATGATGCTTCCCCCTACGACAATTTCGATGCCGTTTAAGATTCTTTTGTTTGTGCTTGCAGACGGTTGGAATCTTGTAATCGTGAATTTAGTGCGAACGTTTTACTGACAAGGGGTGATGACAAATGACTGTGCAAATGGTTACGGATATGATGCAGCAAGCGATCATGGTAGTTTTAAAGACGGCAGCGCCGCCGCTTCTCGTATCACTGGTGATCGGTCTTACTGTGAGTGTGTTCCAGACGGTTACGTCAATACAGGAGCAGACGCTTACCTTTGTTCCCAAAATGGTCGGAATGTTTGCCTGTCTGATGCTTTTGGGGCACTGGATGTTAAATAATATGACGACGTTTATGGCAGATTTATGGGCGAATTTTTCAATCTATATCAGATAAAAGCGTGAAAAAAGGAGTATGGTGTTAGAATGTCGAACCTGTCATTTTCAATGTCCGAGTTGGAATACTTTCTTCTGATATTGATGCGAATTGCCAGTTTTGTGTTTGTGGCTCCTTTTTTCAGTACAAGAGGAGTGCCGAATAATGTAAAGGTAGCGCTTAGCGTGTTTGTCGCATATTTGATCTATCATTTCGGACCGGAGCATGTTTATCCTCAATATGACACGTTTGTCGCATATTGTGTCGTTGTTTTGAAAGAAGTCGTAGTTGGGCTGTTAATCGGATTATCGGCACAACTGTGTACTTCTGTTGTTTTATTTGCGGGACGAATTATGGATATGGAGATGGGATTGTCGATGGCAAGTATCTTTGATCCGCTGACAAACGAACAGTCGACAATAACGGGTGTTATTTTACAGTATGGNACAATGCTNNTTNTNTATACGACNGGANTNCANNGNTATTTGCTNAANGCGNTNATGGAAACGTTTACNCTGATACCNATTAACGGNNTTCATATAGATNNGNNCAGNNTGCTGGAAAATATGATCAACTTTTTNANNAATTATATNATNATCGGTTTTCGNATNTGTCTGCCGGTNTTTGCGAGTATTACNCTGATGAATATNGTNCTCGGNCTTNTGGCAAAGCTTGCGCCGCAGATGAATATGTTNTCGGTCGGTATTCAGTTAAAGCTTCTTGCCGGACTGAGNGTGCTNTTGATAACAATGGGNCTGATGCCGGATATCTGTACNTTCATCAGTACNCAGATACAGCAGATGGTNGTNTCCGCAGTGGAGGGCTTAATGTGATTTTGGAGTTAGATTTACAGTATTTTGCCAAAGAAGGTCCCGGTGGTGAAAAAACAGANGAGCCTACCNNGAAAAAGAAANCNGATACCCGTAAAGAAGGTAANGTANCNAAAAGTAAGGAAATGTCGAGCGGAGTGCAGCTTATCGCTCTTTTTCTGATATTAAAATTCTGGATCGGTCATATGGGCGAAAATTTCATGGAGCTTTTCAGTCTGATCTATGAGAAGATGCCGGCTTATACGACTTACTGGGGGGGCAGAATTGTATTCAGCGATTATCGGATCCTGCTTAATGGCGTTATCGTAAAGCTTTTGTTACAGCTTTTGCCGTTTTTTCTTGTGGGTCTTGCGCTTTCTGTGGGCATTAATATGATGCAGTTTAAATTTCAGATAACGACAAAGCCGCTGAAACCGAAATTCAGTAAGCTAAATCCTGTATCGGGAATGAAGAAACTGTTTTCCAAGTCAAAAATAATAGAGCTGTTAAAGTCAATCGCCAAAATTATTCTGATCATGGCGGTTGTCTATAATACAATAAAGAATGACTGGGTCTATCTCGTCAATTTTTATCAGATGCCGCTCAATCAGGCACTACAGGCGATTGGTAATATTGTCATTAACATGGGACTGCGCATTTCGCTTATATTCATGGTGGTTGCTTTTGCGGATTTGTTTTATGAGCGGTGGAAGTTCAAAGAAGACATTAAGATGAGCAAGCAGGAGGTCAAGGACGAGTATAAGAATGCCGAAGGTGATCCGCAGATCAAAGGTAAGATCAGACAGAAGATGCGTGAGGCGTCTCAGCGGAGAATGATGCAGGATGTGCCCAAGGCGGACGTCGTTATCACGAACCCGACGCATTATGCCGTGGCAATACGATATGACGCAAATGAAGGGTCGGCGCCGAAAGTGCTTGCAAAGGGTGCGGATTATGTGGCGCAGAAGATTAAGGAAATCGCAAAGGAAAATAACGTGGAAATCGTGGAGAACAAGCCGCTTGCACGTATGCTCTACGCGAACGTTGATGTCGGTCAGGAGATACCGCCCGAGCTGTATCAGTCGGTTGCGGAAGTTCTTGCTTTAGTATACAAGATGCAAGGCAGAATTTAGTCAAATTTTGTGTGGAAAAACAAGGGAAATTATAAATTTTTCAAAAATATTATGTACAAATTATGCAGATTATGAGAAAATGTGTAGTGTCATCAGGAATTTTTTTAGGGTCCAAGGGGGAAATGTAACATGAAGATGAAAAAAGCAGACATAGGCGTAGCGTTATATTTACTTAGCGCCATCATCATGTTAATTGTGCCGATCAGCAATACCTTACTTGACGTATTGCTTGCACTGAATATATCATTGGCATTTACGATCATGTTTACCTCGATGTTTGTCAAGGAAGTGTTGGATATGTCTTTCTATCCGACAATTTTGCTGTTCTCGACACTCTTTCGAATCGGATTGAACGTGTCTTCGACAAGATTGATCCTGTCGACGGGAGATCCGGGAAACGTTGTCGCGACGTTCGGTAATTTCGTGGGCGGCGGCGATTTGATAATCGGTATTATTGTATTTATTATTTTGATCATTGTGCAGTTTGTTGTCATCAATAAAGGTTCCGAGCGAGTTGCCGAGGTAACGGCGCGATTCACTTTGGACGCGATGCCCGGTAAGCAGATGGCGATTGACGCGGACTTGAATACAGGCGCGATTACAGACGCGGAGGCAAAAATACAGAGAGAAAAGCTGCAACAGGAAGCAAGTTTCTTTGGTTCCATGGACGGTGCCGTGAAGTATGTAAAAGGAGATGCTACGGCAGGTCTTATTATAACAGGCGTTAATATTATCGGCGGTATTGCGATGGGCGTTTTTAGACGTGGTATGGACTGGACTACAGCGTTGGATAAGTTTACGATTTTGACCATCGGTGACGGTCTGGTAAGCCAGATACCCTCCCTTTTGATTTCGCTGTCAACAGGTATTCTCGTAACAAAGGGNTCGAANGAAGCCGACTTTGGTACGGTACTTGTCGGTCAGCTTTTTGGTATGCCCAANGTTTTATANATGGTAGGCGGAGTGCTTGCGTTCCTGGGTATTGTGACGCCGCTNAATCCGTTGATTTTCGTGNTGTTGGGCGTGCTNTTTATCATNGGNGGNCGCATTATTGCNAATACGATTGAAGTTGCGCAGATAGAAGCGGAAACAGAAGANGNGGAGGACACAGGCGACGAGATNCGAAGACCNGANAATGTNACGTCCNTNTTNCANGTTGANCCNATNGAACTGGAGTTTGGNTATGGTATNATTCCGCTTGCNGANGTCAANCANGGCGGNGANTTGCTTGACCGTGTNGTTATGATACGTCGNCAGATTGCNTTGGANCTTGGTACNGTCGTGCCGATCATNCGANTGCGCGATAATATTCAGNTGAACCCNAACCAGTATATCATCAAGATNAAGGGTATCCAGGTGAGTGAGGGTGAGATTNTGTTTGATCACTATATGGCGATGAANCCNGGTTTTGTNGAGGAGGAGATTTCNGGTATCCCGACNTTTGAACCGTCNTTCCATCTTCCGGCNATCTGGATTACGGAGAGNCAGCGAGAGCGTGCGGAGAGTGTGGGCTATACGGTTGTAGACCCGCCTTCCATCATAGCGACGCATCTGACNGAGATTATCAGNCAGTACCTTGCGGACCTGCTCACAAGACAGGATGTNCAGAACCTTGTAAACAATGTCAAGGAAACCAATCCNTCCCTTGTGGAGGAGCTTATCCCGAAGCTTTTGGGACTCGGCGATATCCAGAAGGTATTGCAGAANTTATTAAAGGAAGGNATTTCCGTGCGNGACCTTGTNACNATTTTTGAAACGCTTGCGGANCATGCGGCGGCGACAAGAGATACGGATATTCTGACAGAGTATGTCAGACANAGTTTAAAACGCGCAATCTCAAATAAATATTTCCCGTTAAANGAAACGACNAGCGTTGTGACGCTTGATCCCAGTCTTGAACAGGAAATCATGGGAAGCGTGAAGCAGACGGAGCAGGGCGCGTATCTGACGCTTGAGCCCGAAAAGACGAAGTCGATCATGTCCTCTGTGGAAACNGAGATTGGNAAGCTTGAAAAACTCGGAAAGAATCCCATTGTGATTACTTCGCCGATTGTCAGAATGTATTTTAAACGTCTGACGGAGGATTATTATAANGATTTGGTGGTAGTATCTTATAATGAGATCGATTCAAATGTTGAATTACAATCAGTAGGAATGGTGACAGCATGATAATTAAAAAATTTCAGGGAAAATCAAAAGAAGANGCGCTNGAGAGCGCCANGAANGAGCTTGGNGAGGGNCTTGTCGAAATGAATGTCAAGACCGTAAANTCCAAAGGTCTTTTTGGNGTATTTAAAGGNACGAAGGTAGAAGTGACNGTCGCAAAGGAAGAAGAAAACGAGAAATACGGGATTGGNNTGGGCGAAACAAGCGAGATTCGAAAAGANGGCGTTGCNATGTCNTTAACCCAGACAGGNACACAGGGGAAAATNATCCCCATGAAGCAGCCNGAGGAAAAGAAGAACANCGNCGGGGANCCGGACGCTGCTGCCGTAGGACAGGCNGTGNCTGACATTGCGGATATTCTTGCGACNTTTCCAAANACAAANGAGCCGNCCAAGTCACGNTCNGATTCTGNTCCCGTAAAGAGCGAGNAGAAGGANGAAAGCAAGGCGGAAAAACTTGGAGAAAAACTGGATAATCTTCAAAATNTGCTTGAAAANCAGCTTTCNCAGCAGGACNCAAAGACANCNTCNGAGGATGCNAAAACGGATACGGANGAAAAAAAGGGAGAAAATAAGGAGCGNGTAAANTTNCTCAGATTGTTATACAATAAAATGATTGACAATGAAATNNATGANAAATANGCAAACGAGATGATNGANGAGATTGACAAAAACTGTAAGAGCGANGTGACGATGGACTTTATGCTTTCGGAGGTTTANCAGCGCATGATNTTAAANCTCGGAAAGCCGTATGTTATGGAGGANAANGAGAAGNNGCCGAANGTCATNTTTTTTGTAGGTCCNACAGGTGTCGGAAAAACGACCACGATCGCAAAGATTGCGTCATCATTTCNCGTNGAGCATAAAAAGAANGTTGCGCTTTTGACGGCTGACACATACAGAATAGCGGCTGCGGAGCAGCTTAGGACNTATGCCAATATTTTNGAGGTGCCGTTTCGGGTTGTCTATACNGCGGGTGAAATTGTCAGAGCNGTTGANGATTTNAGAACCTACGATTANATTTTGGTGGACACGACNGGACATTCGCCGAACAACGAGNCNCAGTGCGAGAGCATGAGCGACCTGATTAATTCNNTGGAAACGACGGCGGCAAAAGAAGTCTTTCTTGTGTTGTCGGCAGCGACAAAGTATCGNGANNTGATGCAGATTGCNGATACTTATAAAGAGATTGCGGANTATAAATTAATCTTTACAAAGCTTGATGAAACATCTACATTGGGGAATATCTATAATTTNAAGCTCTATACAGGGGCAACACTTTCGTATATTACATGTGGACAGAATGTACCGGANGATATNGAATACTTCAATCCACAGGCTACTGTAAAGCAGTTACTCGGCGGAAAGCGCTAATTTGGAGGAGAGTAAGTATGGATCAGGCAGAACAGTTAAGAAACGTTATAAAAATGCATCCTGCGCCNCGCCCTCTTGCAAGAATTATCACAGTGACCAGTGGTAAAGGAGGCGTGGGAAAATCAAACACNTCGATNAATCTTGCCTGTCAGTTTAAAAAGATGGGGCAGCGGGTATTGATTTTGGACGCTGATTTCGGGCTTGCNAATATAGAGATNATGTTTGGCACTGTGCCAAAACATAACTTGTGTGATTTAATTTATCAGGGAAAGAGNATGCAGGATATCATTACATGGGGNCCGATGGATATCGGGTTTATNTCGGGNGGTTCCGGNATNGCGGGTCTTTCCAACTTAAGTCAGGACTATNTGAATTATATTGTTCAGAATTTGGCTGAACTTGATGCGATTGCNGATATTGTGATCATTGATACGGGCGCGGGCATATCCGATGCAGTGCTTGATTTTTTGGTGGCAAGCGGTGAGATTNTNTTGGTGGCGACACCGGANCCGACTTCCATNACGGATTCGTANTCNCTNCTAAAGGCGTTAAACCGCCATCCNCGNTTTTCAAGNGAAGATTCAAAAATAAAAGTGATTGCNAATAAGGTTTCGGGTGACATAGAGGGCGAAATCATGTATAATAAAATTGATACGGTTGCNAGCAGATATTTAAAGCTTCCGATTGAATATCTGGGNGCGATCCCTCATGACCATNATCTTGAGGATGCCGTTATGCAGCAAATGCCCGTAAGCATCTATCGTCCGAACGCGAAATCGGCGATTGCATACGAAAANATAGCCTATATNCTCATGGANAAGGAATACAGCAANTCCCTTGTAAAAAGAGGTATGGCNGCGTTTTTCTCACACATNGTGGCGGGCGGTAAAAAGATGGGNTAGCGGCCGCAAAGAAAANTGTGTAGGAGGAGTCTATGATCGAAAAACTAATATCACCGGGAGATAAGGTGGAAATGCGCTCGACAGTCAGCGTTGTCCTTCCCGATGGTACCGAAGGCGTAAAAACATACGAATCTTCNGTGTATGATGTNTTNGATGACGGAAGACTTGANATCCTGATGCCGATGGAGCAGCANAAACTTGTGCTNCTTCCCGTGGACGGTGAGTATGACGTATGTTTCTTTACCCACAATGGNATGTACCAAGTCAATGTGCGCATTGTGGACAGACAAAAAATNAATCGTACATATATTGTCGTTGCGGAGCTCNTAACCAATATTCATAAGTTTCAAAGGCGTGAATATTATAGATTTAACTGCATTATCGAGATGGCTGTAAAAGAAATGACTTATGAGGAGTCGAAGGCATTTCGGGATGGAATGCCGGAGTTGGTATCCGATGAGCGGATGGCAAGAGGCGTTATTGTGGATATCAGCGGCGGCGGACTTCGATTTGTATCAAGGGAACCGCATCATGCGGGAGGCATTATTTTAATGGAGTTTTCCCTGCCGCTGGCAGAGGGAGAAACACCGTTTCGTCTGGCGGCAAAGGTGATGTATTCGGGGGAGATCGAGAACCGTGAGTCCGAATATGAAAATCGCGTGAAGTATGAATTTATCGACAAAAATACGCGCGAGGATATTATCAGATACATTTTTGACGCGGAAAGAAAAAATAGAAAAAACGGAAAAGGTTGATGAGTAGCATGGAAAATATTACAAATTCTTCAAAAAGTAAGAAAAAAATATTAGTAGTTGATGATTCTGCACTCATGAGAAGAGTCATGTGTGATATAATCAATTCAGATGAACGATTCCAAGTTGTGGAACAGGCATTTGACGGTGAGGCGGCATATGCGCTGTTGAAGCAAAATCAGTATGACGGCGTTGTTCTCGACGTGAATATGCCAAAGATTAACGGAATTCAGCTGCTTCGTATTTTACAGAAAGACAAAATACGCGTACGGGTTATGATGGCGAGCACGGATACAAGAGAGGGCGCATCGGTCACGATGGAGGCGCTTGAACTGGGCGCGATTGATTTTGTGGAAAAACCGGCGAATATTGTCTACCTTAAAGGCGATGTGTTTAAAAAGAAATTTCTCGATATTTTAAATGCAGTGGTAACAAGCCGTCAGACCAATATCGCATTGACCCCTGTAATTCCGAGGCAGAAACAGGAGGAGCACACGCAGAAGCTTGTCAACATTGTCAAGAAGAGTGCGCCTACTGTCAGTGGTCAGAAATTGGTTGCGCTTGCATGTTCAACGGGAGGACCCAAGGCGCTTCAGAGTGTTGTGCCAAGGCTTCCGAAGGAGCTTGCGGCGCCTGTTGTGATTGTTCAGCATATGCCCAAAGGATTTACACAGTCATTGGCGGAGCGCCTTGACGCTTTGAGCCCGGTGAAGGTAAAGGAGGCGGCGGAAGGCGATGTCCTGGAGAACGGTACGGTCTATATCGCGATGGGTGGAAAACACCTGAACATTGTTACCAAAGCAGGAAAAGCGACCATTACTTATACGGACGAACCTCCCAGAGAAGGCGTAAAGCCTTGCGCCAACTATATGTATGAATCCTTAAAGACGAGCAACTATGCGCAGATTGTGTGCGTGGTGCTTACCGGAATGGGAGCGGACGGAACAAAAGGAATTGTAAATCTGGAAACTGCAAAAAAAATACACGTCATCGCACAAGATGAGGCGACATCAACCGTTTACGGCATGCCAAAGGCGATTGCGGCTGCGGGTCTTGTAAATCAGATGGTGCCTTTAGATGATGTGGCACAGGAAATTATAATGAACGTGGGGGTCAAGTAAATGGATACAAGTCAATATCTTGATATTTTCCTTGATGAGTCGAAGGAACACTTACAGAACTTAAGCGACCAGATAATGGAGTTGGAACAGAATCCGGAAAATATGGATACCATCAATGAGATATTCAGAGCCGCGCATTCTTTAAAAGGTATGGCAGGTACGATGGGCTATAAGAGAATGCAGACGCTGACGCATGATATGGAGAATGTTTTCTCGGAGGTTCGAAACGGTACTTTCAAAGTGCAGCCTGGAATGATTGATATTCTTTTCAAGTCACTCGATGCGCTGGAGGAGTATGTTGACAATATTCAGCAGACGACAGAAGAAGGTACGAACGACAATCAGAATTTGATTGATGCGTTGAACAGTATTTTGAAGAACAACGGTGAGATTAGGCCGATTGAGAGCGCGGCATCGGANGGCGCTTCGGCGGAAACCAATGCGGCGGAGGATAACGCGAGCGGAAAACAGGCAAAGTGGCAGGAAATCAAGCTTTCTGAAACGGAACGTATGCTCGTTGAAAAGGCAGCAAACGAAGCGCTTAAGGCATACGGCATCACGGTCTATGTGGAGGAGGCGTGCGTCTTAAAGGCGGCGAGAGCGTTCCTTGTCTTTAAAGCGCTTGAAAGACTTGGAGAGGTCATTGTGTCTAATCCCACGGCACAGGATATCGAGGACGAGAAATTTGACCTGACCTTCAGTTTGATTTTTATATCGGAAAGTCCTATGGACGAAGTGATGGCAGCGGTTAAGAGCGTGTCGGAA
Source organism: Lachnospiraceae bacterium (assembly GCA_014804345.1). Classification (GTDB taxonomy): domain Bacteria; phylum Bacillota; class Clostridia; order Lachnospirales; family Lachnospiraceae; genus COE1. The sequence goes on along the minus strand of JAAUZZ010000021.1, from coordinate 69,774 downwards.
ATTGAAGAAGTGTTCTGCTCGGAATACGTTTTACCGGCATCCACGGTGGAACAGAGTCCTGTAGTGGAAGAAAAGGAAGAGGAAAAAGCGGAACCGGAAACAAAACCGGTCAGCGCGTCGGCAACGCCTCAGGCAGCAGCGGCTCCGGCTCCGACAGCAAGTACAAAACCTGCTGCAGCGGCAGCTTCCAAGTCAGCATCAAAGCCTGTCGTAAACAGAACGGTCCGTGTGGATATCGAAAAACTCGACAATTTAATGAATCTTGTCAGCGAGTTGATCATTGCAAAGAACTCTCTTATCGCGGCAACGGATACGGAGAGCAAAGGCGACAANAATGCTGTAAATGAGCAGATAGAGTACCTTGAGAGTGTTACCACGAATCTCCATGAGTCTGTTATGAAGGTTCGAATGGTGCCGATTGAGAGTGTAGTGGCGAAGTTCCCTCGTATGATCCGCGATCTTTCGAAAAAACTTAACAAGAAGATGGAACTTTACATGACAGGTGAGGATACGGAGCTTGACCGTACCGTGGTTGACGAGATTGGCGATCCGCTGATGCATATGCTCAGAAACTCTGCCGACCATGGACTTGAGCCGAATGATGTCAGAGTAGCAAACGGTAAGCCGGAAGTCGGTTCGATCTTCCTTGATGCTTATCAGGATGGAAATAACGTCGTGATCGAGGTAAGGGATGACGGCGGCGGAATTAATGTAGAAGCAGTAAGGCAAAAAGCGATAGAGCGTGGTACGGTTACACCGGAACAGGCAGAGACAATGACAGATAAGGAAGTTATTGATTTGTTATTCCTGCCCAGTTTTTCAACGGCAAAGAAGGTTTCGGACGTATCAGGACGTGGTGTGGGTCTTGACGTTGTAAAGTCAAAGATTGAGTCTCTGAGTGGTGAAGTAGAAGTTAAAAACAGTTTCGGAGAAGGGTCTTCATGGATCATCAGACTTCCGCTTACCCTTGCAATCATTCAGGCATTGATGGTTGTTGTCGGTGACGAAAAGTATGCGATTGCACTTGGATCTATCCAGACGATTGAAGATGTATCCCCCGAAGATATTAAGCTTGTACAGGCAAAAGAAGTGATACATATCCGCGGTACCGTTATTCCGATCATCAGGCTTAACAGTGTGCTTGATATTCCACCTAGAGAGGACGAGAGCCAGAATCTCACGGTTATTATCGTGAAGAAGGGCGATAAGCAGGCAGGTCTTGTCGTAGACGAGCTTATCGGTCAGCAGGAAGTGGTTATCAAGTCTATGGGCAAATACATCAAGGTTCCGAAGATGATAAGCGGCGCGACCATATTGGGTAACGGTGATGTGGCGCTGATCTTGGATACCAATGCGTTAATTTAATCGGAATGAGAGGAAAGGCAGGGTATAGAAATGGATGAAGTAAAAGTAGTGGACGAGCAGAGACGCAATGCGATCCTGAATCGTCATGTAGAGCTTGGNACCACACAGTTCATCGTAATACAGCTTGGCGATGAGCAGTATGGTATTGATATCAAATATATCTCGAATATTATCAGAATGTCCAAGATCACAAGAGTACCCAAGGTATCTGACTATATTGTGGGCGTGATCAATGTTCGCGGTGTGGTAATCCCCACAATCAGTCTTAGGTTAAAGATGGGACTTCCGGGAGATGAAATCACAAAGAAAACGCGTATCATTATCCTGACACTGGAGCAGCATGAGTCAATCGGCGTGCTCGTAGATGAGGTGAAGGAAGTTGTTACGCTTGATGAGGAGCATGTGGAACGAATGGGATATGAGAAGGACGAGAGAGAACGATTCCTTTCCGGTGTCGGAAAAACAGAGGGAAGACTGATTTCCCTTCTCGATATTACATCTGTTCTTGCGGATGTGGTGGAAGCATAACAAACGTTATTTTTTAAGAAAGGCTTGGTCTTTGTATGGCGGAAAATATAAGCTTTCAAAAAGTGACAACAGAGTATTATGATGTGCTGAAAGAGCTTGGAAACATCGGCGCNGGCAATGCCACNACGGCGCTTGCGCAGATGCTTCAGACGAAAGTGGATATGAAAGTNCCNCANGTGCGTCTTCTNGANTTTAAAGATGTCGGNGNGGCTATGGGCGGCGANGAACAGATGGTAGTNGGTATCTATCTTGCCGTNGAAGGNGANATTACGGGCAGNATTATGTTNGTGCTCGAGCAGCANGCNGGNCGGGATCTTGTGTCAAGACTGATGGGAATGCCGNCTTCGGATGGAGAGTTNAGNGAGATGGANCTCTCCGCGATGAAGGAAATCGGGAATATTATCACCGGTTCATATTTGAATTCGATTGCAACGATGACNAACTTGAAAATATTGCCGTCGGTGCCGGACATAAGNATCGANATGCTGAACGCNATNTTAAGCGTTCCGGCAATCGAGTTTGGAATTATAGGAGACCANATCTTGTTGATACAGACCGTATTTACGGATGATGTGGATTTNAATGGTTATTTCATATTGATGCCGGATTTGGAATCTTACTCGAAGATGCTTAGTGCACTTGGAATTACTTTATAATNATATACATGTTTAAGTANAAAGCAAAGGAATGAGGCATACAGTCATGGCAAATATAGTAAAAGTNGGAATGGCTGACTTGAATGTGTGCAAAAGTCCTGATGGGATTACAACACTGGGACTTGGTTCATGTGTGGGAATATGTATAAGAGATCCAATAGCAAAGATTGGNGGCTTGGCGCATGCCATGCTGCCTGACAGCACACAGATAGAAAATAATTCAAACAGATTCAAGTTTGCAGACACGGGAATTGAAGANTTAGTAAATAANCTGGTTGCAATGGGAGGCAGAAAGACGCGTTTTGAAGCGAAAATNGCGGGAGGCGCACANATGTTTGCCTTTCAGAATAAGACCGATATGGTACGCGTGGGCGAGCGNAATGTNGAGGCAAGTATAAAAAAANTGAAACAACTGGGAATTCCTTTAAAAGCNCAGGATACAGGTCTGAATTACGGACGTACGATCATATATTATCCTGAAACGGGTGACTTGATCATTCGTTCGGCGGGAAAGCCTGAAAAGACGATTTAAAGGTATAAAGACGGAGAGGATACAAAATGGGAAACAAGACACCGCTGATCACACCGTTTTTGATGCTTACCGCGGGAACGATAGCATCGATTATTATGTATGTGAGAGGCTTTGAGTTTAATACAATGCTTTGGATTTTGCTGATCGTGTTGGTCATATTTTACATAATAGGCGATATCGCGAGATACATCTATGCGACTATCAGACCTCGAGTGATACCCACAGCCAATATTGATCGCGAGTTGTTGGAAGCGCTTATGAACGGCGAGGAGATTTCGGGGAACGTAGTAGCGGTTCAGGACATGGAAGAAACGAATACGGGTGAGGATGTTTCGGAGGAGTTGAGCGCGGACGGTTTCATGTCTGAGGAAATGGAGGGCTATTCCGAAGAGGAAGGTTATTCCGAGGAGGAGCTCGGCGGATATGAGGAGGACGGTACGGACTCCTATGGTTCGGAGGAAGAATTTACCGATGAAAATTAATTAAGGCAACATTGTATAACGGGGGTATGGCATGAATGATACAGAACGTAAAAAGCTATGGGAGGATTACGCCAAACTAGGAACGGCAGATTTGCGCGAAAAACTCATTCTTGAATATGCGCCATTGGTAAAGATCGTAGCGGGACGCCTTAGTATGTATCTTGGCTACAATGTAGAATATGAGGATTTGGTAAGTTACGGAATATTTGGTCTGATTGATGCCATTGACAAATTTGATATGGGCAAGGAGGTCAAGTTCGAAACTTACGCGAGTCTTCGTATCCGAGGTGCGATACTGGATCAGATCAGAAAAATGGATTGGATACCGCGGACAATCAGACAGCGTCAAAAACAGATTGACGCGGCTATCAAGGAGTTGGAGCAGAAGAACGGAAGAGCGGCAACCGATGCGGAACTTGCCGAATACATTGGAATCAGCGAAAATGAATTTGTGGATTGGCAGAATCAGGTAAAAGCGGATAATATAATTTCGCTGAATGAATATTTGGAACAGGGAAATGATATTTCGTCAGAGAAGAGCATGAGCTCCGGCTACGACACGCCGGAGAGTGTGATGGAACAAAGCGAACTTAAGGAGATGCTTGAGAAAGCTTTGGAGCTTCTTACGGAGAAAGAAAAGAAAGTTATTTTACTTTATTATTATGAGGAACTTACGTTAAAGGAAATCAGTCGTGTGCTCGAAGTGTCAGAATCGAGAGTATCGCAGTTACACACAAAAGCTTTACAGAAAATGAAAACAAAGATGGGGAATTATATCGGGCTATTAAACCCATAGGAGAGCGGTCACAACTCAAAAAGGTTTTTTGCCTGTAAATTTGCGGGTTGAGAAAGAATGAGGGCAACATGAACGGATGTTTTCAGATACAAATCAATGAACAAGGTGTAAATTTAATCTTGTCGCCCCCGTTGGGCGAAGGCGTAATGCCAAGCGTATCGGAGATCAAGGATTATCTTGATATACTGGGCTTACCTTATGACGCATTGGCAATCAACACAGCGATAAACAATATCGGTGAAGAGGAGATTGCTGTTTTTTTAACTGCGGAAAAAATAGATCCTGTCAATGAACGGTGCGCTGTCGTAGTGGCGCCAGATAGAATGTCGGCGGCGCTGCGGTTTTATCCGCCCAGTGTCGGCGGACGTCCGCTCACGAAAAGGCAGGTTTTGGATAAGCTGGAAACGCAGAATATCAGCTATGGAATAGATGAAAAGGCGATTGAGGACGCGCTTGCGAATAAGGAGTATTGTACGGATATAATCGTGGCAAACGGACAGCATCAAACTGCGGGACGAGATGCAATGATTGCTTATAACTTTGATATCAGCAATAATTCCCGTCCGGAGTTAAATGAAGATGGGAGCGTCGATTTCTTTAAACTGAATATGCTTCACCACTGTTCACAGGGACAGGTGCTTGCGGAAATCATTCCGGAAGAAAAGGGCTTGGACGGCATTGATGTTTTCGGCGCAGTGACACCCGCAAGAGAGGTGCACAAAATAAATTTTGCCTTCGGAAGAAATCTTGAAGTTTCTCCGGACGGATTACAGTTGATCAGCATGGTAGACGGTCATGTGTCGCTTGTTGACGGCACTGTGTTTGTTTCGGACATTTACAGTGTTGAGGATGTGAGCACTGCGACCGGAAATATTGAATATCACGGAAATGTGGAAGTAAAAGGAAATGTCTGCGAGAATTTCAGCATCAAGACGGACGGTGATGTGTTTGTAAAGGGCGTTGTCGAAGGCGCTGTAATCGAGGCAGGCGGAAATATTATTATCGCAAGAGGTATGCACGGGCAGAATAAGGGCAGACTAAAAGCGGGCGGAAACGTGATTGCGAAGTTTATCTCTGCGGCTGTTGTAGATGCGGACGGATTTGTGGAAGCGGAACAGATCCTCAATTCGAAAGTATCGGCAGGACCCAATGTCATTGCGGATGTGGGAAAGGGACTGATCACGGGCGGAAGAGTAACTGCGAAAAGCGCGGTGAGCGCAAAGAACATAGGTTCTCCAATGGGCTCGGCGACGATTGTGGAGGTCGGCGGCGACCCGCGTTTAAAGAAACATCTTACTGAGCTGCAAAAGAGCGTAGGAGATAATTCGAAGACGGTTTCACAGATAAAAAAGGTTCTTGAGGATACGGCAAAAAAGATAAAATCCGGTGCGAAGCTTGCGCCTGAGCAGCTTAAGAACGCGAAGATGCTGCAAACAACATTGGATGAAACACAGCTTCAGATACAGACGAAATTAAAAGAAATCGAAAAGTTAGATAAGCTTTTAAAAGGTGACGAAAATGCTCATATCGATATACGCGGCACCATGTATCAGGGCGTTTCTGTGGCGATATCGGGAGCGAATATGAATGTAAAAAGCGAGTATACGTTTTGCAGACTGATCAAAAAAGGCGCAGATATTGTTTCTACGAATTTGTAAAAGGAAATGCAAAGGCAAATTGCTCAAAGATAATTGCCTTTGCAATTTTCTTTTGTACTTGTTTTTTGTCGAAAAATGTATTAAAATAAAACGACTATGGCTTTGTACGGAAAGGAGCATGGTATTTATGTCAATAAGTCCGATACTGCTGAATGGAAGCATACAACAGACCGATAATGTATTGCACAATCAGGTCAAACAGGTTGAAAAAGGCATGGTTGACCAAGGAAATATACAGATTCAGAAGGAGAAAAAAGAGGAGCTTAACGCAAGACAAGTCGTGCATTCTGATGAAACAATCTTTAAAGAGGACCGCTTTGACGCAAAGGAAAAAGGGAAGAACAGTTATGCGGGAGATGGCGGAAAAAAGCGTAAGTCATCAAAACAGGACGGAAAGATTGTGATGAAGACAGAGGGCGGTTTTGATATGAAGATATAATCAGGAAGGATTTTTGAAAGGTTAGGGAGAAGATGAATTGGATTGAAGTAGCGCTGCTTGTTTTTGGAGTGGCTGCGCTGGGAGTAAGCTTTATCATACCGGCGAAGACAAATCAGGAGGATGAGGGACAACAGGTTGATGAGGAACTGATCAGGAGCATTATAGAGAAGGAAATGGCAGATGCAAAGGACAGGGTGACGGAGGTCGTAGACGAAACGCTTGAGTATGCTGTGGAAAAGACCGAAAGAGCGTCCGAACGCATTTCCAATGAAAAAATAATGGCAATCAATGAATATTCTGAAACCGTGCTTGCTGATATCAATAAGTCTCATCAGGAAGTTATGTTTTTGTATGACATGTTAAACGACAAGCATAACAATCTCAAGGAAACCGTAAAGCATGTGGACAAGACGGCAAAGGAGGCTGAGGAGGCGGCAAATGCGGCGGCAATCGCACTTGCGGCAAGAGCCAAAGAGGAAGCCGAGGCAAAAGCAAGGGAAAAAATTGAGGCGGAGGAAACGAGAAAAGAGGAGCTTGAGCGCACGGCGGCATTAGAACGTGCGGCGCTGGAAAAAGAAGCGCGTGAAAAGGAATATGCCCGCAGACAGATGGCAAGATTGATTTTACCGATGCAACAGGAGATGCCGACACACCGAATTGGCGAGATGAGAGCAATACCACTGCATCAGGACAGCAATGCCGATGCTTCTCAAAACACGGACGAAAACACACAGGAGCTTAGACCGCTGATTGTCAAAAGTGTGGAGATTGTTTCTGCGGATATTGTGAATTCTAAGGATATGCAGCCGGTATCTGACAACACAAACGCGGCGGTAAGCGCTGCCGATTTGCAGACATTGGGCTCCCGTCCGGAGGATATGAAAGTGCTTGATGCGAAACCCGCCGATCTCAGACAGGTAGAGGTTTATTCGTTTGTCGACCAAGCGCCCCATATAGAGCGCCCGGGCAAAAAAGAGTCCCAGGCGTCGGCATTTGAGAATACAGTAAACAGTATGCGCGGGCAGGAGCAGCCTGTGCAGACCATGGAGGAGGCAAATGAGAATAACAACGATCGGATCCTGCGGCTCCATAAAGAGGGCGTATCCAATGTGGATATTGCAAAGGAGCTTGGACTTGGCGTGGGTGAAGTGAAGCTTGTCATTAATCTGTACAAGGGGGCTGTGTAAATGAAGGCGAAATATATCATGAGGGGCTTTGGGCTTGGCGTGATCATCACGGCAGTGGTGATGAGCGCGTACACAAGAAGCGCTGTAGCAAATGCGAGAGTAAACGTTTTAAAGGAATACGGTATCGGTGAGGAAGCGAAACTTGTCGATTCCGATGGGAATGACGTTAATGATGATAATAAAGATAATGATACACAGGGAAATGCGGATAATAACGGATTGGAAGTGATTCCGTTTGACGAGACGCCCACGGTGTCAACGTCGCCGGAAACCAAACCCGAGGAGGGGAATGCGACTCAGGCAGACATTAACACGGCGCCTGGCGATGAGGAAAATGTGGATATCGTGCCACCAGGGGATGTTACGGACGATGAAGATGCGCCGGAACCCGGAAATGTGATTGTTATAGAACCTTCTGACGATGAGGAGGATAAGGACGAGGAGAACGAACCGGCTAATACAATAACGATTGTTATTGCAAAGGGGGACGATTCGGGTACAGTTGCTAGAAAGCTTCATAGCGCGGGGCTTGTGGACAGTGCGGCGGAGTTTGACGCATTTTTGATACAACATGGCTATGACAAACGGATGAACCCCGGCACAAAGGAGATCAATGTTGACGCCTCTTGGCAGGAAATCGCCGATAAGCTGTCGCGGTAATGCGTAATTTATGGTAAAAAATAAAAAAGACCTCTTGCATAGGGGGTCTTTTTATGTTATTCTAATACTGTTGTGACCGTATTCGGGTATAGCGGTTTCAACAAAAGAAAAATATTTTACAATATTCACGTCTGTTGATTTGCGGTCCATGCCGGTAACGCTTGAGGTAGCCCGCAGAATTGACGCAGACAGGTGGCGGTAATCCGCAGAAAATGGAGGTAAAAAATGAGCGTTATTTCAATGAAGCAGTTGTTGGAGGCAGGTGTTCATTTCGGACATCAGACAAGAAGATGGAACCCTAAGATGGCTCCCTATATCTTCACGGAGAGAAACGGTATCTACATTATTGACTTGCAGAAGTCAGTAGGAAAGGTTGATGAGGCTTACAGAGCGGTTGCGGACATCGCGGCTCAGGGCGGCACAATTCTTTTCGTAGGTACAAAGAAGCAGGCTCAGGACGCTGTAAAGTCAGAGGCAGAGCGTTGCGGTATGTTCTATGTAAATGAGAGATGGCTTGGCGGTATGCTTACCAACTTCAAGACTATTAAGAGCAGAGTTCAGAGATTAAAAGCAATCGAGAAAATGTCTGAGGACGGTACATTTGACGTACTTCCCAAGAAGGAGGTTATCAAGCTTAAGAAGGAATGGGAAAAGCTTGAGAGAAACCTTGGCGGTATCAAGGAAATGACAAGAGTTCCCGATGCTATTTTCGTAGTAGATCCGAAGAAAGAGAGAATCTGCGTACAGGAAGCTCATACACTCGGTATTCCTTTGATTGGTATTGCAGATACAAACTGCGATCCCGAGGAACTTGATTATGTTATTCCCGGAAACGATGACGCGATCAGAGCGGTTAAGTTGATTGTTTCCGCTATGGCAGACGCCGTTATCGAGGCAAATCAGGGCGAGGTTATGACAGACGCAGCGGCAGAAACAGAAATAGAAGCAGAATCAGAGGAAGTTGCAGAGGAAGCATAAAGAAAATTAGCAAGAGTGGAGGGATAATAAATGGCTATTACAGCATCAATGGTAAAAGAGTTAAGAGAGATGACAGGCGCAGGCATGATGGACTGCAAGAAGGCTCTTAACGAAACAAACGGAAACATGGACGAGGCTGTTGAATATTTAAGAAAGAACGGACAGGCTAAGGCTGAGAAGAAAGCAAGCCGTATTGCGGCAGAAGGACTTTGCCGCGTTGCGACAGACGGTGACAAAGCGGCGGCAGTTGTAGAGGTAAACTCTGAGACGGACTTCGTGGCAAAGAACGAGCAGTTCCAGAGCTTTGTTACAGCAGTTGCAAATCAGGCGCTTGCATCTTCATCGACAGATATCGATTCATTCCTTGCAGAGAAGTGGAATGAGGATACATCTAAGACAGTAAACGAAGCGCTTGTGGATAAGGTTGCGGTTATCGGTGAGAAGCTGAGCATCAGACGTTTTGAGAAGGTTGTAGCCAATGAAGGCTGTGTAGTGACCTATACACATGGCGGCGGAAAGATTGGCGTTATCGTAGAGGCAAAGACAGCAGTTGTAAACGATGCAATCAAGGAGGCTTTGACAAACCTTGCAATGCAGGTTGCGGCGCTCTATCCGAAGTATGTGTCTTCTGATGAGGTTTCAGAGGAGTATAAGGCACATGAGAAAGAGATTATCACAGAGCAGATTAAGAATGATCCGAAGATGGCAGGAAAGCCGGATAAGGTGATTGAGGGCGCTGTGATCGGACGTCTGAACAAGGAGCTTAAGGAAGTATGCTTGCTGGAACAGGTATATGTAAAGGCTGAGGACGGAAAGCAGACTGTAAAGCAGTATGTTGACGCAGTAGGAAAAGCAAACAACACAGAACTTACAATCAAGAGATTTGTACGTTTTGAAACAGGTGAAGGCATCGAGAAGAAAGTCGATGATTTTGCTGCAGAGGTTGCAGCACAGGCTGGAATGAACTAAAAATAAATGGTGAGAAAGAGCTATTCCGATTGGAGTAGCTCTTTTTTACAGAATTCTTATAATCCCGTGGCTTTTATACCGGAATAATGATATAATAAACAGAAATACAAAATCACGGAGTAAGGCGATTTATGAGAAAAAAATTAACAGATACGGTTAATTTGGATGAGAGCGGTAAAAAGGAAGAGAAAACATCTTCAAAGCATCACGAGATACGCTGGGACAAGCTCGACAATACGGCGCATCTTTTTCCAGTGATTGCAGGGGAGAGCATGAGCAATGTTTATCGCATCAGTGTGACGCTCACGGAGCTGATAGAGGCGGATACGCTGCAAAAAGCGCTTGATATGGTATTGCCAAAGTTTGATGGTTTCAATCTGAGACTGCGACAGGGCATCTTTTGGTATTATTTTGAGGAGAACGGAAAGCCCGCGCCGCGTGTGAGGGAGGAGAGCGCCTTTCCGTGCCGTTTTATTTATCCAAGCAGAAATAACAGTTATATGTTTTTGGTGACGTACTATAAATACCGCATCAATCTGGAGGTGTTTCATGTACTCACAGACGGAATGGGCGGGATTAATTTTTTGAAGGAGTTGACGTATCAATATCTGCGTCTTGCGCACCCTGAACTTGTGGGAGAACAGGGAGATGCGCTAAACAGCGCGACTTCTTTAAACCGCGAGGACAGCTTTCTGAAAAATTACAGAAAAAGTTCTGCGAGGGGCTATCAGACAAAGAAAGCATATCTTGTAAAAGGAGAAAAGTTAAATCCCGGAGAGTTCGGCGTGATGCACGGTTATATGCAGATACCCGAGTTGAAGACAGTGTGCAGACGTTACGGCGTGAGCATTAATGAATATCTGGTGTCTGTGTTTGTTTGGAGCGTATACAAGGAATGTATGCACAAAATGCCGGGCGATAAGCCGATTCGGGTTGCCGTACCCGTGAATTTGAGACCGTATTTTGATTCGATTACGACAAAGAACTTTTTCGTCATGGTTTCGGCGGAGTTTAAGCCCGAAAAGGAGGATTATACCTTCGAGGAAATTGTGGATGCCGTAAAGGAAAGCCTTGAAAGTCAGATTAACAAGGAGAATTTAGAAAAGCTTTTTTCGTACAACGTTTCCAACGAGAAACAGTTTATTGCGCGTGCCGTGCCGCTTGTATTGAAAAACATTGCGATGCGCGTGATCTATTCGCAGTCGGCGCTTGCAAACACGACGACGATCACAAATATCGGAAATATTGCGGTTGATAAAATCTATGAGCCGTATGTTGAAATGTTTCATGCCTGTCTTGCGATGTCTATGGGACAGCACATTAAAGGCTGTATCAGCTCCTACAAAAATACGCTTGTGTTTACGTTCAGCTATGATATTGCGGATGTGTCGATACAGCGGTGCTTTTTCAGAAAGGCGGCGGAGGACGGAATTCGAATTGAGATAGACAGTAACGGGGTGAATTATGAGTAAATGCATACAATGTAAGATCGAAGTGCTCGATGAGGCGCAGCACTGTCCGTTGTGTCAGTCGGCGTTGGAGCACACAATCGATGTGGAGGATATGTATCCCGACATCAAGATGAGAACGAGAAAACTTGTGATGTTTTCAAGAATTTACCTTTTTCTCGCAATCGTGGCGGAAATTCTTTTGGTGAACATCAGTTTCCTTTTTCGGTGGTCGTCCATCGTTTATATCATATGCGCGATGGCGCTCTTTTACGGATACACCGTGATACGATATGCCATTCTCGGCACGAGCGGGTATATTGCCAAGACAATCGTGCTGATCGCGATGGCGCTTGCGATGCTTGTGGCGGCGGATTTCTTTGTGGGGTATCATGGTTGGTCGGTCAACTATGTTTTGCCGTCGGGGATCCTGCTGATGGATATCGGCATTTTAATTTTTATCATAGCAAACAGAAAGAACTGGCAGAGTTATATCATGCTGGAACTTTTCATGGTGATTTGCAGCGGCGTGATGATTTTGTTATATGCGTTTGGCGTTGTAACGAACCCGATCGTGTCGGTCGTGGCATTTAACGTGTCGTTGATCCTGTTTCTGGGAACGGTTATCATCGGTGGCAGAAGAGCGCGGGTAGAGTTAAAAAGAAGATTTCATATATAGCAAAANGATAGAATATGAAAAGANAGCAAATTTGGNAAATTGTCTGACAATAACCGAATTTGCTTCTTTTTAGGTTGAAAATGCATACNGTATGCATTATATAATTGATATAATAACTATACAAACTGGCTTGTGATGATAAAAACTATACAAAATGACGAATACATAAAGCAATGCATCATAAGTACGGTAATATAAAAAACAGGGAGGANAACCTAAAAATGAANAAGAAATTAGTATCACTTGTTCTTGTTGGCGCAATGTCAACAGTAATGCTTGCAGGATGCGGTAATTCATCNGCGCCTGCNACGGACACACAGACACCTGCAGCAGACACACAGACACCTGCGGCAGCAGACACACAGACACCTGCAGCAGATNCACAGGAGCCCGCAGCAGCAGGCGACAATACGCTTAGCGTTTATGCNTGGGANCCGAGCTTTAACATTCCGGCATTAAAGGCAGCGGAAGCAGATTATAAGGCAAANGTTGATGATACCTTTACACTGAACATTATTGAGCAGTCACAGTCATCAGACGTTGANAATGCNATTACACTNGCAGGNTCATCAGGNGACTACAGCCAGCTTCCTGANATTGTATTGTTCCAGGATCACTGGTTCCAGAAATATGCAAGCGATTATCCCGATGCTTGGACATCTGTNGATGACGCAGACGTTGACTGGTCTGACTTCGGTGCAGAGAAGCTTTCATACTCTACNGTAAACGGNGTACACTATGGTTTCCCCGTTGATAACGGTACCGTAGTTATGGCTTACAGAGTAGACGTTCTTGANGAGTGNGGATATACAATCGANGATATGACAGGCATCACATGGGATAAGTTNATTGAGGTTGGCGAGGAAGTATANGCAAAGACNGGCAAGTATCTTGTTTCNATGGANGGNGACGGAAANGATTTGATCTACATGATGCTTCAGGCAGANGGCGGNTCNCAGTTTAANGANGGAAAGCCTTACATCACAGANAANGNANANNTGGTAAGCGTNTGTGAGAAGATTGTAGAGATGTGCCAGAAGAAGGTTTGCTATCTTGCAAATGACTGGTCAGATTACACAGATCAGACAATCCAGGGNGATATGGTAGCAGGNGTTATGAACGGAAACTGGATCATTCCTACCATTCAGAANGTTCCGGAGAACAGCGGAAAGTGGGAGATTACTTCAATGCCTACATTGNACGGCGGCGAGGGNTATGCGTCAAACGGCGGNTCTTCTCTTTATGTTACATCAAACTGCCAGAATCCTGANTTGGCAAAGAAGTTCCTTGCTTANACATTNGGCGGCAGCACAGAAACATATGATGCAGCGCTTCGTGATGGTGGTGTGATNACATGCTGTATTTCAGCNGGTACATCAGACGTATATAACGAAGGTGTTGANTACTTCAACGATACAGCAATCTATGCACAGATCGTTGAGATGGGTTCTCATGTAAATGTNATTGAGCAGAACGATGCACATTACACAGCTCGTACACATATGGCAGCAGCAATNATGAATNCAATTCAGGGNGCTGACNTGATGACAGANTTACAGACAGCAGAGGAGAACTTAAACTTTGCGATGGGTAATTAATAACGAANACATTCGTAAAGTGATTTAAAATGAAAACGGAGGAGATAATATACGCTCCTCCGTTTGTGGTTAAAGGAGGTTTTGGCATTGAGTAANAAGAGTTCAAGTGTGCTGGCAAAACAGCATAGAGCGGGTTGGATTTATCTGGCGCCNGCAGCGNTGNTGATTGCAATTATGAGTTTTTGGCCAATGATACAGGCATTTCTGATATCATTNAAAACNGGTTCAAGCGCAAATTTGCAATGGGTAGANCCAATCNNTTATAACTACAAACGAATGTTTGCNGATAAGTTGTTTATTCGTTCCGTTGGAAACACCTTCCTTTACCTGATTATTCAGGTACCGATCATGTTGGTGTTGGCAATGCTTTTGGCACAGATGCTCAACAATAAAGATTTNAAATTCAAAGGACTGTTNNGAACATGCGTCTTTCTTCCCTGTGCGATGTCACTGGTTTCTTATTCTTTGATTTTTAAATCNATGTTTGCCACAACCGGTCTGGTAAATTCCGTNCTTATGAATTTGGGACTGATTCAGGAAAACATTAATTTCTTGGGAACGACNAGNACNGCGCGNATGATNATCATTATNGCNNTGATNTGGAGATGGACGGGATACAACATGGTATTCTATCTTGCGGGNCTTCAGGGAATCGAGTATTCCGTATATGAGGCGGCTAANATTGACGGTGCGAANGCATGGCAGACGTTTTGGCGGATTACAGTGCCTCTGTTAAAGCCGACAATCGTTATGACAGGTATCATGTCAATCAACGGTACNTTACAGCTCTTNGACGAGTCTGTAAACCTTACAAGCGGCGGTCCTGCAAANTCTACCATTACGATGTCGCACTATATTTACCAGAATTCGTTTGGTGATTTCGTAGCGAACTTTGGATATGCATCAGCGCTATCGTTTGTTGTATTTGTGATGGTTGCCGTGCTTTCGGCTATNAATATGAAAGTAGGTGATAAGCGTGACTAAAAAAGGACGTTCTAACATTCAAAGAAGATTAATACCAACNTACATATTTTTAATCATTGTTTCATTGATATCAGTGTTCCCGTTTTATTGGATGCTTACTGCNGCGACGAATACGTCGTTAGAGGTTGCAAGAGGTAAGATTGTNTTTGGNNCCCATGCTGCNGANAATTTTGCGAATNTNTTNGCNCAGCAGAATCTTTGGGGAGCGCTTAAAAATTCCTTNCTGTATGCAGGNGTACAGACCATTATTGCGCTTTTGATCTGTTCTCTTGCNGGNTATGGATTTGAGCTTTACCATGATAAGTATAAGGATTTNCTGTTTTCNATCCTTTTNCTTGCGATGATGGTACCGCAGGTTGCNACCATTATTCCGTTGTTTAAAATGGTATCAAAAATGAAGTTGTTGAACACTGTNTGGGCGTTTATCCTTCCTTCNATTTCGACACCGTTTTTGATNATGATGTTCCGACAGAACTCGCGAAGTTTNCCGATTGANATTATGGAGGCGGCGCGTATTGACGGCNTGAGTGAGTTTAAGATTTTCTTTAAGATGTATATGCCGGTTATGAANGCGACATATGCGGCAGCAGCGGTTATTACTTTCATGAANGCATGGAATGCTTATTTGTGGCCNAAGGTTGTTATGAGCGATAACCGTGCGCAGACAATGCCGATGTTGATNGCAAACTTGGCNGCGGGNTATACGGTTGACTATGGTATGCTGATGATGGGNGTATTGTTCTGTTCNTGCCCGACGATGATCATCTTCTTCATCNTGCAGAAGCAGTTTGCGGAAGGTATTACAGGCGCNGTGAANTAAAAATAAGTGAATATAAGAGNTTACTTTCATTNCAGGAATTAGCATTTACTGCTAATTCCGTGCGAAAACNTATCGCAGCCAGGTAAAAATCCATCACNGAAGGTGATTTTGCATGGATTTTTACTTGTTACTGGAACGGAGTGAACAGTAACATAAGAGGATAAGTTATGGCNATGTTTGATTATGNAAAGGTNAAAGATCCAACATTTTTTAAGGAGAATGTACTTGCGGCACATTCTGCACACATGACTTATGCGGGGAAAGGTGAGCTGTCTTTAAACGACAGCTCACTTGTTACCTTATTAGATGGTGTGTGGAAGTTTGCGTATGCTCCNAATTACAATTCGACGATAAAGGGATTTGAGGCAGTCGATTATGATTGTACAAGCTGGGCGGATATCCGTGTNCCGGCGCATATNCAAATGGANGGGTATGATATCCCGCAGTATGCCAATGTGCAGTATCCTTGGGACGGNCGTGAGGAGATTATNCCCGGGGAGATACCGGANCGNTTTAATCCNGTGGCNAGNTATGTGAAATATTTCACAATTCCGGAGCAGATGAANGGNATGGACATTCGCATCAANTTCAGAGGTGTGGAGAGNGGAATGGCGCTTTGGCTGAACGGCGCGTATGTNGGTTACAGTGAAGACAGTTTTACACCTTCGGAGTTTGATCTGACGCCNTTTATCAAAGANGGGGAAAATAAGCTTGCGGTNCAGGTNTTTAAGTGGACTTCATCNAGCTGGTGCGAGGATCAGGATTTCTTCCGTTTTTCGGGAATNTANCGAAGNGTGGAACTGCGTGCNATNCCGAAAACNCATGTGGAGGATTTGTTTGTAAAGACACTTTTTGACGNGGANGATTTNGGCAAGGCAGTNNTGCGGGCGGAAATGAAGGTCAAAGGTGCGGGCAGTTTAAAGGTAACGTTGAAAGAAAAAGAAAACGTGATTTTTGAGCGTACTGTTGATGCTGCGGCGGAGGTTGTGTTTGAGGAGAATGTGAATGCACCGAAGCTTTGGAGTGCGGAGTCGCCATATCTTTACGAGCTGGAAATCGAGGTTTCTGACAGCGAGGGCAAGGTTACGGAATATATTCCAATGCATGTAGGATTCCGAAAATTTGAGATGAAGAATAACCGTATGCTTATCAACGGAAAGCGTATTGTGTTTAAGGGTGCCAATCGCCATGAGTTCAGTTCTGTTTCGGGAAGGCAGGTTTCTTATGCAGAACTTGAGAAGGACATCATTACGATGAAGCGCAATAATATTAATGCGATTCGTACTTGCCATTATCCCGATGATGTGGATATTTATGATTTGTGTGATCGTTACGGACTCTATATGATAGCGGAAAACAATCTTGAGTCGCATGGTACATGGGATGCATATCTGCGTAGAAAAAAGGAAGAAGATTTTATTCTGCCAAACGGAAAGCCGGAGTGGAAAGCGATGATGCTTGACCGTATTAATTCCTGTGTTCAAAGAGATAAGAACCACCCCGCGATCGTGATTTGGTCCGTGGGAAATGAGTCGTACGGAGGAGAAACCATCTATGAGATGTCCAACCTGTTCCGTAAGCTGGATGATACGAGGCTTGTCCACTATGAGGGCATTGCGTGGGACAGACGTTACAATGACAGTTCCGATATGGAGAGCCGCATGTATCCGAAGGCAGCGGAGATTGCGGAGTATTTGGAGAAGGACGGCGCAAAGCCTTATGTCTGCTGTGAATATGCGCATGCGATGGGCAACTCCTTTGGCGCCGTGCACAAATATACGGAACTTGCAGACAAGGAAAATTCCGGCTATCAGGGCGGTTTTATATGGGATTATATTGACCAGTCGCTTTATAAAAAGGATAGATACGGAAAGTGGTTTCAGGCGTTTGGCGGTGATTTTGGCGAGCGTCCTACCGACTATAATTTCAGCGGCAACGGAATTGCGTATGGCGGAAATCGTGATGAATCACCGAAGATGCAGGAAGTGAAGTATCTGTATCAGAATATCGCTGTCACAATCGGCGAGAAGGACTTTGAAGTTTGGAATAAAAATCTCTTTGTGTCAACGGCTGAGTTTGCATGTGTGGCTGAGCTTGCAAGGGATGGTGTGCTGATTGAGAAGAAGGAGCTTACGGATATTGTCGTGGAGCCTGAGAGCAGAAAGCGGTTCCCAATCCCGTTTGAAGTGCCTGCATACAGCGGTGAGTACGCGTTGACTGTTTTGTTCCGATTAAGGGAAGACACGCTTTGGGCAAAAAGAGAGTATGAAGTGGCATTTGGACAGGCTGTGATCGCAAATCAGAAAGTAACCGAAAAACCGGCAGACAAGCCGTTTACTGTGATTTACGGAAATCACAATATCGGTGTTAGGGGCGCAGAGTTCGATGTGCTCTTTACGGAGTTAAACGGTGGACTTGCTTCCTACAGATATGCGGGAAAAGAGTTGATTGAGGAAATTCCCAAGCCGAATTTCTGGCGTGCGCCGACTGATAACGATATGGGCAACAATATGTGCGTGCGGCAAGGACAGTGGAAGCTTGCAAGTATGTATGCGACGCATAAGGAGGCAGGCATTGCGAAAGAGGGCAGATTAGGGGATACGATTTATGAAAATCCCGTGGTTCACGAGGAAAAGGATCATGTAAGCGTGCGCTTTTTCTACAACCTTCCCACTTCACCGGTTTCGGAATGTCAGATTGAATATAAGGTTTACGGTGACGGACGGATTCAGACAGCGCTTTCTTATGAGCCTGTGAAAGGGCTTCCCAGTATACCGGAGTTTGGCGTTATTTTCAAGTTTAATGCCGATTATGACCGCGTGGAGTGGTACGGAAACGGTCCTGCGGAAACCTATGAAGATCGGAAGATGGGAGCAAAGCTGGGTATTTTCCAAAATATGGTTTCTGACAATATGGCGGAATATATGGTTCCGCAGGAGTGTGGCAATAAAACTGACGTTCGATGGGCAAAGATTACAGACAGGAAAGGCAGAGGGATTTTGTTTGAGGCAGTTGATGATGTGATCAATTTCTCTGCGCTTCCTTACACACCGCATGAGATAGAGAATGCAAAGCACCCATATGAGCTGCCTGAAGTGCACTATACGGTAGTGCGCGTGGCAAAGCAGCAGATGGGCGTGGGCGGTGACGACAGCTGGGGCGCACCGATCCATGAGGAATATCATATCGCCGCAGATCAGAAACTGGAGTTTAGCTTTAGCTTTAGAGGGATTTAAAAATTTAAGGTGCAAATTCTTAGCAAATGGTTAAGAATTTGCACCTTTTTTACGTCCAATGTATCTTTTTACTTTCTTGCTGTAATTCAAGTAATCCTTTCCAAATACTGTCATAAGAAAATCTTCTTCCACATATACGATTTGTAAATGTAGCATAAAAGCAGCGAATACCGATACGACAAGTAATATCCAGTTAAAAAACATTAATAAGATACCCAGATATACCAAATCAAAACCCAGAAATGCAGGGTTGCGGCTGATTTGATAGATCCCACTTGTGACAAGTTCCGTTTTGTCTGTTTTGGAAACTCCAGCACGCCAGCTTTCGCGCATTGTAAGCACTGAGCAAATAAAAATCAGATCGCCTAACAGTGCGAATATTGTCCCTGCGTATCTGAACCATGCAAATAGGGAAGAGGTATTTAAGGCTATACTGATCACTTCGACGATTGGAACGCAAAGAGTTGCTATTTTCAACGTTATTTCAATAAACTTTGCCCGTCCTGTCTTCCCTTTGCCCATTTGGTCTGTGCGTATGCCTTTTTTCTTTTGACTGATCATCTTGCCAAAATAGCATGCATAAAACACAAGTAAAATAACAATTGCTATTATTTGAAAGTTCATTTTTAGCCTCCATGTTGTGAATGTTCTTTAGGAGCAGCTAATTGCTCATCACATTTGTAATATTGATTCCATCAAGTAATTCTTTCAGTGCCACCATTTGACTCATTGTAATCGTGACGCCTTTACCATATTCGGTATGCCCCGCAGTCCATGTTCTGATATCATAAACAGGTTCTCGCTTTCCCCATGAAATATAATTTAGTTCCTTTGTCCAGCCGTTGTTGGGGTTTGATAAAGCGCCTATGTGTTTAAGAATTGTATATTCTTTCATAAAATACATCTCCTATGCTTGATAAAATCTAATTAATTGTTGTCAATAGTACTTAAATTTTAACACTGTATTATAACATATAAGAAATTGTATTACAATGTCGGGTTTGCTGTCCCTTTTAAAATAATGGTTGCAGAGATAAATCACTAGCGATTTTTCTAAATTCTTGGCATAGGGTTCATGGCATGGTAACATTAAAGGGGAAAATTAAAATAGGGAGATGATAAACCGATGGCAACCTTGGAAAATCTAATTCGCCGAACAAAGCAGTGGATTCGGCAGGTTAATTTAATATATCAAGGAAAAATCGGAATCGAACTTTTAGTTGATGAAGAATATTTCTTGAGATACATTATAGAAACAAAACATTATTTGGCAGAACTTGTGATTGAACCTGATGGGTTCCATCCATACAGGCATGTAAGCTTTACAGCCTTTGATTTAGGCAGAGAAGATACATCGTCGTATGCATACTGCTATTATGACAATGAGGAGAGTACAGAGGATGAAATTTTTAACTGTCTTGATGAAGCAATTTCATATATTATGAGTTAGTAGATTTTATCACCGCAATCTTTGATACATTGATGGCAGATTAGTTAAATAAGTGCTATCAGCGCTAATATGATAAGAGATTTTTTTGATATTTGTTTTTCAATGAATCTAATATCAGTAGATATTTTACAGTTTAGATAGTATAATAAGATTGTTTCTAAAATGAAATTGTAAAGAGCTGCCGTGATTTACGTTGCAATTTAAAAGAAATTCGGCGGTCAGATAGGAGGATAACGAAATGTTAGAAATAGGAACAAAAGCGCCAACATTTTCTCTGCCCGACCAAAACGGACAGATACACACATTGGAGGAATATAAGGGAAAGAAAGTAATTTTATACTTTTATCCAAAAGACAACACGCCGGGCTGCACAAAACAGGCTTGTAATTTTGGAGAGCTGTATCCGCAGTTTCAAGAAAAGGGCGCAGTAGTACTCGGCGTCAGCAAAGACAGCGTGGCATCACATAAGAAATTCGAGGAAAAATACGGACTTCCGTTTACGCTGCTTTCCGATCAGGAACTTTCCTGCATTCAGGCATATGACGTATGGCAGGAAAAGAAAAATTACGGAAAAGTCAGTATGGGAGTCGTGCGGACAACATATCTGATTGATGAGGAAGGTATGATTGTGAAAGCGTTCGGCAAAGTAAAGGCGGCAGAAAATCCGGCACAAATGCTTGGCGAACTGTAAAAAAATTATAACATGACATACCGTTGTCATCATTCTGCGGTAAACTGGATATAAAAGCAGTGAAATGCGTATCAAATCAACGGAGGAAAAAAGTTTATGGAACTTGTTCGTGTAACGATGGAAAACATAGAGGAAGAACACATTTGCTGTGCAATATCGAATGAGAAAGATCCGCAGGTTAGTAGCAAGAAAGCATGGCTCAGAGAACGATTTGACGAGGGACTTGTATTTCTCAAGGGAAGTGTGCGCGGGAAATGCTTTATCGAATATCTTCCCGCCGAGTATGCGTGGGCGCCGATAGAGGCAGAGGGGTATATGTATATTGACTGCTTTTGGGTTTCAGGGCAGTTTAAAGGACATGGAAATGCCAATTTGCTTCTTGAGGAATGCATTCGGGATAGTAAAGAAAAGGGCAAGAAAGGTCTATGTGTACTGTCATCTGTCAAAAAAATGTCCTTTTTATCCGACCCAAGCTATCTGAAGTATAAAGGATTTCAGGTGGCTGACACCGCAGAACCTTCCTTTGAATTGCTTTATTTGCCGTTTGAGGCGAACGCGCCAAAACCAAACTTTAAGCCACAGGTAAAAAGTCCTCATATTGACGAAACGGGATTTGTGCTTTATTGGACAAATCAATGTCCGTTTAACGCAAAGTATGCGCCGTTGATCGAAGAAACAGCAAAAGCACAAAATATTCCCTTTCAGAGCATTCACATTGACAGTAAGGAAAAAGCGCAAAGTGCGCCTGTCGCGGCGACATCGTATGCCTTATTTTATAACGGTAGTTATGTAACGAATGAGATTTTGTCTGTTGCGAAGTTTGAAAGGCTTGTGAAAAAGTTGACAGAGGTTTAGACCTTTCTGCGTGGCATAAGGAATCGCTTGCGCCCCCAGTATCGTCTGTTGGATTGCCTCTTTTGGAGATGGCGCGGAGTTTCTGGAACTGGCAGAATTTCGCCAGGATATTTTGGCATTTGCGGAAGGGATTCGCGGAAAGTACTTTTGATGAGGAAAAAATGAAAATAAAAATTGAAAAATAACATATCCTATGATAAACTTATGGCATATTTAGAATTGAATTCCAAATATGCCATTTCAATAACATGGCATCCAAAAGAAAGAATGTCAGCAGATAGGAGATGAATATATATTATGGATTATATACCTAGAGCTCTTGAGGAAAGATTGCATAAATATGAAAAGACATATAAGGCAATTTTAGTGACTGGCGCACGTCAGGTAGGGAAATCAACGCTATTAAAAAAAGTATTTCCTGAGAGAAAATATGTGACTTTGGACGATCCCTTTATGGAGCAGCAGGCGAGAGAGGCAGGTAATATGTTTTTGGCTTTAAATCCTCCCCCTGTAACCATCGATGAGGTACAAAGAGCAAAAGAATTGTTCCGTTATATTAAAATAAAATGTGATGAAAGTGAGGAGAAGGGACTATTTAGTTTGTCCGGTTCGCAGCCGTTTCACTTGATGCAAAATGTTTCTGAATCCTTATCGGGTAGGATCGGAATTGTTGAACTTTCTACTTTGTCCATACGTGAGTGTATGGGAGATTTCTTTTCGCAACATTTTCTTCCTACGTTGGAATATGTGACAGAACGAAGAAAATCCGTAAAGAAACCAGAAAACATTTGGGAACTGATTCATAGGGGCGGATATCCGGAGCTTCAGGACACAGATAAGGAATGGAATGCATTTTATGCGGATTATGTGAAGACTTACATGGAGAGAGATGTACGAGAATTAGCTGCTGTTCAGGATTTAAATGCCTTTAGACAGTTGATGATTGCGGTTGCTGCAAGAACAGGGGAAATACTGAATTATTCCAGCATTGCGTCAGAGATTGGGAAAGATGTGGGAACAGTGAAAAACTGGATCTCCATTTTGGAGGCGTCGGGGATTATCTATTTATTGGAACCATATACCTCCAATATTTTAAAACGTGCAATCAAATCTCCAAAGCTGTATTTTCGGGATACGGGTCTTGTATGTTACCTTACAAGATGGTTGACGGCAGAGAACTTGGCTTATGGCGCAATGAGTGGTCCGATTTTCGAAACATTTGTTGTGTCAGAAATTTTAAAATCGTTTTCCAATGAAGGATTGGATTATCGGCATTTTGTGTCATATTATCGCGGACGTGACAAGAAAAAGGTGGAAGAAAATGGAGAAACAAAAGAACTAGAGATGGAAATTGACTTGATTATTGAAGAAAACGGCATTCTTTATCCAATTGAGATTAAAAAAAATACAGAAGTCAAGGCAATTATGACTTCAGCATTTTCGGTATTAGATCGGATTTCGGGGAAAAAGAGAGGGATGGGGGCGGTCATATGCAATTGTCCGGATGTGGGAGCGCTTAGGGAGAATGTATTACAGATGCCGGTTTGGTATATATAAAATTAAGTATTGCTGTGTTGGCGCGTCGGAAGAACTGTATGCTGAAATCAAAGAATTAGATAGAGTATGTGAAAATATTATTTTGTGGTGGGAAAATGTTAATAGACTATACAGAGGAATATGATGCAGTATGGGACAAAGTTAATAGAATGCTTAGGTTTAATCCTTCTTGTGGCAATAGAGGTCATTTAATGACAGGAAATCTGCCATTTGGGATAGATTTGCCATACTCAGTATATGCAATAGAGTATATGACAAATAAACAATTGGACTTGATGGATGAATTAGTCAGAAATTGTTTGATTATGTGTACGAATGGAAGCAAAGAATGGTATGCATTAGATTGGCAGCATAGTGCATTTAAGTTTAAACCTCAAGATATAGAAGAACAACAAAGTTTTTGGGTAGAGGATGAAAGATTTATTGGTGGTGGATACAATGCTTATTTTCCACCGTTTTATCCGGATGGTGATTATTATTTTTTTATAGATGAGGATTTTGAAAATGGGTATCTGGGACATCCATGGAGGCGAGAAGTATGGATATTTGGAGTGAGATTGCAGGAGGAAATAAAAAAGATTTATCAAAAATTAGGTTGGAAGATTATTTATTAAATTTGGAAAGGGAATGCAATTCCTTTTATTAATGCAGATGGCTATCCCAGTAGGACAATAAAGCAAAACAAAAATGAGCCGATTTTAGTCCCCGATTGCTTCCATGTAAAGAATATTTCCGGTTTCATTTAGGTAAACGGAGGTACGCATTTTTTTACTGTCTTTTATTCCCGACTGGAACGCGGCATCCATATTCTCCAGTTTTCGCCAATTAGAATGGTTTTCCGCGAAATTTTCCGGTAAAAAATAAAAGTCGGGGGGGTCATCTAAAATTTCTGCTTCACTGAATTCAGCGCTAATGTCATGGTCATAAAACGCAAACGTATATACCCAAACAGTCGTTAAACCGATTCCGCTTGATGTCTTGCTGCACCATTGTATCGTTTCGGTTGCCGGTAAATCCGGAAAATGATTATAGATTGGTGCGATATCTGTCCGTATTTGTATATCATCTGTTTCTTTTCCTTTTATGGCAATAAACAGGATAATCCCGATTGTCAGTATTACCAATATGGATATCGTTATTTTTTTCAATATGCCACCTCTTAAAAATCTTAAACTTTGTGTTCGTTATCTTTCTTTTGGGATCGCCGATTATGAAACTGTACATTGTTATTATTTTATCATAAGCGCGCACACAAATCCACTACCTGTTTTAATCTTTTGAAAGCATTTCAACCGATTTGCTATTTTCGCATATATTGTGCCTTAGTAGTTTATATCATTTTTTGTGTATTTTGTCGATTAAAAATATTTGATTTTTTTTAATATTTGTGTTATTCTATATTAAGAAATAACGTACGACACATGTATTGCCAAAGGCAAGTAAATCTGATTACGAGGACGGTTTCGATTGGATTTATCTTATCTTTGTCGATACATTTTTTTTGCGTTTTTCAAAAATATTTTAACCAAAAGAGGAGAATGAAATTATGCCAAGAAATCAATTTCAAAGAATGGTATTTGCATTTATCACAGTTGTGATCACTGTGCATGCCTATGTTTTCTACAGTTTGTATGTTGTAAATGGTAGTACTTTAACAGCCATTAATGGTACAACCAGTGTTATCGAGGCGCTTAATAAGCAGGGCGGTATTTATATGATCGGAGGTTATTTCCCAATATGGGCTTGTATCCTGATTGAGTTCTGTTTAGCTTATTTGCTTGAAAACCTGCTGGGTAGTCCATTGTCTTTTAAACTTGCCTGTCGTATATTTAATCCGGCAAAAAATCATCCGATGATATTTGAAACTGCGATTATTTGTGCAACAGTAGGTATTATGTGTCCGGCAATGAGTTTTATTGCGGCCTTTTTGTATTATCCCTATTACATAGGATTTAATATTTTTACACTGTTGGCAAATTGGTTGAAACTGGTTTGTTTTAATTTCCCGTTTGCCTACTTTACGCAATTGTTTTTTATACAGCCATGTGTCCGTGTGATATTCAAGACGTTATTTCGTAAGGATATCGAAGCAAGAAAAGGCGATGCCAAAGATACCATTCCTGAGAGTGAAGCAGAAACCATCGCGGATATTTTTCGCCGTATGGATGAGATCAAAGAAGAGCTTGCTCATGAACGCCGCAGAAGAAAGGCTTTGGAAGCTTCCATTCAAAATGATAACAATTAAATACCGATATTATTGCTACATTGTTGCGTAATTATAAAAACCGTGAAGTGATGTTTTCAAAATGTCGTTTCACGGTTTCTTTTTATCTTTCCGTTCCATTAAATTTTTCAATCGTTTTAATCATTTCACCAATTTCGTTTATTTTGTGTTATACTATTTTATACAATATTGTTTCTCTTAAAAGCGCCAAATTAGAAAGGAAAGATTTCATTGGATTTGATAGACGATAATTATAAATGTATCAATAAAAGCTTTCTTTATTATTTGCATGAAAGAGACTTATTTGATTTGGAGAAGATAGTAAATTTGTGTGATTATATAGTTTCTTTAGATCAAAAAGATGAGGAAACTATTCTTAAGCTATTTTTTATCCAAAACCAAATAATGAAGCATATTATCTATCATTTTGATCCTAAAGATATGAGCACAATATCTAATCTACCTAAAAACCATATGGATTATATTCTTAAATTAGAAGATTCAATTAATAAGTATTTAAAAATAAATGATAAGCATTAGAAAGACGAATTGCGAAAATAGGGATTTCGTGCAGTAATGATTAAAATAAAATTTACCGTTGAGTGAAACGATTAGAAAAATTAAAATTTACGGAGAAAATATGAAGTGGTTAAAAAGGACCGGATTAATAATTTTATGCTTACCGTTTTTGTTGATTATAATCTTTATATTATATGAAATCTTAGGTATGAGCATCAACCATCTAGCGACCAAACAGCAAACAGAACAGCTACAGACAAATTTGGAAAATGAGATTTCGGATATTGAGATTAAAGATGTCTATTCGGAAACCGGAAATACATCGGGAACGGGAAATCATGTTGATTGTCTAACTTCCATAACATTTTCAACACAAATGCAAGAATCTGAAATAAAAAATAGTATGTCGAAACACTATACGTTTGATGATTGGAGTTGTTTTGTCACGAAAACAGATGACGGAGATTACCTGTTTTATCTAAATACGTCAGCGCCATTTGCAGACAATATAGAAGGGCACTGAATTTGTGTTTGTCGGAGAGGTAAACCATTGGAACAATAGGAAGTTGTGAAGATGATAATTGCTTTTCTGTTTCATAAGAAAATAGGGTATTATGAAAAAGTAAGAAAATCGGCTTACAAAAACGGAATCAAAGATGGAGGTATCAATGCTTACAAGGGAACAAAATATATTTTTAGCAAAGAAAACATTTGTGGAATTAGTATACAACACAGCATATATTGAGGGATGTAACGTGACATTTCCGCAAACACAAACCATAATAGACGGCGCAGTGGTAAACGGGGTAACAGTGAATGATATTCAAACGGTTCTTAATTTGCGGGATGCTTGGAAGTATTGTATCGAAAGCGTTGACGCTTTGTTGGACCTTGCATATATCTGTAAGATTAATGAGTTTGTTTCCCGAAATGAAAGTTTGCAATGGGGAACGTTACGGACAGGGAGAGTTGGTGTCGGTGATTTTATTCCGTCCATACCGGTTAAAGAAGAAGTCATCAAAGAGCTTGATAAAATTGTAACAATTGAGGATCCTATAGAACAGGCAATTGCATATTTTGCATATGCCTGTAAGCAGCAGCTTTTTTGGGACGGGAATAAGAGAACATCTACGATTGTTGCAAGTAAAATTTTAATTGCGTCGGGAAACGGAATTCTGACGATTGGGAAGGACAATGCGGAAGAATTTAATACCGCATTAAATAATTGGTATTTAAATGATGCGTTAGAACCATTGGAAAATTGTCTGAAAAAGTGCATTAAAACGTTGGAAATATAATTATGAAAATAGAAAATCCCCTCACAGTTATGTCCGACAAGTTGGCTCTTAACAGTAAGGGGATTTTTGAATTTAACTTTATAATAGATGAATCTGATGCTCTGCGCACTCCGAAACCATTTCTTCCGGCCATAACGAGGACTGAACCTCTCCGATATGCGCTTTTCTTAAAAAGAACATACAGATACGCGACTGACCGATACCGCCGCCGATGGTAAACGGCAGCTCGCCATCAATAATCGATTTCTGGTAGGGCAGTTTCGCGCGCTCCGGACAACCGGCTTTGTCAAGCTGTGAGAGCAGTGCATCTTTGTCGACGCGGATACCCATTGAGGAAAGCTCAAGCCCGATATCAAGCACGGGATAATATACTACGATATCGCAGTTCAACTGCCAGTCATCATAGTCCGGTGAACGACCGTCATGCGGCTTTCCGTTTTCCAGCTTGTCACCAATCTTCATAATGCAGACAGCGCCCTTTGCTTTTGCGATATAGTATTCGCGTTCCTTCGGCGTATTGTCGGGGAAAATCTGCGCAAGCTCATCCGTTGTAACAAAGTAGATATCGTCGGGAAGAATCTCCTCTATGTATTCATATTGGATCGCCATATACTTTTCCGTGTTTTTCAAGCATTTGTATACCTTTCTGACAATGCTTTTCAAGGTGTCTGTATTTCGCTCCTCAAACTTGATCACCTTTTCCCAGTCCCACTGGTCTACGAAGATGGAGTGAATATTGTCTGTGTCCTCGTCGCGGCGTATCGCGTTCATATCCGTGTAGATTCCTTCACCATACGAAAAGCCGTATTTTTTTAACGCATAACGTTTCCACTTTGCAAGCGACTGCACAACCTCTGCAATGCGTCCGTCCTGTTCCTTGATATCAAAGGCAACGGGACGCTCCACACCGTTTAAGTTGTCGTTGAGTCCCGATGTGGGATCTACAAAAAGCGGCGCGGAAACACGGGTGAGATGCAAGTGCTGCGCAATCTGATTTTGAAAGAAATCTTTCACTGTCTTAATTGCAATCTGCGTGTCATGCAAATCCAAATTTGAATGATAATCGTTTGGAATGATTAAATTTTTCATTTTCATAAATCTCCTATTTGTTTTCACTTTGGAAAAATCCAACATATTCAGTATCGCACTTTATCGTGTCAAAATCAATCATTTTTACACAACAATTCTATTTTTTAAAATAATTTTTTATTCCTCTTTATGACAGCATTGCCAAAAGATCGGTATTTGTGGTAAACTAGTTAGCGGATATTGCGAAAGGAGTAGGATTATGGAAAATGTAACAAAAGATATTGTAAATGTTGGTGTGAATGACAGGGATATCACACTGTTTGAAGGGCAGTACGAGGTGGAAAACGGTATGGCATACAACTCGTACGTGATTTTAGACGAAAAAATTGCCGTGATGGACACGGTTGATAAGAGGGCAACAGAGGAGTGGCTTTCCAATCTTGACGAAGCGCTCGGCGGAAAAAAAGTTGATTATCTTGTGATACAGCATATGGAGCCTGATCATGGCGGAAGCATTCTAGAACTGATTGAGAAGTTTCCTGAGATGAAGCTTGTGGGAAATGCCAAGACCTTTACAATGTTAAAACAGTTTTACGATATAGACATAGAAGGGAAGACAGTAGAGGTAAAAGAAGGGGATACGTTATCGCTTGGTGCGCATACGCTGAACTTTGTCATGGCGCCGATGGTTCACTGGCCGGAGGTTATGGTGACTTATGACAGCACGGATAAGACGCTTTTCAGTGCGGACGGTTTCGGAAAGTTCGGCACACGTGACGCGGATGAGGCATGGACTTGTGAGGCAAGACGGTACTTCATCAATATTTGCGGAAAGTACGGGGCACAGGTACGGGCGTTGCTGAAAAAAGCAGCGGGACTGGACATCGAAAAAATATGTCCGCTGCACGGACCGGTTCTCACGGAAGATTTGGGATATTATATAGATAAGTACAATGTCTGGAGCAGTTATGCGCCCGAGGACGAGGGCGTGCTGATTGCATGTGCGTCCGTTCACGGAAACACCATGCATGCAGCCTTGAAGTTAAAAGAAATTCTTGAGGCAAAGGGAGCAAAGAAAGTTGTGCTGACTGACCTTTGCACGGACGATATCCATGAGGCTGTGGAGGACGCCTTCCGCTACAGTCATCTGGCGCTTGCGTCCATTACATATGATGCGGAGCTTCTTCCCGTTATGGAAAGCTTTATCAAGAAGCTGAAGATGAAAAATTATCAGAAACGTACAGTCGGACTCATGGAGAACGGTTCGTGGGCGCCTATGGCGAACAAAATCATGAGGGCGATGCTTGAAGGAATGAAAGAACTGAAAGTGGCAGAGCAGTCAGTAACCATTAAGTCTGCGTTGAAAGACAGCGATATAGGACAGCTTGAGGCTTTGGCGGAGGAGCTGTTGGTATAAGAAGAGAACGAAAAGCATTTGGAGAATTAAAATTCAAATGCTTTTTGTTTGCGGAAAAATAAAATATAAAAGTATTGACAAATACCATACAGGGGTATATTATACTTGTGAGCAGATACAGAAAATCATAGGAGGAAGTCAAAATGGAAAATAACAGTATTGATGAAGAAATTTTGAACTTAGAGGAAAATTGTGAGGGATGTTCTCATAAAAAAAAGGAGCGCAGCCCGAAAGAACTTCGGGATTTGGTAAACCGTTTAAGCCGTATCGAAGGTCAAGTGCGCGGCATCAAGAAGATGGTGGAAAAGGAGGCGTATTGTACCGATATCCTTGTGCAGGTGGAGGCAGTAAATGCGGCATTAAACAGCTTTAACAGGGTGCTGCTTGCGGACCACATCAAAACGTGCGTGACACAGGACATCAGAGATGGCAAGATGGAAACGGTAGACGAACTTGTGGAAACCATGAAAAAATTAATGAAATAAGGGTATGTGGGGTATAATAGAAAACATAGGTAATTGTGTGTGGAAATGAGGTGACAAAAATGGAACAATATATGGTGACAGGAATGAGCTGCGCCGCTTGCAGCAGCAGAGTGGAAAAGGCGGTATCCAAAGTGGCGGGGGTTAGCTCTTGTTCGGTCAGTCTGCTTACAAATACAATGGGCGTAGAGGGTACTGCAAAGCCCGACGATATCATAAAGGCAGTAGTTGCGGCAGGATATGGGGCGTCTGTAAAAAACAGCGCCACACAAAAAAATGCTGCAAGCACGGAACAAGAGGAGCTGTTAGCTGATAAAGAAACGCCGGTTTTAAAACAAAGACTGATCTATTCGCTCGTGTTTTTAATTGTACTCATGTACTTTTCCATGGGGCATATGATGTGGAATTTTCCGATACCGTCCGTATTGGAGAATAATCATATCGCAACGGGGTTGATACAGCTTCTGTTGACCGTGGCAGTCATGGTAATAAACCAAAAATTTTTCATCAGCGGTTTTAAGAGTCTGTTCCACAGGTCGCCAAATATGGATACCCTGGTGGCGCTTGGGTCTGCGGCAGCGTTTGTCTACAGCACATATGCGCTTTTTGCGATGACTGACGCACAGCTTGCAGGCGACATGCAGGCAGTCATGGATTACATGCATGAGTTTTATTTCGAATCCGCGGCGATGATCTTAACACTGATAACGGTAGGGAAAATGTTGGAGGCGCGCTCAAAGGGGAAAACGACCGATGCGCTCAAGGGATTGATGCGGATTGCGCCCAAAACAGCTACGGTTATCAGAGATGGCAGCGAGTGTGAAGTGGGCATCGAAGAAGTGGCAAAGGGCGACGTGTTTGTGGTAAGACCGGGAGAGAATATCCCCGTTGACGGAATTGTGCTTGAGGGAACGAGCGCAGTGGATGAGGCGGCGCTGACAGGCGAGAGTATTCCCGTTGACAAGGCAGCAGGCGACAGAGTATCTGCCGCAACCATAAACCGCTCCGGCTTTATCAAATGTGAGGCTGTGCGCGTGGGTGAAGATACGACGCTTTCGCAGATTATCAAAATGGTGAGTGATGCGGCGGCAACGAAAGCGCCGATCGCAAAAGTTGCCGACAAAGTATCGGGTGTATTCGTCCCGACTGTTATTGCAATCGCGCTCGTCACGATATTTGTATGGCTCCTTGCGGGACAGAGCGTGGGATTTGCGCTTGCGCGGGGAATATCTGTGCTTGTCATCAGTTGTCCGTGTGCGCTGGGATTGGCAACACCCGTTGCGATCATGGTCGGAAACGGCGTCGGTGCAAAAAACGGTATTCTGTTTAAAACGGCTGTGTCTTTGGAGGAAGCGGGAAAAGTGCAGATTGTCGCGCTTGACAAAACGGGCACGATTACAAGCGGTATGCCGAAAGTGACGGATGTGATTCCCATGGACGGGATTACGGAGCAGGAACTGATTGCGACGGCATATGCGATCGAGAAAAAGAGCGAGCATCCGCTTGCGCGCGCTGTATGCGAATATGCAGACGACTGCGCCGAAAAAAATAATGATATCAACAAGTATGTGAACAAAATAACGGATTTTGAGGTGCTTTCCGGAAACGGTGTAACGGCTTTTTGCGAGGGGAAACGGCTCTTTGGCGGAAGCGGCAGTTTTATCGGAAAAAAGGCGCAAATCCCCGATGTGCTTTTGACAAGGGCGAAAGAGCTTTCCATACAAGGAAAGACACCGCTGTTCTTTACGCGGGAAGATGAGCAGAAAAATGACACGCTTGTCGGAATTATCGCTGTGGCGGATGTCATAAAGGAGGACAGCGCACAGGCAGTCAGAGAACTTGAAAATATGGGCATTCATGTCGTGATGCTCACGGGCGATAATGAGCAGACGGCGCGCGCAATCGGTGCGCAGGCAGGCGTGACGGAAGTAATTGCGGGAGTTTTGCCCGACGGCAAGGAAAGTGTGATCAGGCGCCTGAAAGAAAAGGGCAGAGTGGCGATGGTCGGGGATGGCATCAATGATGCGCCCGCGCTTACGAGGGCTGATATCGGGATCGCGATTGGCGCGGGAACGGATGTCGCGATTGACGCTGCGGATGTGGTGCTGATGAAAAGCAGACTGTTGGATGTGGCGGCGGCAATCCGCTTAAGCCGAAAGACGCTGAAAAATATCCATGAGAACTTGTTCTGGGCATTTTTCTATAATGTGATTGGAATACCGATTGCGGCGGGACTGCTGATACCGTTGTTTCATATTCAGCTAAATCCGATGTTTGCGGCGGCGGCGATGAGTCTTTCCAGCTTTTGCGTCGTGACAAATGCGCTCAGGCTCAATTTAGGCAATATCCATGATGCGACGAAAGACAAACGTGTGCGTCCGATTGAGAAAACGGAGAAACTTGAGAAAGAAAATAATCTAAATAAAAAGGAGGATTTAAAAATGACAAAGACAATGAAAATTGAAGGAATGATGTGTGGACACTGCGAGGCGAGAGTAAAGAAATGTTTAGAAGCGCTTGCGGAGGTATCGGAGGCGGTCGTAAGCCACGAGGAAGGCACAGCAGTCGTGACCTGTACCGCCGAGGTGGCAGATGAGGTTCTTACAAAAGCTGTGGAGGAACAGGATTATAAGGTAATTTCTGTGGATTAAATCAAATATTGATATGCCTTGCGGGGTATTTTATCAAGGAAAAATGCGCGAACTTAGAGTAGAGTTGGCGCATTATTTCTCGCTTTTGTCTATTTATAATAAATGTTTATAAAAAGTTTATAAAAATTTATGAATTTTATGAATTGATATCTTATAAAAATACGCTATAATGAAATTAAAACGTGGAAATATATTGCAATCATATAAACAATGGTTTGTAATATTGACGGAAAAAGGATTACTCATGTTGTAGCCGCGTGTTGGTTCAATTGTGATGAAAATTTTTTAGGAGGGAATGCTGTGAAAAAGAGAATTGTTTCAATGTTGCTTGCATTGACGCTTGTAGTGTCGGGAATGCCTGTGGGTATTACGGCAGATGGGGTAAATGCAGCTGAGTTTTTAGTGAGCGAAGCGCTTACTAGAGCAGAAGAAACGGAAGATGCAGAAGAAACGGAAAGCGCAGTCGAAAACAATGATGCGTATGAGGTTGAACTTCGTCATGAAACCGATGATTTGTATGCATTTAACGTTTCGGGGGACGGTAAGGCTGTCGGTTCCGACGGTGTGAAGTATGAAGATGTTGTGTATCTTTCGGCAGATACTGTAAAGTCACTTGGCGCGGAAGGTCAGAGTACATATGTTGAGATTTGTAATCAGATTGCGGCGGAGAAAAATGCAGGCGATTATTTGCAAAATGCAGTAATTGCAGTAGATGAAGATGGAAATCTCATATTTAATTATTCTGTTTCCATGGCGGCTCTTCGTATTTCTGCGGAAAAGCTTGCAGAGAATGTATTGGAAGAGGCAGACGTGACACAAGGGAATGAAGCAGAAGACGATGTCGCCCAAGCAGATGAGAAGGCAGAGGAACTTTCTACACAAGAGAATGAAGAAGAAATTGTGGTTGATGAAGATTCCGATAAGGAAAACGCAAGCAATGAGATTAATGCAGAAGAAGTAGAAGAAGCTTCAAAGGCAGAAACAACTGTGGAAGATGATCCTGTAAAGGATGAGGAGCCTTCGACAGAAGAGAGCATAACGGATGATGCTAAAACAGATGATGTTTTGACAGATGATGCCTCAGTAGGGGACGAGGAGCTTTCGACGGAAGAAGTAATGGCAGATGATGATAATGCCGCGGAAGAAGAAACGAAAGCTGCGACAGAGGAATTTGTATTAACAGCGGAGAATATGGAGCTGATTTACGAACCTGAGGTAGAGGAGTTTGAAATTGTTGAGAATGCGAAGGCAGACATTGTAATTGATTTAGGTTACAATAATGTTAGGGAAATGCAGCAGTTTTATGTCATTCAGCCTGACAGTGAAAGTAATTATTTTGGCAAACAGCTTACGACAGAAGAGAAAAAAATATATGATGCATGCAGTAAGGTATTGGGGAAAGGCACAAATACCTTTTCATTCACCGGTTCAAAAGTGCCTGATGCGTATTATTTTGTTAATATAGATCGAGCAATTGCTGCATATGTGCTGACGGAGCCGTATAAGACTGATTGGATAGATTGGACTAAGGATTATACGGGAACTAATTATTATCTTCTAGATGGGGGGAGAAAAATATATCAGAATACCTCTATAACCTTGCCAAAATCAAAGTATTATACTTCAGCAAAGCAAAAAGCGGCAAATGCTAAAGTATTGGAGCTTGCACAAAAGGCACAGGAATACGCGGCGGAAGAGTCTCCTGATTCACCCGTATATGGAATTGTAAAATATTTTGATAAATGGATATGTGAGAATAATGTATATGATATGAGAGGTGTATATGGTGGCGCTTCAACGGATAAGAATATACAGGAAGCTTACTATAACTGCCATTCGTCTTATGGTATTTTGTTAGAAGGCTATGGAGTGTGTGAGAGTTATGCGCTTGCAATGACAAGACTTCTTGATTCGGTAGGTATTCCCAATATGTATGCAACAGGTCAGGCGCTTGATGAAAATGGAAGTTATATATATGATGCAAACGGATATCTTGCAGGAGGTCATGCATGGAATTATATCGGAATGCCGGATGGAAAATGGTATTTGCAGGACTCTACTTGGAATGATGTAGGCGCTAAATCAGATGAAACATATCTTTTATGCGCCGATGATACATCTCAGCCCAATGGTCGTATACCGGATGGAAACAGATGGTCGGGATTAAATGCATTTGAATTTGTACCACGTTCTTCTTCAAAATATGATTATGAACATTCAACGGAGAAGTTTACTCTTTCAAAGAATGAGATAAATCTTTTACCGAAAAAGTCGGAAGAGCTTACATATAGTAACACATATATATCAAACGAGAATGTTCCAAAGGTATGGGCGAGCAGCAACGAAAAGGTAGCAAAAGTAGACAAAAACGGTAAAGTTACTGCGGTGGCTCCGGGTTCCGCGGAAATTACGCTTACAGCGGCGGGAATGACGGCTAAATGTACAGTAAATGTGCATCAGATTAATTCCATTATGTTTGAGGAAGGTGGAAAGGCAAGTCTGACGACTTCATGCGGAATCGTGGACGGTAGTACTCCGGAAATACAGCACATTTACTTGACAGTAAACCAAAAGGCGGAAAATCCTAAATATACTGCAGAGGAACTGAAAGATGTTTTTGGCGATTTTGGTGCGAAATCTTCAAAGACAGATATAGCAACAGTTTCAGCGTCACTGACCGGAAATACGATTGATCTTGCGATACAGCCTGTGGCAAAGGGAAAAACAACGATTACCGTTACTTTGGGAACAAAGAAAGCAACATTGAATTTTTCGGTAAGTGAGAAGCTTGATGAAAAGTGGTTTAATCTGCCGGATTTCAAGGCAAATGTTGATTACACAGGTAAAGCCTATAAGCCGAAGGTTGAACTTACGCAGCTTGGAAAAGATAAAAAGGTTAAATATAAAGTGACCTATAAAAATAATAAAGACGCCGGTGATGCATCGGTTGTTATCACGGGCACAGGAACATTTGGCGGTGAGTTGAAATATGATTTTACAATTAATCCGTTAGTGTTAAAAGTAGATTTGGATACGATAAAAGTAACCGATAAGCCTGTATTATATAATGGCGGCGCTAATCTGACAAAGAGCACTGTGAAACATATTGACGAGAGTGGCAAGAAGCCTAAGAAGGTAGGTTTAAAAGCCGGTAAGGATTACGAAATTAGGTATACAAATAAAGATACAAAGGTAACAACAGCAGAGCCGACAGTGGTTGGAGAGTATACAATGGCAATCGTCGGCAAAGGAAATTATGCCGGTGGAGCGAATACCCCCGTACCAATAAGAGATGCAGATGGGAACGATAAGATTTGGACAATTGAGAAAACTGATTTCAAAAAGGTAAAAGTGAATGTGAAGGTCACCGGTACAACAGTTGCTGTTACAGTTGCAATCGGCAAGAATGTGTTGCCTGCAACAGAT
The DNA here is from genome assembly GCA_014804345.1 of Lachnospiraceae bacterium. Classification (GTDB taxonomy): domain Bacteria; phylum Bacillota; class Clostridia; order Lachnospirales; family Lachnospiraceae; genus COE1. Next base: position 33,160 of record JAAUZZ010000021.1, on the reverse strand, counting down.
TACACAATGGGATTCTACAAAGATAAAAATTGTACAGAGTCAGTGTCGCCAACTTCTTTTGCAGCAAAAACGCAATATTACATTAAGGTAGTACCGAAAGGTTCAAATATTAATTCAGAAGACGATAAGAATAACAAGCCAATCGTAAAGAACTTCAAGACAAAATAAAAGTTCATAGCAACATTGCACAAAAAGGAACCGTTTCCGGTTCCTTTTTGCGTAAACTATTGACAACACTCCCGATTTGACAGTAAAATTAAAAATAGTTAAAAAGAATTTGGTATTTTCTCAAAGGAGCGGTTGCATGAACAAAAAAGATACCATATTGGTAGTGGATGATGAAGAGCTGCTAAAGAAAACCCTTGTTGACATACTGGTGGGTGAGTTTGACGTGATATGCGCAAGCAACGGTAAAGAAGCACTCGATGTGTTAAAAAAGAATGTTGACAAAGTAACGGCGATTGTGCTTGATCTGATCATGCCTGTGATGGATGGCTTTCAGTTTATGGACGAATTTCGGCTTCACAAGGAGTACGACAATATTCCGGTTATCGTGGCAACTGCAAATGAGGACTGGCATTCCGAGAAGAAATGTCTGGAGGCGGGCGTTTGGGATTTCGTGATGAAACCGTACAATCCGGAGCTTTTGATGTTTCGACTGAAGAATGCAATGGATAAGAGCCGAATGATTCAGATGGAGCGTGATGGCTTAACAGGATTGCATACAAAGTTCAAGTTTTACCGCGAGGTGCGAAGGCTGCTCGTTGAAGCGGAGAAGGAAAATTTTGCGTTTGTGCGAATCGATATCGACCGCTTCAAGATGATCAATAATTTTTATGGCATCAAAGAGGGAGATAAGATACTCAAAAGCATTGCAAAGGAGTTAAAGCGCGTTGCGACAGCGTTTAATTATTTTACATGCGGCAGAATAGAAAATGATGTTTTTGGCGTGTGTCTGCCATACAGTGAACAAAATATTGACCTTCTGATAAAAGCGCTTCAGATTAATATGAAGAAAGTCAATAAGGATTATAATATCAAGGTTTCTTGTGGCGTTTATATTATTAAGGACCCTACAATGGACGTGTCCGAGATGTATGACAGGGCGTTTCTGGCGGCGAAAAACTGCAAGGGGAAGTTTGTCGACGATGTAGGGTACTATGATGACAGCATGATTGAAAACATGCGTCAGGAGCAGTTTATTATTAATGAGGTAAATAAGGCGATTGAAGAGGAGCAGTTTGAAGTATTTCTACAGCCCAAAATTAACCTTGTGACAGATAAGTCTTACGGAGCGGAGGCGCTTGTGCGGTGGCGGCATCCCGACAGGGGTATGATCGCGCCTGCGGAATTTGTTCCGATTTATGAGCGAAACGGAATTATTGGGCGGCTTGACCAGTATATGTGGCGCCGCGTGTGTATGCTTCTTCGAAAATGGCTTGATGAGGGCAAAAAACCGAATCCGATCTCTGTCAATGTGTCAAGGGTAAATATTTACAATCCGCACTTGGTTGATATCTTGAAAAATTTGATTACAGAGTATAAAATACCGGCAGCGCTCTTGAACTTGGAGTTGACGGAGAGTGCGTTTATGGAGGATCAGGCGCTTGTGATGAAAACCATGAGCCGACTTCATAATATCGGTTTTAAGATTATGATGGACGATTTCGGAAGCGGGTATTCTTCGCTCAACGTGTTGAAGGATATGGATGTGGATTATCTGAAAGTGGATATGAAATTTCTCCAACAGGACGCGAAGTTTAACAACAGAGGCGAGAAAGTTATTACGTCGGTTATCCGTATGGCAAAATGGATGCATCTGCCTTCTATCGTAGAGGGTGTGGAAACCTTGGAACAGGTTGATTTCCTAAAGTGCATCGGGTGTGAGTACGCACAGGGATTTTTCTATGCAAAGCCGATGCCCGTAGAGGAATATGAAGCGTTTCTCTTAAAAGAGGAAAAAAATACAACGGTTCAAAACAGTGATGAAAATGCAGATATTGTCAGTGAACTATGGAACTCACGTTCGAATACGAGCATTTTCTTTGATTTGCTTGATGTACCAATTGCAATCTACGAATATCGAAAGGATAAGATTGAACTTTTGCGTACCAATTCGCGGTATGACAATGACATTGTTTTTGAAAAAGGGGTTGATGAGGCAGAACATAACCGCAGAATAAAAAATGAGCGTGCGCTGTTAAAGGAACAGTTTAAAAAGCTTGTGCGGGGAGAACTTTTCGGTTCTGTGGAATATGAAGTTATGGCGGATTTGTGGTACAGGGTATCAATCAAGCTGATCGGAAAGCGTGCCGACACGATGATCATCATGGTTACATTTAATGATATTAGTGAATATAAATAATAATGGAGCGAATGAAAAGTTAAAATTCTACAATACATAATCTATGCAAAAATATAAAATTATGATATAATGAGCGTCGGCGAGAAGAGCATGCTTGCAAGGTAATAAATGAAAACGTATATCAACAAAAGGGAGCGAAAACCATGTGTTTTTCAGATAAAATACATAATAAGAAATGGGTAGCAATATTCTTATGCCTAATCCTTGTTTTATATGATTTTATCATCGTAAATGCATCTGAAGTAACTGCACTAGAAAGCCCGGCTCATGAGCGCGTGAAGGCGGGCATTTTCTATTTCGATGGATATCATATGAAAGATGAGGAGGGAAGGCTGGTTGGATACGGCATAGAGCTTCTGCAGGATATTTCGAAATATTCTCATCTGAATTTTGAATATGTCGGGTATGACAAGTCATGGAATGATATGCTTGACATGTTGGAAAATGGTGAGATTGATGTGGTTACATCTGCCAGAAAAAATTCCGAGCGTGAGGAGAAATTTGCCTTTTCGTATCCGATTGGACGAAACAGCACTGTCCTTTCTATTTTGGCGGATAACACGAAATATCACAGTGGGGATTATAAGACCTACAATGGTATGTGTGTCGGTCTTCTGACAGGAAGCAGCCAGAATGCCAGTCTTGCTGAGTTTGCTGCGGAAAAACAGTTTTCTTATCACACGAAGGAATTTGAAGATTCACAGGAGCTTGAGGCGGCTTTGAAGGATGGAAGCATCGACGCGATCTTATCCAGCAATCTGAGAAAGACGGAAAACGAAAAAACGCTGGATACGCTGATGACAGAGAATTTTTATGCGATCGTGCGGAAGGAAGACACAGAACTGCTGGAAGAAATCGATTATGCTATTGAGCAAATGGATATGAATGAAGGAGATTGGAGCAATTCCTTGTTTTTTAAATATTACGGGGCTGTATATTCTTCCGGACTTGTATTTAACGAACGCGAGAAGGCATATATACAGGATGTTCTTGCGGGGAAGAAAAAAATCACAGTGATGGCGATTGGAGATAGGGAGCCCTATTCTTATGCTGAGGATGGCGAGTTAAAGGGAATCATGCCGGATTATTTTGCAAAGGTGATGGAACTGTCCGGGCTGCCGTATGAAATGGTTGTTCCCAAAGATCGGGCAGATTATTATCGAATTGCGGATTCAAACAGCGTGGATATTGTGATTGACCGAAAAACCTCAGATTTGACAACAGAGGACAATTTATACCGTGGATTTAACACGGATACCTATATGTCGGTTGGAATGGCAAAGGTGACCAGAGGGGATTTTACGGGAGAAATCAAGACAATAGCGGCGGCGGATATTCAGGGAGAGGAGCCGCTGGAAAAGCGAATGATCGGTAATGCAGACGTGCTGTATTATGATACAAGAGAGGATGCGCTGCAAGCTGTACTAAAGGGGGAAGCAGATGCAACTTATGTATATACTTATACAGCCCAGATGTTTGTTAATAATGATTTTACGGAGTCCTTGCAGTACAGTATTGTAAACGGTATTGAATACGATTTCAGAATGTATGTGAGAGAGGATTGTGACCATGAGCTTGCGACGATCCTCCAAAAATGCCTGCATCAGATGCCGGAGGATGTGCTCAATCAGTTGATTGCACAATATACCTCTTATACGCCACAGGATTTGACTTTTGCACAGTATATGAAAGCAAATCCGGAAAAAATGGCTGTTGTGGTTTTGGTTATTGTTCTGCTTCTGGTGATTATTTTGGCGCTTTTGCTTTTAACGAGGTGGAGAGAGAAGACATTGGCGGCATCTATGTTAGCCAATAAGAAGCTGGAGGAACAGCTTGCCATTGTGGATGCGCTCAGCCGCGATTATCTCAATGTTTTTGCGGTAGATACCGGAAACAAAACAGCTAAGATCATAAAGCTGGATGGGTATGTAACCTCAGGACTGGAAAAAGATTCGCAGGAGGCATTTCCTTATATGCCGCTTGTTGCGCAGTATGTCAAGGAACGTGTTTATTCGGAGGATCAAGAGGGGCTTTTAGAGGCGTTGTCAATAGAAAAAGTAATCGAAAATCTGGATTCGGCTACGGAATATATGGGCAGCTATCGGGTACTGATCGATGATGCGATCCATAATTTTCAATATACCTTTGTTAAGGCAGAGGGAAAAAAATCACGGGAGGGCTTTACTGTTCTTGCCGGTTTCCGTAATATTGATGAGATCGTGCGTGAGGAACAGGAACAGAAGCAGGCTCTTTCGGAGGCGCTGGCAGAGGCGCAGCATGCAAACATTGCAAAGACGACTTTCCTGAACAATATGTCTCACGATATCCGTACGCCGATGAACGCGATTATTGGCTTCACCTCTCTTGCGACTACGCATATTGACAGCAAAGAAACGATGCGGAGTTACTTGGATAAAATTATGACCTCCAGCAAGCACTTGCTGAGTCTGATCAATGATGTGCTGGACATGAGCCGGATTGAGAGCGGCAAGGTTCGTATCAATGAGGAGGAAACCAGTCTTCCCGAAGTGATGCATGACTTAAAAACCATTGTACAGTCTGATATCAAGGCAAAACAATTGGAATTCTATATTGATACTTTGGACGTGACAAATGAGGTTATTATCTGTGATAAACTTCGTCTGAATCAGGTATTGTTGAATATTTTGAGTAATTCGATGAAATACACGAAGGCGGGAGGCACGGTCAGCATACGTGTGATTCAGACAGATGATGCGCCGGAGGGTTATGCCGCGTACCAGTTCCGCATTAAGGACAACGGCATCGGCATGAGTCAAGAATTTCTAAAGCATTTGTTCGAGCCGTTTGAGCGAGAGCAGACTGCTACAGTAAGCGGTATTCAGGGAACAGGTCTTGGTCTTGCGATTACCAAAAATATCATAGATATGATGAATGGAACGGTCGAGGTGGAAAGTGCGGCAGGAAAAGGAACGGAATTTATTGTATCCTTCTGTTTCCGTGTGGCAGATCAGCCGCAAAATATGGAGAATCTTGAGAAACTTATAAATTTGCGGGCATTGATTGTGGATGATGATGTCAATACTTGTATGAGTGTCAGCAAAATGCTTTCCTCTATTGGCATGAATCCGGATTGGACAACACAGGGGAAGGAAGCGGTCATTCGTACGGAGTTTGCAATTGAACAAAATAATCCGTATAGTGCGTATATTATCGACTGGCTTATGCCTGACATGAACGGAATCGAGGTTGTACGCAGAATCCGCAAAGTCATCGGAGATGCGGCGACAATTATTATTCTTACTGCGTATGACTGGGCAGATATAGAAGAGGAAGCAAGGGAAGCCGGTGTTACGGCATTTTGTTCGAAGCCGCTTTTCTTATCGGAACTTCGTAAGACGTTGGTGGCTCCATATACAGAGCAAGCCGATGAAGAGGCGGAAGATGAGCCCAAGGAATTTTTTGTCGGCAAGAAGATATTGCTGGTGGAGGATAATGAGATCAATCAGGAGATTGCACAGGAAATTCTGAGTGAGGTGGGACTGTCGGTTGATGTTGTAAGTGACGGAACAGAAGCCGTGGATACCATAAAGAATGTGGAGGCGGGCACCTATGACCTGGTTCTGATGGATATTCAGATGCCGATTATGGATGGTTATGAGGCGACGCGGCAGATTCGTGCTTTAGAAGATACGGCACGGGCATCTGTTCCGATTGTGGCGATGACAGCGAACGCCTTTGATGAAGATAGACAGAAGGCGATGGAGGCCGGAATGAACGGTCATGTTGCAAAACCGATTGATATACCAAGACTGATGGATACGTTGAAGGACATATTATTGGATTAACAATGAAAGGCTGTGTTTCTTGAGAGCACAGCCTTTTTTCGACTGCTTTTTTCGACCGCTTTTTATCCGCATAAGAATATTGACATATGATGTATTATCGTATACAATAATACGAGAATGCAGAAATGCAAAGAGTATCAACAAGGACATACAAAAAAGGAGATGAGTTGCACAATGGAAAACAAAACCGGATATTTTGAAAACCGCCCGGTTACGATGAACGAGCATAACAACCTGTTGCAGATTGAGGAGCATATGTATCAGCTGCAGGATGTTGAGAAACCGAATGCGTTTCGAAATATGTTTCCCTATGATGAGATACCCAAAATACCGTTTAACGACAGAATGGTTCCGCATAATATGCCAAAAGAGATTTGGATTACGGACACCACCTTTCGGGACGGACAGCAGTCGAGAGCGCCTTACAGCACAGAGCAGATTGTAACAATTTATGACTATCTGCATAAGTTAGGCGGACCGAACGGCATGATCCGTCAAAGTGAGTTTTTCTTATACAGTAAAAAGGACAGGGATGCTGTGTATAAGTGTATGGAGCGCGGCTATCAATTTCCGGAGGTTACTTCGTGGATCCGGGCAAGCAAGGAGGACTTTAAGCTGGTAAAGGAAATCGGCATGAAGCAGACAGGAATCCTTGTGAGCTGTTCTGATTATCATATCTTTATGAAACTAAAAATGACAAGACGACAGGCGATGGACCATTATCTTTCTGTTGTGAAAGATTGTCTTGACGAGGGAATCAGCGTGAGATGCCACTTGGAGGATATTACAAGAGCGGACATCTATGGTTATGTCGTACCGTTTTGTCAGGAACTGATGAAGTTAGCGGAACAGTACAAGCTGCCGATTATTGTGCGTGCCTGTGATACAATGGGGTACGGTGTCAATTTCCCCGGTGCGGTTATTCCAAGAAGCGTTCAGGGGATCATTTATGCGATTCATACGCATGCGGGAGTACCACATGAGTGGATTGAATGGCACGGGCACAATGATTTTTATAAGGCAGTTACGAATTCGACCACGGCATGGCTTTATGGTTGTGCAGGTGTCAATACGTCGCTTTTCGGTATCGGAGAGCGTACGGGTAATACGCCGCTTGAGGCGATGGTGTTTGAGTATGCGCAGCTGCGCGGAACGTTAAACGGTATGGATACCACTGTGATTACGGAACTTGCGGAATATTATGAGAAGGAAATCGGCTATCAGATTCCGCCGAGAACGCCGTTTGTCGGAAAGAATTTTAACATTACGAGAGCGGGCATTCATGCGGACGGTCTGTTAAAGAACGAGGAAATTTACAATATTTTCGATACGGAGAAATTTTTGCGCAGACCTGTGCTTTGCGCCGTTTCAAACACTTCTGGTCTTGCGGGTATCGCGCATTGGATCAACACCTACTTCAAGCTTTCGGGTGAGGAAAAGATTGAAAAGACTTCCGAACTTGTGGCGTATGTAAAGACATGGGTAGATGCAGAGTATGAGAGTGGTCGTGTCACGGTTCTTACGGACGATGAGCTTTTGGCGGTCATTGACGAGGGATGCAAGACGCTTGGCATCACACTCAAAAAGGATTAAAGAGGTGAGAAGATGGGCGAATATGATGTCAATCATGACACATCAGATAAATATTCGTTAGGCAGCAGAGTGTTCAACAAGATTAGAGAGGATATCTTAAGCGGCAGATATAATGAAAAAGAGGAGCTGAAAGAGGCAGCGGTCGCGGAGGAACTCGGTGTAAGTAGAACCCCTGTTCGGGAAGCGTTTCGACAGCTTGAACTTGAGGGGTTGATCCGTATTGTGCCAAACAAAGGCGCGTATGTGACGGGAATATCCGCATCCGATGTGGCGGATATCTATGAAATACGCTCCCTCCTTGAAGGCTTGTGTGCAAAGTGGGCAACGAAAAAAATATCAAAGGACGCAATCGAGGAGATGGAGGAAACGATTCTTTTGAGTGAATTTCATTTGTCAAAGGGGCACTTTGATCAGTTGACCGAGCTTGACAATCGGTTCCATATGCAGCTTTATGAGGCGTGTGAGAGCAAGATGCTGATTCATCTGTTAAAAGATTTTCACCAATATGTGCAGAAGGAACGGCAGAAAACGCTTTCCGACAGGGAGCGCAGTAAGGCGGCAGTGGCAGAGCACAAAAGCATTATGGAGGCAATTCGTGATGGAAATGAACAGCTTGCGGAACGGCTTGCAGACGAACATATTTGTAATGCATACAAAAATATGGTAAAATGCGGATTGAGTGAAAATAAATCAAATTAAGTTTGCTTTACAACCTTAATTTGATTACAAGTTTGTGTAAACACAAACTTGAGAATGAAATGATAGAAATAATTGATAAAAATGGAGGAGAGAACAATGGCAAAAATTCAAATGACGACACCGCTTGTAGAGATGGACGGGGACGAGATGACGCGTATCCTTTGGAAGATGATCAAGGATGAGCTGCTTGCTCCATACATTGATTTAAAGACAGAGTATTATGATCTCGGACTGGAGTACCGAAACGAAACAAACGATAAGGTGACGGTAGATTCCGCGGAGGCGACAAAGAAGTACGGTGTTGCTGTTAAATGTGCGACGATCACACCAAATGCAGCCAGAATGACAGAGTATAATCTGAAGGAAATGTGGAAAAGTCCAAACGGCACAATCAGGGCAATCCTTGACGGTACGGTTTTCAGGACTCCGATTGTGGTAAAGGGAATCGAGCCTTGTGTTAAGAATTGGGAAAAGCCGATTACGCTCGCAAGACATGCGTACGGTGATGTGTATAAGAATACGGAAATCAAGGTTCCGGGCGCGGGCAAGGCAGAGCTCGTGTTTACAGGGGAGGACGGAACGGAAATCAGAGAGCTGATCCACAATTTTGACGCTCCCGGTATTTTACAGGGAATACACAATACGGACAAGTCGATCACAAGCTTTGCGCACGCATGTTTTAAGTATGCTTTGGATACAAAACAGGATTTGTGGTTTGCGACAAAAGATACGATTTCCAAGAAATATGACCATAACTTTAAAGACATTTTCCAAGAGATTTACGATGCGGAGTACGCAAAGCAGTTTGAGGCGGCAGGCATTGAATATTTCTATACATTGATTGATGATGCGGTAGCGCGTGTCATGAAAGCAAAAGGCGGATTTATCTGGGCATGTAAAAATTATGACGGAGATGTCATGAGCGATATGGTAAGCTCGGCATTCGGTTCGCTTGCGATGATGACTTCCGTGCTTGTTTCACCGACGGGCGTATACGAGTATGAGGCGGCGCACGGTACTGTGCAAAGACATTACTACAAGCACTTAAAGGGGGAGGAAACGTCAACGAACTCCGTTGCAACAATTTTTGCATGGACAGGCGCGCTCAGAAAGCGCGGTGAGCTTGACAAGATTTCGGAGCTTGTGGAATTTGCAGACAAGCTTGAAAAGGCAACAATTAAGACAATAGAAGACGGAAAGATGACGAAAGACTTGGCACTGATTACATCCTTAAAAGACGTGACGACGCTCAACAGCGAGGACTTTATCAAGGCAATCAGAGCGACATTTGACGCGATTTAATTTTAAAAAGATTGTACGCGAGCAGGGAAGGTTTCTTTCCCCGCTCGTGTACATAAATGGGAGGGGCTTTACTCAGAAAGCTCCTCCCATTTTTCATATAGTGTTTCAAGTTCTGCTGACAGCGTTTCTTTTTCTCCGGATAATTCCTGTAACTTAGCGGAATTTGTGGCATTTTCGGGCTTTGCCATTTCTGCGTCAAGCGCGTCGCATTTCTGTTCGAGTTCCTCAATCCGTGTTTCGCATTTCTTTAAATCATTTTCCCGTTTGCGTGCCTGTGCCTGATTTTCTTTTTGTTGCTTCCAATCAAGCTTTTGTGCGGACGGTTCGTTTTTAGGAGCAGTAGTTTCCGAAACTGACACAGGTGTCAGAATTTCGCGTTTTTCAAGATAATAATCATAGTTCCCGATATAATTGATAAATTTCTGATGCGTAAGGTCCAAAATCCTTGATGCGGTCTTGTTGATAAAATAGCGGTCATGTGAAACATAGAGGACGGTTCCTTCATATGCATTCAAGGCTGATTCAAGGATTTCCTTCGATGCGATATCGAGGTGGTTTGTCGGCTCATCGAGAATTAGAAAATTTGCTTCTGACAGCATCAGCTTTGCAAGCGAAACGCGTCCGCGTTCGCCGCCGCTGAGTGCGCTTATTTTCTTAAACACGTCTTCCCCCGTAAACAAAAATGCGGCAAGCGTATTTCTGATTTCTGTATTTGTGAGATAGGGATAATCGTCACTGATTTCATCAAACAAGGTCTTGTCCATATGAAGGACATGGTGCTCCTGATCGTAGTAGCCGATCTCCACATTTGTTCCAAGTCTGATTTCGCCTTTGTCGGCGGGAATCAGCTCATTGATGATTTTGAGCAGAGTTGTTTTTCCCGTTCCGTTATCTCCGATAATTGCGACATGTTCGCCGCGCTTGATCTCAAAGGAAACATTTGAAAAAAGTGTGTTTGCGCCAAAGCTTTTGGAAAGTCCCTGTATCTGCATGACATCGTTTCCGCTTGTCCTGTGTGGTGTGAGTTTTAGTTTCATGTCGGTGTCGATTTCAACCGGCTTTTCCAGCCGCTCTATTTTATCAAGCATCTTTTCGCGGCTCTCTGCGCGCCGAATTGATTTTTCACGGTTAAACTGTTTTAGTTTGTCGATGACTGCTTCCTGATGTTTGATTTCACGCTGCTGGTTTAAGTAGGCGTTCATCTGCTCTGTGCGCAAGTGTTCTTTTTGCACAGCGTAATCCGAGTAATTGCCCTTGAAGGACGAAACCACACCGTTGTCTATTTCAATGATTTTTGTTGCAATCTTGTCCAAAAAATAGCGGTCATGTGAAACAATGATGACAGCGCCTTTGTAGTTTAAAAGATATGTTTCAAGCCATGCGATCGAGTTTAAATCGAGATGGTTTGTCGGCTCGTCAAGCATGATCAGGTCGGGTTTTTGCAACAGCAGCTTTCCGAGTGCGATACGCGTTTTTTGACCGCCCGAGAGCGTTGCAACCTTTTTGTCAAATTCGTCTTCTCCAAATCCCAGACCCTTTAAAATACCCGTAATTTCACTCTTATAAGCGTATCCGTTGATATCCTCAAAACTGTGCGTCATGTTGGCATATTTCTTTAATAAAAGCTCAAGGGCATCGCCGTCCGCGCTTTTCATATCCAATTCACATTGGCGAATAGACGCTTCTAATTCCAAAACCTCCTGTTTTACGGTCAAGAGTTCATCAAAGAGGGTATTTGCGCTGTCCACAGCCTGATGCTGTGCCAGATATCCGAAGCTTTTATCCTTTGCGAAGGTCACAAGTCCCGCGTCCGCCGGTAAATCGCCTACGATGATTTTCAGCAAAGTGGATTTTCCCGCGCCGTTAATGCCGACAATGGCGGCTTTTTCATAGTCTCCGATATGAAATGATGCGTTTTTTATGACGTGGTTATCCGTAAAGGTTTTGTCTATATTACTGCATGATAAAATCATGATAATCCTCCGTTTTGCTTATCCTGTAATCGTAATCCATACTATATTACAATAAAATGGAAAGAAAAACAAGTTTTGTTGACGCGTATATCCCGAAATGTTAAACTGTGCATAAGATAAAAGCTGTGAAATCGGTATGTCAAAGGATAAATAATATCACACGCTGACACGGAGAAAAGACAAAGGGGAAAACATGAACATTACAATCTGTGACGATGATAAAAAAATATGTGAATTATTCGAAAAAAAGATAAAGACCGTCTATCAAAGTGCAGACGTCATAAGTTTTTATGATGCGGACGAGCTTTGGAACAGCGCAAAACGCAATCCTAAGCAGGCGCCGGATATTCTGTTATTGGATATCCAAATGAACTGCATGAATGGCATCGATCTTGCGCGGAGATTACGGAGTATCGGTTGGAAAACGATTCTGATTTTTATTACAGCATACGCCGATTATGTGTTTGACGCTTTTGATGTGGGGGCGTTTCACTATCTGGTGAAGCCTGTTTCCGACAAGAAGTTTGAGGAGGTTTTACAAAAAGCGGCGGAGCAGCTCAGGCAGAAATGGATAGGGATTGAAGGTACAGGCGAAGCCGGAAATGATGAACGGTGTATCACTGTAAAAAGCAACGGTGTCCATACGACCGTAAAAGCAGCCGATATTGTCTATGCTGAGGTGTTTAACCGAAAGGTAGTTCTTCATACAACTGCGGAAAACATTGAGTATTACGGAAAGTTGAAAAGTCTTGAGGACGAGCTTGGAGAGGACTTTTACAGACCGCATAGGGCATACCTTGTCAATCTGAAATACGTTATGAAATATGACAGAAGTGTCATATATTTGCAAAACGGTCAGGTGATGATGGCAAAACAAAATTACGCGGGATTTGTGAAAGCGCATATGGCGTATATGAAGCGTGAATTCGGAAGAATGTCCAAGGGATAGGAGAAGAAGTATGACGGATTGGGAAAGTCTTTATGAACTTGTAAGCGAAATAGACGTGTTTTTTATCGCTGTTATTTTTGGAGTGGCGTTTTCCTATTTCTGTATGCCTTTTGTGAAACACAAAAAGCATGCGCTGGCAGCGGGGGCAGCCCTTACTGCCATGCTGCTGTTTTTGTGGGTTGTTCCTGTGGTGTTCAACAATTTTATGGTATATAGTCTATGTGTGATTACAGGGCTTCTGGTTTTGTGCCTTCTGGATCAAAAACGCATTCGGCAGAAAATTTTTCTTGCAATTACATTTTTTAGTGTGCGTTGGCTTACAGTAGCAAGCGGCAACTGTCTGTATATATGGATTCATAAGATAAGCGTTAAAATACCGCATTTTAGCGAGAGTATAGCATCGCAATTTCAACTGTTTTTGTTCAGTGTCGTGTTGAATAGAATTGTCGATTTGGCGCTGCTGCTTGTGGTTTCGTGGCTTATAGGAAAAGTGTATCAATATCGTGAAGAGGATATGAACCGGAACGAATTCGTGCTGATGCTTTTGCCCTCCCTGTCGGGACTGGTCGGATATGCCATGATGAAGTTTTATGACAATAACTACAAAGTGGATACAGGCTATGCGTTGTCCGAAATCTCAACGCAGTTTAATCTGATGTGTTTGTGCTACTATGTGATTTCCCTGATTACGATTATCGTACTGATCATGTTGTATCAAAACATCAAGGAAAAGCAGGAGGAAGCAAGGCAAAAGGAATTGTTAAACGGTCAGATTGAGAGTATGAAGCATCATATCGGCAGGGTGGAGCGGCTCTATGCCGATATTCGCGGATTGCGGCATGATATGGGGAATCATATCACAACCTTGGAGGCGTTGTATGAAACGGGAGCGGACAAAACAGCGGGCGAGTATATGAAAGAGCTAAAGCAAAAGCTGTGGTCATCTGATTTTGAGATGAAAAGCGGCAATCCCGTGACAGATGTGATCCTTTCGGAGCGCAGACAGGAGGCGCTGGAGAAAGGGATATCATTTGAATGTGATTTTCATTATCCCGACAGTGACAATATCAACGCTTTTGACATTAGCGTCATATTAAACAATGCGCTGGACAATGCGATAAGAGCCGCAAAATATGCAGCGGATAAGGGAGGAGAGGCACAGATAAAACTTTATTCGTATGTTAAAAATGATATTTACATGATTGAAATGGAAAACAGTTTGCGGGAGAACGAAAAAGCAGACGAGGAGGATACAAACGGTCACGGATACGGTCTGTTAAACATTCAGAGCGTGGCGAGAAAATATTGCGGCGATATGCTTGCGGAGCGCGCAGACGGCATTTTTAGGCTCAGTGTGATGCTCGTAAAATAGATTGACAACAGAAAATGTCCGCTTCACAACAAATCCGTTTAGTTCCAGTCATGGCATTCCGAAACACTTTACAGATGCGAATTGCTTTTTTATGTTATAGGAAATCGCGGCGGCGTATATCGTTTCTTTTTTTAATAAATAATCGCGTCAGCGTATATCATTGCAACAAAAAGCATGGCATCAAAATACGCTATGAAAATAGCAGAGAAGGAAGGAGGAACAGCTATGACAATAGGCGGTATCGGCAGTAATGCAAACGCAGGCGCGGGCACAAGCGCAATCTCCATGAGTAGTCAGCAGGGTATGGATTCGTACAGCAAAAGTCTGCAAAAGCAGATTGCAGATGCGCAGAAGCAGCTACAGGAACTTGCTCAAAATAAGGAAATGGATCCCGAAATCAAAATGAAAAAGCGGCAGGAAATCCAAAAGCAGATCAGCGACCTGAATATGCAGCTTCGACAACATCAGATGGAGGAACGCAAAAAGGCGCAAGAGGAGAAACGGCAAAAGAGCGAGCCCAAAAAGTCGGAGGAAAATGCGACAGGCTTGTCACAAAAGAGCATGGAGGCAATGATATCGGCGGATAGTTCCATGAAGCAGGCAGATGTGTATGGCAGCACTGCAAAGGACATGGAGAACGGCGCCAGGATTAAGCGGTCGGAAATTGCGCGTGACGGCGGTAGTTCTCATAGAACGTCAAACGATAGCGCTGCAATCAGCAGTAAGTGGGATGCTGTGGAAAGCATGGAGAATAAGGCACAGGCAGCGACTGCATCGCAGGCATCAACACTTGCAGAGGCAAACGATAAGCTCAGAGAAGTCAATACGGAAAGAGAAGACGGTTCAGATGCTAAGAAAGAAGACAAGGACAACACACAGGTTGCCGGCATCGAAAACGAAAACGGCGAAACAGGAGCTATGTCCGTAGCAGAAAGCGGAGTCGTGGCAGCAACAGCAGATGAAGCGGAAACAGCGACTCCCGTGTCGGCTTCCGTTTCCGGGAAACCGGCGGCAGCGATTGGCAGTAATGTTGATGTAAAAGTGTAAAAACATAGTATTACCCAAGAAGTCCCCGTGCGTTATTGCGGGGGCTTTTTTGTTGCCAAAAACGGTTCGTCCATGTATAATAGAGGATAATAAATTATTTTATAGGAGGAATGGCAAAATGAATATCCCGACAAGCGATAGACTGGAAACAATTTATGGAGAGAGCGTAAATAGCGCAGGGCGTTTTCGTGCGCTTGCAGACAATTTTAAAAAGAAATACGGACATGATGAGGCTGCATTTTTTACATCGCCCGGAAGAACGGAGATTATCGGAAATCATACGGACCACAATGGCGGAAGAGTGATTGCGGGAAGCATTGATCTTGATACGATTGGCGCCGCAGCAAAAAATGACAGCAATGTCATACATATCACAAGCGAAGGTTATGACGAAGAGATCGTGGTTGACATTACAAAGATTGACAGTGTGCCGAAGGTAGTCGGGACACCGTCGCTTGTTGCGGGAATGATAGAGGCGGCGAAAAAATTTGGATTTCAGACAGGCGGCTTTGACGCGTATGTGTCAACAAACGTAATTGCGGCGGCAGGTGTCAGTTCGTCAGCTTCGTTTGAGATGCTGGTCTGCACGATCATCAATTATCTCTTTAACGATGGAACGATGAGTGTATCCGATTATGCGAGAATGGGACAGTATGCCGAAAATGTCTTTTGGAACAAGGCGTCGGGAATGATGGATCAGATGGCGTGCGCGGTCGGCGGACCAGTCTTGTTCTCTTTTGCAAATGGCAGCCAGCCGGAGTATCAGCCGCTTGAATTCTCATTCCAAAGCAAGGGATATCGTCTTGTTATTGTAAATACAGGTAAGGGACATGCTGATTTGAGTGACGAGTATTCAAGCATTCCAAACGAGATGAAGGAGGCGGCAAAAGCACTCGGCGCCGAGCGTCTGTGTGAAACAAGTCTTGACAAGCTTCTTGCAAACGTGAATAAAATTCCAAATGACAGAGCAGTGCTGAGAGCGATTCACTTCTTTGAGGAGGACAGGCGCGTCGGTGAGATGGCGGAAGCGATTGAAAGAGAGGACACTGCGAAAATACTGCGTCTGCTTCAGGAGTCGGGAACCTCGTCATGGGAGCTTTTGCAGAATTGTTATTCGCTGCAGAACTGCAAAGAGCAGAAGATTACACTTGTGCTTGCGCTGACGGAGCTGTTCCTGAATGAGACCGGCGACGGCGTATGCCGTGTACACGGCGGCGGCTTTGCGGGCGTTATTGCATGCTTAGTACCGCTTGCGGAGACGGACAACTATGTGGAGTATATCGCAAAGTATGTGGGCAGAGAAAATGTTTATCCAATGAATATCCGGGCTGTCGGCGCAGTCAGAATATAGTGGAGAAGATGTGATAAAATAGGGTATAAAAAGTAATATAAAATAATTGCGATGAGGGTTAATCATTTACGGATGTAAACCGATATAGATTACATAAGGGTACTCTCACGCGAAAGCAAAACAGGAGGAGAACAGAGTGGAGGAACGGACACCCAGCGAGAATGAGTGGCTGATCATGGAAGTTTTGTGGGAGCGTCAGGGCACGATGACAGCGGCAGAAATCATCGAGGCTTTGAAAGGAGTTCTTAACATCAATAAAAATACGATTAGGGTGATGATTAACAGACTCCTTGGTAAACATATTATCGCTTATGAGATTGATGCGCATGATGCAAGAATTTATCATTATTATCCCATAAAGAACAAGGAGGAGTGCTTAAGCCTTAAGAGCGAACGTTTTGTGAACAATTATTTTGGCGGAAACGCTTCGCTTGCCGTGGCAAGTTTTTTGAAATCGGCAGAGATCTCAAAAGAGGAACTGAGTGCGCTGAAAAGTCTTGTTGCACAGCTTGAGGAGGAAAAGTAGTTCGGATGAGCGATGATATTTTAAAAATGATAAAAAGCATAGCGGATTTTGCTTCGATCTATTGTTTTTCAAAATGTATGAAGACACTGCTTTGCGGATTATGCTTGATCCCCGTACTCCTCGTGGTACATAGGATACTTCGAAAAAAGAGCGCGATTCTTTGCTGCTATCTGTGGACATTGCTTGTTCCGATGGCGTTTATGGGAATGAGTAAGCTTTTTTATCAACGGTATTTTGTTTATGTTACGGCATATCTTGCAAAGTATACGAAGGCGTGGCACGGGTATCTGTATTTTGGCGTTATGTTTGCGTTGTTTATGGTTTTTATCATAAAAAATATTTATTTTCGCCGCACGCTAAAAAGAATGTCGCAGATTTATGACACAAGTGTCATAAATGAAAGGGTAAAAATATATGTTTCGGATATTAACGCAAGCCCTTTTTCCGGCGGGATCATAAGACCTTATATTGTGGCGCCGAGGGATGTATGGGAGCGGCTGGATCAAAAAAGCAGAGACGTTGTTATCCGTCATGAGTTGGCGCATATTAACTTGGGACATATTGTATTGCTTACCGTGTTTCGGTTTCTTACCTACATATGGTGGATCAATCCGTTGATTTATCTGTGCGAGAGAATGTTGAAAGAAGATATTGAACATGCCTGTGACGAATATACGATTGCCGATGCGGGTATCACAAAACATGCGTATGGCTGTGTCCTTATCGGATTGGCGGAGCATTTTTGCCAAAACACAAATATTGCGGTAGCTTCCTTTATAGAGCAAAATGATTTTCGGGCGTTGAAAGAAAGAATACAATATATCGGCGCGGGGAAAGCGGATAAAAATGAGGTTATCTTTCAAAAACGCGTAGGAATAGCATTGGCTTTGGCAAGTGTTTTGCTGTTGTCTGCGGGAATAGCGATGACTTCCTATTCCCGATATACGGTTCTTGAGGAAATTTACGTTTACGGTGAGGATATGAGGCAAATTGCCTGTGATACGGCGGCTGTAAACGAGGCGTTTCGCGTGGAAGATAAAAAACTCTATATTGACGCGGAAGGCTTTGAACGCTTTTTGCAAGAAGAACAGGTTTCGGATGAGTATGTGTATGTTTCTTTCGGTACCGTGATGAAGCTTCCGGGGTTTGGTGGCTGTGGCGATGTCGTGCTTGTGGATGTGGCGGGTACAGGAGATACGGACGATGTGCTCTATCTGTCATCGGACACCATCGAAAACCGACTTGCGGAAATTTTCTTAAAGTATATTATTTAATTAAAATAAGGGCGGACAGCGTGCCGCCCAAAATCAAAACTATATAATTTACGTTTGTAAACAAGTTGAAATCAAATGTTGTGAAACGACAAATAAATAAAATAGAAAGGTATGGTGAGTATGAATATTTCCGCTAAAAATTTTTCAATCTTTTCACAGAGGATAGGAGGAGGATTAAAAAGTACACAGCAAAAACTGGAACGGCAGCAGAAAATGCAATCTCAGGTTGACTTTTTTGAGGAGCAAAAGGCAGGCTTGAAGAACATGAAGTGTGAAACGCTTGACCAGATTGAGCAGAAATTAGAGCTGTTCAACAATTATGACGCGCAGATTATGGCGGCAAAGCAGCAGTACAATCAGGAGCAGATGATGCATACCATGGACGAAGCCGAAGAGCGCGGAAAGCAGATTGCAAAGGCCGCCGAGAAGCAAAAACCAAAGACGCCGGAAGAAAGAAGACTCGAGCAAATCGAGGAAGCGCTTGGTATCGAGGACGAGGGTGGTATACTTACGGAGTTGCTTGAGGAAGCGCTTGAAAAAGTGGAAGCGCTTGATGAGCAGCTTGTCGAGGAACAGATGGAAGAGGAAATCTTTGCGAGGGAACTCCTTGAGGATGAACTCCTTGAAGAAGAGCTTTCTACGGAAGATTTAGCGTCTGCGGAAGGTGTTCGGATTATTTCGGAAACTGCGCAGCAGCAGGAACTCATGGATGAGTCCCTGATAGAAAATTATACGCCGATTGATGTAAAGGCGTAAGCGATTCAACGGATTGAGAGGTGATGTCGGTATGATGCCGGGATTGGGAATAGGAATTACAAGCAGCAATCGTTATACTCATACGATAAAGGACGCGAACGGAAAGGTGGTTGGACGGATTTCGAGCAGTAAGGGATCTGCGTATGCAAAGGCAAAAGCGAAAAGGGTAAATTATAATATGCGCCAGATTTCGTCGAAGATTTTAAAAAGCAAGACATCCGGTACTGCAAGAATGGCATGGACAGGAGCCAAAAACAAAGTTGCACAGTTAAAGCGGCAGCTTAATGATTACGGGGTTGACCGCTATGAGTTGGAACATGCGATTGTCCATGCGATGCAGATTGCGCGTGTGGCAAAAAAGAAAATGAAGCATCTTCAAGAGGAAGAGGCAGCCAAAAAAGGCGGTTTGTGTGAGGGGAAACAGGTTGACATGGAAGAAGACCTTTCAGAGGAATTCATAGAGGGGTCGGAGGCGTTCGGAACAGATGTCATGCAAGAGGTCGCACGTGAGTTAGAGCGTGATATGCAGCGGAAAATGGAGCGTGCGTTACAGGAGGAAATGCAGAAATTACTTGAAGAGATTACAAGCGCAAGCGGACTTAACGAACTTTCGGAGGACTTGTTATCCGTGTTTTCGGAGGATATGGATCCCGAAGATTTGGAGGCAATGAAAAAGAAACACCGCAGTGAGGAACTTAAAGCGATTCTCGAAGCGGACATGAAATACTTAAAAGCGATGTTTAACAAACTCCAAAGGGAAAAAGAGGCAAACGCTTCCGGCGCGTCAAATATAGCATCAAATAATAGTCCGGCAGGTCAAAGTGTCTCACTGGAGTTAGGCGGCGCGGAGATGCCCGTCAATACGGGGGAAATGCCGGAGATGGTCATTCGGACCGAAGGCGTAAGCATTGACGTTCAGGCATAATTTTTAAAATATTGGAAAAGCCAATAAAGAAAGCATTGGATTATGACGATATAAAAAATAGAAACATATTAACAAAAAACGGTAAAACGGATTTTGCCGTGCCGAATATCGGCATACTCAGAATCAAGGAGGAACAGCGATGAGTACAGTATCTAATACAATGAGCAATTATGCGGAAAGCATGGCGGTTTATCAAAATGCGTCAAGCAAAAAAACGACAGATGAAGAAAAGAAGGTAGAAACCGTTGAAACAGAAAAAAGTGACGGCGAAAAGAAAGTAAAGGTAAGCGGCAGAACAGTCGGAAATCCGATGCTCAGCGAAAAGGCTGCAAAGTACTATGAGGAATTAAAGAGAAAATACGGCAATATGGATTTCATTCTCGTAAGCGCCGATCAGAAGGAATATGCCAAAGCAAATGCGGCAAAGTACGGAAATGCCAATAAGATGGTTGTGCTGATCGATGAGGAAAAGATTGAGCGTATGGCAACGGATGAGAAATACCGCAAGCAGTATGAGAGCGTTATCGCAAATGCAGCAAGCGGTGTGACACAGCTCAAAGAACGGCTTGCAAAGATGGGCATGAACGTAACAAGCTACGGCGTGAAGGTGAACGACAATGGCGCTGCGTCATTCTTTGCAACAATGGATAAGAGCTTCCAGACACAGAACAAGAAGCTTGAGCAGAAACGTGCTGCAAAGAAGGCAGCCAAGAAAGCAGAAGAGAAGAAGGCGCAAAAGAAAAAGCAGCAGGAAAAGCTTGAGGAGAAACGAACGGAAAATAAGAAGAGCAAGGAAAGCAAAGAGAGTGATGAAATCGTCTTTGAGGCAGATTCTATTGATGAGCTTTTGCAAAAGATAGAAAACGGCGATTATACATATATGGAGAAAGACGAACGTTTATTGAGCGATCTGGAAAAGAAGGTAGGACAGCATTTCGATTTCGGCGCATAAGAAGGTATTTCTTTTCTCATGATAGAAAATTATGAATTTTCTGGAAATAGGAATTTTAAAATAATCAAGTGACAGACAGACGGTAATATGTTATACTGTTATGTAAGTACAAAGCCAAGTGTTTCAGTTTTGGACGCTTGGCTTTTACTTCAATATGGGACACGCGAAGCGTGTCGATGTTTGAAAAAAATAAAACAAAAGCAAATGGAGGTAAAAATGAGAGGAATACAAGGAATGCTTGGAGTGATTGTAGGAATTATTGTTGTGGTACTGCTCATCGTATTGTTATGCATGGGATATGTGAAAGCACCACCAGATATGGCATTTATTATTTCGGGTATCAAGACAAAATCAAAGGTTGTAATTGGAAAGGCGAGCATTCGTATTCCGTTTTTTGAACGACTTGATAAATTGAATCTTCGTCTGATTCCGATTGATGTAAAAACGAGTAATGCCGTTCCGACAGCAGATTACATCAACATCAATGTGGACGCAACGGTCAATATTAAAATCAGTAATCAGCCAGATAAATTACGACTTGCTGCTGAAAACTTTCTGAATAAGAATACGGAGTACATAGCAAGCGTGGCGCGTGAGGTGCTGGAAGGTAATGTGCGTGAAATTGTTGGACGTATGCGTCTTGAAGAAATGGTTTCGGATCGTCAGAAGTTTGCGGAACTGGTAAAGGAAAACGCGGAACCCGATCTTGCGGCAATGGGACTTGATGTTATCAGCTTTAACGTACAGAATTTTGTGGACGGCAATGATGTCATCGAAAACTTGGGTATTGACAATATTGTTAAGATTAAGAAAGCGGCGGCAATCGCAAGAGCCGAGAGTGAGAGAGATATCAAGGTTGCGCAGGCAGCAGCAGATAAGGATTCGAATGACGCAGCGGTTGCAGCGCAGACAGAAATTGCGAAAAAGCAAAACGAACTTGCAATCAAGAAGTCAGAGCTGCAGATGGAGGCAGATACCAAGCGCGCTATGGCGGATGCCGCATACGAAATCCAGAAAGAGGAACAGCGTAAGACGATTGAGATTACCACAGTAAACGCCGATATCGCAAGACAGGAGCGCGAGATTGAATTAAAGCAGAACGAGGTAGCGGTAAAGGAACGTGCGCTGGAAGCTGAGGTAAAGAAACAGGCAGAGGCGGAAAAATACGCCGCACAACAGAAAGCAGACGCAACGCTCTATCAGAGGCAGAAACAGGCAGAGGCGCAGCAGTTTGAGGCACAGAGAGAGGCAGAGGCAAGAAAGGCACAGGCAGAGGCGGATCGTTTCTCAAAAGAGCAGGAGGCGCAAGGCGTCAAGGCATACGGAGAGGCAGAGGCAGCTGCAGTGAAGGCAAAAGGTCTTGCGGAGGCAGAGGCAATTCAGGCAAGAGGTCTTGCAGAGGCAGAGGCAATGGAAAAGAAAGCGGAGGCTTATGCGAAGTATAACAAGGCAGCCGTAGCCGAGATGATGATCAAAGTGCTTCCCGATATTGCATCGAAGATTGCGGAGCCGCTGGCACAGATTGATAAGATTACGATTATCGGCGGAGACGGTGGAGCAAACGGCGTGGAACAGGTAGCGGGAAACGTACCCGCGGTTATGACAAAACTGTTTGAGTCGATGAAGGAAACGACAGGCATTGACCTTGCCAACATCATTAATGCAGAGTCATATGATGCAAAGGTAAACAGAAATATTACGGTGAACGGTTTGGACGGTGTCAATATGGTGGTGAATGCAAATGCACCACAGAGTGAGGCGCCAAAGCCAAAGACGGAACCAAAAACAGCAACAGAAACAACAATCGTAACAGAAGATTTATAAGGGTGGGGAAAAGGAACTTGCAGAAACGCAGGTTCCTTTTGTTCAATACGGAGGTGATGCTTGTATGATATGGAATAAGGCAAGAGAATGTATGAGTCGCGATGAACTGATGACTTTACAGGGAAAACGTCTTGTCAGTCTGGTCAAGAAAGTTTACTATAGCGTCGAGTATTACAGAAGAAAAATGCAGCAAGAAGGAATCGAACCGGGAGATATTCGCGGGATAGAAGACCTGAACAAACTTCCGTTTACCACCAAAGAAGATTTACGACAAGCCTCACCTTATGATTTTTTGGCGGTACCGCAAAGTGAGATTGTCAGATATCACAGTTCCGGAGCGACTACGGATACGGAAATTGTGGTTGGTTGTACAAGACACGATATCGAAGTATGGACGGAATGCGTGGCGCGATGCATTCATATGGCGGGCTTCAGCAAAAATGATACAATACAGATTGTTTATAATTACGGATTTCTTTCAGAAGGATTGGGAATTCACCGCGGAGCGGAAAAAGTAGGGGCATCGGTAGTGCATTCTCCGATAAACAATATGGAAAATGTGATCAAGATTATGAAGCGTTTAAACGTGACCGGGATTATATGTGCACATTCGAATCTTTTACGGATTGGGCGCATCGTTGAAAGCATGAATGAAATGAAAAACCTAAAATTGAAAGCAGCAATATGCGGAGCGGAACTTTGTTCTGAAAGAATGCGCAGGGATACGAAGAGAATGCTGAATATTGAAACGTATGACATCTATGGATTGAATGAGCTTGCAGGTTTGGGTGTGGCATGTGATTGTAAATATCACAAAGGTCTTCATATACAGGAAGATTATTTCATTCCCGAGGCGTTATATGAAAACACTAATACTGTGGCAAAGGACGGAGAAAGCGGCGAACTGGTATTCACAACACTGCAAAGAGAGGGGATGCCGCTTTTACGATATCGGACAGGGAATCAGGCAATCATTACCCGTGACAGATGCGACTGTGGCAGAACAAGCGCAAGGCTCAGTCTTCTTGGCGATAAAATAAATGACATGTTTGTCATAAGAGGTGTGAGTATATTTCAATTTGAAATCGAGGATATGTTTGAACGACTAAACGATATGAATGCAAGATATCTGATGCGTATCTATGCAGAGGCAAATCTTGATATGATCGATGTGTTGATAGCGATAGCGAATTTTGGAGGAACGCTTCCGGCAGAGGAGGAGTTTATCAGAGAACGAGTGATAACAGAAGTCAGAAATACTATAGGAATAACGCCAAGAGTGTTGTTTACTGATATTGAAGGAGTGCAGGAGACAGCAATCGGGGATTATACGGTTGTAGACGAGCGAAAATAGGAATGATGTCAATCAAAAACCGGTATCTAAAAAGAAACTTCGTATTGAAATAAACAGATGAAAAGGATACAATATAGTTAAGATTTGCAGGAAAATACAGATGATACATCGGGTGGGGGATTTTTGGGAATGATTTATACCTTTTCAACATGGCTGTTTTTCTTTTATTTATACTGCTTTTTCGGATGGGTTTGGGAAACCTGTTATGTGTCGGTACGGAAAGGGATGTGGGTAAACAGAGGATTTATTCACGGTCCCTTTTTGCCTATTTACGGTTCCGGTGCAATTGCGGTATTGATTTTTACACTGCATTTTCGTACCGATGCGGGGCTTGTATTTGTTGTGGGAATGACGAGCGCGACACTGCTGGAATACTGTACAGGCGTTGCGATGGAAAAGATGTTTCATGTGCGGTACTGGGATTATACAGGAAAGCCACTCAATTTAAACGGACATATTTGCGCGCTGTCGTCATTGGCATGGGGAATATTTTCCGTGCTTCTGACGCTATACATGCATAATCCGATTGAGCGGTTTGCGCTTTCGATGAACCAAAATCTTTTGGAGGTCATTGTATTTCTTTTGACGGTGTATATTTCAATTGATATGGCAGAGAGTATGAGAGAGGCATTCAATCTGAAGGAGCTTTTGGTGAGTTTGGAAAGCAGCAACGAGGATTTTCGGCATTTTCAGAAGGGACTTGAAGTGGCGTATGCATTTTACGGAAGCGAACTGAAGGAAAAGTCGGAGGCGGGATTAAAAAAGATTAACTCCGCATTTGGCGCCGGGAAAGAAAAGAGCGAGAACATGAAAGCCGGCATTATGGAGCATGTTGAGCGTGCGAGGACAAAGAGAATATATCGAAACATCAGTTCGCTGCTTAGCAGAAATCCCCAAGCAGTTTCCAAGATGCATGAGAGAGCTTTTTCGGAATTTTTGGAGATTATGAAACAACACGGTATGGGGAAAAAATAAGGATTTCGAAGAAAGCATATTGCCTAAAGTTGGAAAAAAGTGTATACTTTATGCAAAACATTAAGAAACACTAAGGCAAAACGCAGCCTAAATGTTGAGTTCGTAAGAAAGAAAAAGGAGAATAGAGCAATGAGTAAAAAAACGACTGTATTAATGATTCTTGACGGTTATGGCTTAAACGAGAAGTCAGAGCATAATGCCGTTGCAATTGGCAAGACGCCGGTTATGGACAGACTGATGAAGGAATATCCTTGTGTGAAGGGAAATGCAAGCGGAATGGCGGTTGGACTTCCGGACGGACAGATGGGAAATTCCGAGGTTGGCCATTTGAATATGGGTGCAGGAAGAATTGTTTATCAGGAGCTTACAAGAATCACGAAGGAAATTCAGGACGGCACGTTCTTTGAAAATCCTGCGCTTTTGGAGGCTGTTGAGAACTGTAAAAAGAATGATTCAGCGCTTCATTTATTCGGATTGCTGTCAGACGGCGGCGTGCATAGCCACAATACGCACCTTTACGGTTTGTTAGAGCTTGCAAAGAGAAATAATCTTTCCAAGGTATTTGTACATTGTTTCCTTGACGGACGTGATACACCGCCTGCTTCCGGTAAAGAATTTGCGGAAGCTTTGGATGCAAAGATGGCGGAAATCGGTGTCGGAAAGATTGCATCGGTAATGGGACGTTATTATGCAATGGACAGAGATAACAATTATGACCGTGTGCAGAAAGCATATGAGGCGATGACAATGGGCAAGGGTGAGCAAGCGCCTACAGGACCTGCGGCAATTCAGCAGTCTTATGACAATGATAAGACGGATGAGTTCGTGCTTCCGACTGTTGTTGTGGAGAACGGAGAGCCGGTTGGTTTGATAAAGGATAAGGATTCGATTGTGTTCTTTAACTTCCGTCCCGACCGCGCAAGGGAAATTACAAGAGCCTTCTGTGATGACGACTTTAAGGGATTTGACAGAAAGAGGCTTGACCTGAAATATGTATGTTTCTCGGATTATGATCCGACAATTCCGAATAAAACAGTGGCATTCCACAAGATTTCGGTTACGAATACATTTGGCGAATGGCTTGCGGCAAACAATATGACGCAGGCAAGAATCGCGGAAACAGAGAAGTATGCGCACGTTACATTCTTCTTTAACGGCGGCGTAGAGGAGCCAAACAAGGGTGAGGACAGAGTGCTCGTACCTTCTCCGAAGGAAGTGGCGACCTATGACTTAAAGCCGGAGATGAGCGCGTATGCGGTATGCGATAAGCTCTGTGAGGCAATCAAGTCCGGAAAGTATGATGTCATTATCATCAATTTTGCAAACCCTGATATGGTAGGTCATACAGGTGTTGAGGAGGCCGCAATCAAGGCAGTTGAGGCAGTTGACGAGTGTGTCGGAAAGGCGGTTGACGCAATCCTTTCTGTAAATGGAACAATGTTTATCTGTGCAGACCACGGAAATGCGGAGCAGCTTGTTGATTATGAAACAGGCGCACCGTTTACGGCGCATACGACAAATCCGGTACCGTTTATCCTTGTAAATTATGACAAGGATTATACCTTGCGAGAGGGCGGATGCCTTGCGGATATCGTGCCAACTTTGATTGAGACAATGGGAATGAAACAGCCAGCGGAAATGACAGGAAAGTCACTTTTGGTTCGTAAATAAAAAATTTCGCCCGGCAGCGAAATTTCCAAGAGAATGCATGCATTCTCCTTGAATGATATAGGTTATCACAACAATATATATAGAATAAAGAATTTAGGACAACTGTAAATTGCGGTTGTCCTGAATTTTTTGTTTTAATTTGGTAATAATATTGTTGATTGGATGTTATACTCACGGTAAATAATATTTGCCGTGAGTATTGCGCCAGCCGTAGTCGCGAAGCGGCATATTTCCGTATACGGCTGTGTGCATCACGTTATACTGAGCGGTCAGTCTTTTTGACCGCCAGTATACATCAAAAAACATAGGGAAGGAATGGAGGAAAATATGTATTTAAAGATTACGGATGTACATGCAAGAGAGGTGCTTGATTCGAGAGGAAATCCGACGGTAGAGGCGGTCGTGACAGTAGATAACTGCTATGAAGGAAGAGCGAGCGTTCCTTCGGGCGCAAGCACGGGCAAGTTTGAGGCTGTGGAACTTCGCGATGGCGAGATGCGCTATATGGGACTTGGCGTGGAGAAGGCGGTCAACAATGTCAATACAAAGATTAAGGATAATCTGATTGGCATTGACGTGTGCAATCAAAAGCTGATTGACCATATCCTGATTGATACGGACGGTACCGAAAACAAAAATAATCTCGGCGCGAACGCGACGCTTTCCGTGTCGATGGCTGCCGCAAGAGCTGCCGCCGATGCGCTTGGGATGCCGCTTTACAGGTATTTGGGCGGTGTTAAAACGGACAGACTTCCGGTACCAATGATGAATATTTTAAACGGTGGACGGCATGCCACAAATACTGTGGATTTTCAGGAGTTTATGATTATGCCTGTAAAGGCAGCAAATTTCCGTGAGGCGCTTCGCATTTGTGCGGAAATTTATCATAATCTGAAAAAAATCTGTCATGGCAGAGGTCTTTCAACGGGCGTCGGTGATGAAGGTGGTTTTGCGCCGGACCTTCCGGACGCGTTTGCAGTGCTTGACTTGATCGTGGAGGCAATCAAGGCGGCAGGATATATGCCCGGAAATGAGGTAAAAATTGCACTTGATGTGGCGGCTTCGGAACTTTATAACGAGGAGGACAGAACGTATCATTTCAGCGGAGAAACGGAGCTGAAACGAAGAAAAGCGCAGGTGGACGGAAGTAATGTCGGCGAGTGCTATGAGGCAGGAGAGGCTTCCGGTTCTAAATCGGACGAAGAGGTTATCAAGAGAACGACGGAAGAGATGATTGCATATTATGAAAAGCTGATTGAGCGGTATCCGATTGTTTCGATTGAGGACGGTCTTGCAGAGGACGACTGGGATGGTTGGGCGGAACTAACCAGACGTATCGGCAACAGAGTGCAGCTTGTGGGCGATGATTTGTTTGTTACAAACACAAAGCGTCTTGATGCCGGAATTAAGAAGCAGGTTGCAAACGCAATTCTTGTAAAGGTAAATCAGATTGGTACGGTCAGCGAGGCAATTGAGGCTGTGGAGATGGCGCAGCACAATGCGTATAAGGCAGTTATCAGTCACCGAAGCGGAGAAACGGAAGATCCGTTTATCGCAGACCTTGCAGTGGCAATGAATGCGGGACAGATTAAGACCGGTGCGCCTTGCCGAAGCGACAGAGTGGCAAAATATAATCAGCTGCTTCGGATTGAGGAGGAGATTGATATTGTTTCGAAGTATCTGGATCCGTTTGATAAGATATAGTGATTATTGATAAAAAGTTGAAAAAAATCTCATAAATAAAGACTTGAGAAGTCTTCTGTGATAGAATAATAATCATGGAAGACTTCTTTGTTGTATGGATAAGAGTTTGTTTTAAGGGGGAAGGCATGAAAGATTATGATGAAAAGCGTTTTTTGGAGTTTCTTTTAGAACGTTTTGAGATAGAGCAAAAAAAGTTTGATCGATCGGGCGTGTATGCATATACACAGCGTCTGCTTGCTTACAATTCCAATAAAATTGAGGGTAGTACGCTTACGGAAGAGCAGACTGCTTCGCTGTTTGACCATGGCGTGTTGCCGAAGACGGACGATTATTACAGAGCAAAAGATGTAGAAGAAATGAACGGACATTTTTTAATGTTTAATAAGATGTTGGATACGTTGAGCGAAGCGCTGACACAAAGTTTAATAAAGCAATTTCACTATGAATTGAAATCGGGTGTTTTTGAGGATCGGGCAAACGGATATGCGATTGGGGCGTATAAAGAGCGTCCCAATATGATAGGAATTTATCCGACGACAAGACCGGAAAATGTTGCAAGTGAAATGACACTCCTTATGGATTGGTATGGCAGTAAGAAAGTGGATCTTGTCGTATTGGCTGAATTCCATGCAAGATATGAGAGCATTCATCCGTTTCAGGATGGCAATGGCAGAACAGGAAGGCTGATTGTCTTTCGGGAATGCCTGAAAAACAGAATGATACCGATTGTGATTGAGGATGTAAACAGAAACGCGTATTTGGATGCTTTAAAAGAATACAGAGAAAAAAACAGTGTCAGTAAGTTGGTGGAACTATTCGGAAAAGAGCAGAAATTTTATTTTGAGAAATGTGCATATTTTATGTGATAAAATTTTAACAAGAATCAAAAAATGACAATACGCAAGGTAACGTTTGAGGATATGGATAAAATTCTTGCAATCTATGCATATGCAAGAGCGCAGCGGATATCAAAAGTGTGGCATAATCTATGTTGCAGACGGCAGTCCAAGAATTGCTTATCAAAAAAAGGTATAAACTACGATGAAAAAATTAAATTATGTGCCGCTGACGGCGACACCGTTTCAACAGAATAAAAAATACAAGGAACGATCACCTCAAAATTTGGAATTGGCAAATTACATCCGTTGCTTTTGGGGAAGTGAACAACCTTATTTACAGAAGGACCAATCTGTTGATGCGAGTATTGTAGTGCCCGATACATGTGTTGATATAATTTATAATATTGATTATACAGACAATACGATTACCGGAGGTTTTTGCGGAATTAATGACGCCAGTTTTTGGGACCATGACCGAAAAGAGAGCGGTCATTTGGTTTCCGTATTTGCAATCCGATTTTTTGCATGGAACGCATATGTTTTTTCGGAGGATTCCTTGAAGGATACGATAAACACTTATGATGAGGTGCGGACGCGGTTTCGCTGGCTGGATAATATGCTGCGGCAGCAGTTGTTTGACAAGCATACTTTGGA
Source organism: Lachnospiraceae bacterium (assembly GCA_014804345.1). Lineage (GTDB taxonomy): Bacteria > Bacillota > Clostridia > Lachnospirales > Lachnospiraceae > COE1. The sequence goes on along the minus strand of JAAUZZ010000021.1, from coordinate 3,228 downwards.
GGAACGGGGAAAGGCTGCGGAAGAAATTCTTCTCGACAGACTGTCTGAGATTCGGCAAAACAGTATGATCGATAATGCGGTGGAGCAAATTATTTTGCGCAAAGGAACACAAAGCGTTACGGAATTGGCAAAAGAATGCTTTATCAGCAGCAGACAATTAGAGCGGCTGTTCCATGAATACATTGGAATTACGCCTAAGAAACTTTGCAGTCTTGTGCGTTATCAGTATTTATGGCACGAGATTTTAACGAATCCTAAGTTTCATGTCTTAGATGCGGTCTGTAAATATGCTTACACGGATCAGTCCCATTTAATGCGGGAATTTAAACGTTATCATGCGATGGATATTCGAACGGCAAGGCTGTATGCATATCAACATTGCGGCAGTCATGTCGGAAATATACAAGACTTTCCCAAACAATCATAATATGATGTACACAAAAATATATTTGTATACAATATGTATTGGAAAGGAAGGAAACAACGATGGGAATATCTGAAAATCAAAATTTAAGTGTGTGCGGAACAGACTGCAGTGCATGCTACTGCTACGGAAAAATGTGTACAGGCTGTAATGAATGTGAGGGAAAGGTTTTTCACGCGCCCGAAGGACAAGCTTGTGCAATTTATGATTGCACGATACATAACAAGGGTTATAAGAACTGCGGGGAATGTGCCGCGGCGCCCTGTGATATCTGGATGAAAACGAGAGATCCCAAATATTCCGATGAGGAGTTTGACGAAAATGTCAGAGGACGTATACAGGCGCTCAGAGGAAACAAGGGAACCGATGAAAAAGTATCGGAATAATGCGGGTGATAACGGAAAAAATTAAAATTGTTGAAAAAACAGTTGAAAAGTCTGCAAACTTATGTTAAACTTGTTACTGTTAGGTCATCATTAAGGAGGTGTAAAGATGGCGGCTTTGCGAATTGTGCTTACAATTATTTTGATATTGGTATCGATCGTATTTACAACGATTGTTTTGATGCAGGAGGGTAAATCGGCAGGACTTGGCGCAATCAGTGGTGCGGCGGAAACCTACTGGGGCAAGAACAAGGGACGTTCGATGGAGGGCGCGCTTGTCAAGCTTACAAAAGTTCTGGGTGTTGTATTTATGTTACTTGCAGTTGTTTTAAACATTAATTTTTAAATACAAATTAAGATAAAACATTTAGACACTCTTGTAAATTCAAGGGTGTTTTTTTCTGTTTAAATAGTGTATGATGATAATAATACAGAGGAGGTGCGGCATGTCGGATAAGAGAAAAAAAGTTATACTGGATTTGATGGAAGCGGATTTTTATGTACCGATGAAAGAGAAAGAGCTTGCAGTGATGCTACAAGTTACAAAAGAGGACAGACCCGAGCTGAACCGCATCTTGAATGAGCTTTTGGCGGAAGGAAAGCTTTCTATTACTAAAAAAGGAAAATTTGTGAAAGCCAAAAAGTCGGATAAGGAGCTGATCGGTACGTTTATCAGCCACCCGAAGGGCTTTGGATTTGTCGAGATAGAAGGCAGGGAGGAGGACTTATATATCCCCGAAAACTGCATTAACGGAGCATTTCATAAAGATACTGTAAAAGTGGCGTTACTGTCGGGACATGGCGGAAAGCGTCAGGAGGCGCAAGTCATTGAGGTTATCGCGCGCGGCATGAAACGGATTGTCGGCATTTTTGATAAAAGCAATAAAAATTACGGTTTTGTCATTCCCGATAACACAAAAATCGGTGATGATGTTTTTGTGCCGACAGAGCGTTCTAAAGGGGCGGTATCGGGGCACAAGGTCGTCTGCGAAATAACGGATTACGGAAAGAACAACAGAAAACCCGAAGGAAAGATTGTCGAGATACTCGGGCATGTAAATGATCCAGGCGTGGATATTATGTCGATCGTAAAGGGATATGAACTGCCTGTGGAGTTTTCCGAGAAGATTATGAAACAGGCGGAGAATGTTGCCAATGAAGTGTCGGAGGCTGATATGGCGGGCAGACGCGACCTTCGCGCGATGCAGATGGTAACGATAGACGGCGAGGACGCAAAGGATTTGGACGATGCGGTAAGCCTTACAAAAGATGGGGATTTCTATCAGCTCGGCGTGCATATCGCGGACGTGACCAATTATGTACAAGAAAATTCGGCGCTCGATTGGGAGGCAAAGGAGCGGGGCACCAGTGTCTATCTTGTTGACAGGGTTATTCCGATGCTTCCGCATAAGCTTTCAAACGGCATCTGTTCCCTGAATGCGGGAGAGAACCGGCTCGCTTTGAGCTGTCTGATGACGATTGACAAGAAGGGTGAGGTCGTAAACCATGAAATCACGGAAAGCGTGATCAAGGTGGACAGGCGTATGTCGTATACCAGCGTGAAAAAGATTCTCGAGGACAGGGATGAGGCAGAGATTTTAGAGTACGAGGAGCTTGTTCCGATGTTTGAATTGATGCGCGAGCTTGCGGCGATTTTGCGTGAAAAGCGCAAAAAGAGAGGTTCGATTGACTTTGATTTTCCGGAAACAAAGATTATTTTGGACAAAGAAGGACATCCGGTAGACATCAAGCCTTATGACCGAAATGTAGCAACGAAGATTATTGAGGATTTCATGCTGATCGCAAATGAAACCGTAGCGCAGCATTTCTACTGGATGGAACTGCCGTTTGTCTATCGCACGCATGATACGCCCGACCCCGAAAAGATTGCGAAACTCAGCACGTTTATCCGAAATTTCGGATATTCGCTCAAAAGCAAACAGGAGGAGGTTCACCCGAAAGAGCTTCAAAAGCTGCTTGCAAATGTGGAGGACACGCCCGAGGAGGCGCTAATCAGCAGACTGACACTAAGGAGTATGAAACAGGCAAAATACACGATTGACTGCACGGGTCATTTTGGGCTTGCGTGCCAGTATTACTGTCATTTTACGTCGCCGATCAGAAGATATCCCGATTTGCAGATACACAGGATTATCAAAGAACAGCTCCGAGGAAAAATGAATGAGAAACGGATAGAACATTACAGTGAAATTCTTCCCGAGGTGGCGAAAAATTCATCGGAGATGGAGCGTCGTGCGGACGAGGCAGAGCGGGAAACGGACAAGCTCAAGAAAGCGGAATATATGGAGGAACACATAGGGAGCATTTTTGAGGGCGTGATTTCTTCCATCACTTCATGGGGGATTTACGTGGAGCTTCCAAACACGATTGAGGGTATGATACATGTATCGATGCTTCCGG
>JAAUZZ010000020.1 GCA_014804345.1 Lachnospiraceae bacterium | reverse complement strand
TAACCTTCAGCATCAAACATCTGTCTGAATGCAAGACGACCAATACGACCAAAACCATTGATTGCTACTCTTACTGCCATGTTATTTTCCTCCTAAATAAAATAAATAGTATTTTATTATCTTATCTTGTCCAATTCATCCGCACTGATACAGCAATTTTGCAAAACTGCTTGACTTTGCTTTTAACTGCTATATGGTGCAAAATGATTGACAAAATTTTATCAACACATCTATATTACCTAATTATGGCAGAAAATTCAAGTCATATTTCAAAAAAAAATGAAAAACATATGTAAAATATTTATGAACATGTTTTTCTCTTACCACAATGTATTATTTTTCTCCATTTTATGATACACTATCCGTAAACTTATGATTTGCAGACTTTGGAAAGAATGGGGGATTATTATGGCAATAAAGGCAGATTGTCACATGCACTCGTCTTTTTCGGGTGACGGCACGGCGCCGATGGAAGATATGGTAAAACGCGCACTGGAACTCGGACTGACGCACATATGCTTTACCGAACACTACGACCCCGACTATGTGTATTCGCCGGGTGAGGAAGGCATGTTTGAACTGAATACCGACTCATACCTTTACGAACTTTTAAAATGCAAAAGTAAATATCAGGGGAAAATTGAAATCGGTTTCGGCGTCGAACTCGGACTCCAGCCGCATTTAAAAAAAGAACTTGCGCTGTATTCCCAAGCGCATGATTTTGATTTTATCATCGGTTCATCACACATTTGTAATAAAAAAGACCCTTACTATCCCGAATTTTTCAGTGGCAGAAGCGCAGACGAGGCGCATCACGAATATTTTGCCTCGGTTCTTGAATGCGTACAAAAGCTGCCGTATTTTGACGTGTACGGACATCTTGACTATGTCGTCCGATACGGTCCCACAAAAAATGACGGCTACACCTATCAAAAACATGCCGATGTGTTTGACAAAATCCTCTCCGCACTTATCGAAAACGAAAAAGGACTGGAAATCAACACAGGCGGTTTTCGAGCGGGGCTGAACCAGCCCAATCCTTGTGCCGAGATTTTAAAGCGATATAAAGCGCTTGGCGGCGAAATTGTCACCGTCGGCTCCGACGCGCACGAACTCAAAGATCTTGCGGCTGATTTTGACAAAGCATGTGATATCTTAAAAGAATGCGGCTTTCGATACTATTGTGTATTTCAAAACCGCATTCCTGAATATTTCAAATTATGATTATTATTTTATTGCAATCAAATAATTGCGATCAAGCAATCACGATCAAATAATCGCAATTAAATAATTGTGCCGCCGCCGTACACATAATCTTCTTGATAAAAGACCACAGCCTGTCCGGGTGTCACTGCTCTGACAGGCTTTTCAAATTGACATGCAACGCGTCCGTCCGCAAGCTTTTTTATCGTGCAGGGCGCTCCCGCGTGGGAATATCTGATCTTTGCCGTAACCGCAGTTGGTTCCGTAATGTCCTCCACTGCCATAAAATTAAGATTGTCACATATCAAACTGTCGGTAAAAACTTCCTCGTTTGTCCCGATCACAACTTCATTCGTATCCGGTCTGATCTGCGTTACAAACACAGGATATCCCATCGCAAGATTAAGACCTTTTCGCTGCCCTATCGTATAATTTATGATGCCCTTGTGCTGCCCCAATATTTTTCCGTCCGTCGACACAAAATTTCCCACAGGCGGCAATTCTTCCTTCGCCTCGCGCGCCACCACTGCCGCGTAATCGTTATCGGGCACAAAGCAAATATCCTGACTGTCCTTCTTTGATGCCACATGCAATCCTAGTTCCGCGGCAATCTCTCTGATTTCTTCCTTTTCGTAATCGCCCACAGGCATCAACGTGTGTGAAAGCTGATCCTGCGTCAATCCATAAAGCGCATACGTCTGATCTTTTTTCGCCGTCACGGAATTTTGTATNACATATCTGCCNTTCTCAAGTCTTTTTATCCGCGCATAGTGNCCTGTCGCAATATAGTCCGCNCCGAGCGCNATNCTCTTTTTNANAAGCGCCTCCCACTTNACATAACGGTTGCACAAGATACAGGGATTNGGNGTTCTNGCNTGAAGGTACTCCTCCACAAANGGNTTNATNACGCACGTCCTGAATTCTTCTCTAAAATTNAATACATAGTANGGAATATCAAGNCTNTGCGCTACACCNCGNGCATCGTCAACCGCGCTNAANCCGCANCAGCCGNTNTCTTCTTTNNCTGACTGCATCTCGTCNTTTTGCCAAATCTGCATTGTAACGCCAATGACATCATATCCCTGTTTNTTTANAAGATANGCCGCCACAGATGANTCAACACCGCCCGACATTCCCACNACAACTTTTTTNGCCATNTAANTAACAATATCCTTTCTGTTTTCCTATCANATTACTAGGCTTTATCATAGCATTTTGCNTCTTTNCTGTCAATNNCTGCCGCTTTTTNNGTGTGTGNGCTTTNCCTGTTCTTAACAGCCGCTTTTTTTCATACAATGTATGGATAGTCNTACCGAGGTGCTCTATGAAACAGAAANANTTCAATATCGGTAATGTTCGCGNCAAAAGTCTCCTTAAAAATCCAATTATCATNGGNACTTTTTTCCTCACNTCATCGGGACTGATNACAAAATTAATCGGATTTTTTTACCGCATTTTTCTCTCAAGAATTTTTCAGGANGANGGGCTTGGCATTATCGGACTTGTTTCTCCCGTAATTTTGCTTGCNCACTCCGTATGTTGTGCGGGNATCCAAAATGCCATTACNCGCTATGTAGCGGCATCTCACGGNGAGAAAGAAGGGGAAGGATTCGGCTATCTTTTTGTCGGTATCTTTCTTTCCGTTGCNCTNTCNCTTTTTACGGCATGGCTNGTGTTTACCAATGCAGATTANATNGCGCTTCACATCATTGGCGAACTGCGCTGTGTTCCGCTTCTGCGCATCAGTGCGCTCTCATTTCCGCTTGCAACCGTCCACTGCTGTATCAACGGATATTTTTACGGAAAAAAACGNGCTGCNGTTCCCGCCGCCTCCATGCTTGTGGAACAACTCACACGTGTGTTCTGTGTCTATTTTTTGTATCAGCTCTCCTTAAAGCTTGGNGCNAANACTTCCATNTCNTTTGTCTGTATCGGTATGCTTNTCGGCGAATTTNCTTCCGCNGTCTTTTCGTGCGNTTTTCTTGCGCTNACTCCNGCGAATACGCATAAANTGCNCATTACAAAAAATATGTGCGGCAATATTATATCTCTNGCATTTCCNATCAGCCTTAATCGCGTGTGCATNAGCTTTATCAGNNCCATNGAAACGCTNCAAATCCCNAAGCAGTTGATNAACAGCGGTCTGTCTTTNTCCGATTCCCTGTCNGTNTACGGTGTCTTTTCGGGAATGGCATTTCCGCTGATNATGTTTCCCAGNGCGCTGACCGCAGCAGTGTCTTCTCTGCTTTTGCCCTCCGTTTCGGAAGCGCAGATTGTAGGAAATAACCGTCGTATCAANCGTCTNATCTGNNTTACCTCTGNTTTCTGTTTTGCNCTGGGCGTCGGGTGCATGATATTTTTCTGGATTTNTGCCGATTTGCTNGGAACATANCTCTTTGCAAGTCCNGTTGCNGCCTCACAAATCCGNGCNCTTTCCTTTGTCTGNCCTTTCCTGTATATGTCAGGAGCGCTTTGCAGCATTCTCCATGGACTNGGAAAAACGGGAATCACATTCCTTTTCAACTTATCCTCAATCCTGTTTCGACTCCTCTTTGTCTTTATCGCTGTGCCCGCNTTNGGCTTTTCGGGGTATCTTTANGGGATTTTATTTAGCCAAATCCTCTTTGATTTGTTAATTGTTCTTGCGTTAAAGAAATATATCATATATAATTAGATTGTTTTTTGACGAAACAGTCAACAGAATAGATAAATATTCAGCAAGAATGGGAGATATNNAAAATGAGTTTTGAGTTTATAAAAAAATTACCGACGCCCGACCAAATCAGNGAGGAGTACCCTGTTCCTGTCGAATTACAGGAACTCAAGAAAAAAAGGGACAAGGAAATCAGNGCTGTNTTTACCGGAGAATCGGACAAGTTCCTTGTNATTATCGGTCCTTGCTCCGCAGACAATGANGATGCGGTATGCGAATACGTTTCNCGCCTNGNNAANGTAAACGAAAAAGTCAGCGATAAACTGATTTTAATNCCCAGAATATANACCAANAAACCGCGTACGACCGGCGACGGCTACAAGGGNATTGTACACCAGCCCGATCCCGAAAANGGCACGGACTTCTTAAAGGGCATTATCGCCATGCGTAANATGCAGCTTCAGGCAATCAGNGTTTCNGGNCTCACGGCNGCCGACGANATGCTCTATCCNGAAAACTGGGGCTANGTTTCCGATATTTTATCATATGTTGCAATCGGNGCGCGTTCTGTTGAAGATCAGCAGCATCGTCTTGTTGTGAGCGGCTTTGATGTTCCCGCCGGNATGAAAAANCCCACCAGCGGTGACTTNAGCGTNATGCTCAATTCCGTGTATGCGGCACAGCATTCCCACCCGTTTATTTACAGAGGCTGGGAGGTAAATACNACCGGAAACCCTCTGGCGCACACAATTTTGCGCGGNGCTGTGAANAAGCANGGAAACAGCATTCCAAACTACCACTATGAAGATTTGGTGCGNCTGCTCGACAACTACAATGAGCGCGATCTTGTCAATCCGGCATGTATCGTTGANGCAAACCACAGCAATTCNAATAAACAGTTTAAAGAACAGATCCGTATTGTCCATGAGATTATGCATTCCCGCAGACACAATCCAGAAATCGAAAAACTCGTAAAGGGCGTTATGGTTGAAAGCTACATCGAAGAAGGCAGTCAGAAGATTGGTGAACATATATACGGCAAATCCATCACCGACCCTTGCCTTGGCTGGCAGGATACAGAAGAACTGATTTACAAAGTTGCTGATTTAGTCTAAAAAAATCCACCCGGTATTCGGGTGGATTTTCCATTCTATCCCCTAGGATGTGCCTTTGCATAGACCTCTCTGATCCTGTTATGCGTAAGCGTTGCATAAACCTGTGTTGTCGAAATATCGGAATGTCCGAGCATCTCCTGAACACTGCGCAAGTCTGCACCGTTTTCCACTAAATGCGCTGCAAACGAATGACGAAGCGTATGTGGGGTAATATCTGCCATAATCCCCGCCTTCTTTGCATAATACTTGATCAGTTTCCAAAAGCCCTGTCTGCTCATCGGCTGTCCTGAGCAGTTTACAAACAAAATGTCGGACTTCAGATCAAACAGCATAACATTGCGTGCCTTTTCCAAATAAGTTGCCATTGCTCTCTTTGCAGCAGCGCCAAACGGAATGATTCGTTCCCTGTTGCTGTCATGACAGATGATAAAGCCCATCTGCATATTGACATCGGAAATCTTTAAGGTAATTAATTCTGTCACTCTTATTCCTGTCGCATATAAAAGCTCCAGCATCGCCTTATCGCGAATTTCTTTCGGCGTGTCGCCCTTTGGCTGTTCAAGCAGCCAGATCACTTCGTCCGGCGTCAAAATCTCCGGCATCTTCTTCTCGATTTTCGGCGCTTTCAATCCGTCCGATATGTCCTTTTCCACAATGCCTTCCTTACACAGATAATGAAAGAATGCTTTTATGGAAGCGACGTTTCTCGATATGGTTGCAGCCGCAAAATGGTTTTCCCCTAAATACACAATATAAGAACTCAGAATTTCCGAGGTGATATCAGAAACCTCGGTTATTCCTTTTTCTTCTAAATACTGGCGTAACTTTCCCAAATCTCTCTTGTACGATAGTTCAGTATTAATCGAAGTTTTCTTGATATTATGTAAGTAAGAAATAAAATTCTCAATTTCTCGTTCCATAAATTTTTGAAAAACCTCCTCATAAAGTATTTATTTACCCCTTGTGTCTGGTTCTATTATATATTGAATTTTACATAAAATCAAACATTTTTTCAGAAAATTTCAATTATTTTTCCATATTTTGTAAACAAAACTATATATTGTGTCAAAGTTTTCTTTCTTTGCTATATATTGCTCTTGTTGTTTTTATTACTTGAAAAACAGCGCCATTTTTTTTATTATTTCTGGATTTATGTAAACTTCCGTAAGTATCCCAACACCCCAAAGCAATAATATCAAACCTATTTTTTTGACTTTTGTAAGCTTATTATGCAATCCTTTTTCCGTTATTGCATCGTAATTATGGTAAGCATTTTTGTCACCTATCCAACTTTTATCAAACAACAGAAGGAAGGACACAAGAAAAAAAATTCCATGTGGAATAAAAAGCATAACCGAAAGCAAAAGCCCCTTAATACCATACTGATATACTAAGCTAAACATCACAATGCCAATCTCAAAACCTCCCCAGCCAAGAAACGTATAAGAAAATATGCCCCTCATGAAACTCGTTGCACAGATTAGTATCAAAACAAGCTGCCCTAATCGCCTAACCGTCACATATTCAAACAATCCCGCCGCATAAAAGTCAAAATCCCCAAGCCTCGCCACATAATCTGCGGAAAGTGCCGCCGGAAAACGTTCCTCCCCCACAAGTTTTATCCCCGACAAATAAAAAAATACCATACCAAGACAAAAGCCTGTCAAAAAAACAAGCACTCTGCCATCAGGTACAGTATTTTTGCGAATGATCCTCTTATATTTATCATATTCAACACTGACGCTCACACTGCTGTCAGCATTGTCCATATTTTGACCAAATCTATCCATTAAGCGCTCCACACAAGCATTTCTTAATTTAAGAGTATGCGTCAATTCAAATATTTATTCTTATACGCAAGGATTGCTGCAATCGTCTTGGAATCTTCAATCTCTCCGTCATAAATCATCTTTTCGAGNGTCGAAAGTTCGTAGGGCTTTACGTCAACATATTCGTCCTCATCCAAATGCTGCGCTGTTTTCCGCAAATCCGTTGCAAGATAGATATCGATCTTTTCGTTACAAAACGCCACCGTTGTACGAATGGTAATCAGTTTTTCAATGTTACCACAGACATAGCCTGTTTCCTCCTCAAGCTCTCTTGCTGCCGCCTCTATCGTAGGTTCATCTTTATTCAGCCCCCCCGCCGGAATCTCAAGTGTGTATCGATCCAACGCATTTCGATACTGCCTTACCATAAGCAGTCTGCCGTCTTCTAAAACAGCGACCGCAGCAGCAGCACCATTATGACCGACAAAATCCCACACTGCTGTCTTTCCGTTGGGCAGTTCAACAGTATCCTTATAATACTTTGTAATCGCGCCCTCACATTGCAGCTCTCTTTTTAATCTTTTTACTTCACTGTTCATTTTGACAACCATGCTCCTTTCTATTCATACAAACGCTTTCTTCATTCTGTAAAAAAACCGTCAAAATCCAATTTGAATTTTGACGGTTCTTGTAATGCTCGTTTTAATTACTTAGCGTACTCAACGACGCGCGATTCTCTGATAACGTTTACTTTGATTTGTCCCGGATATTCCAATTCTGCTTCAATCTGCTTTGAAATATCACGTGCCAAAAGCACCATATCCGCATCACTAATCTGATCAGGAACTACCATAACACGAACTTCCCTACCCGCCTGAATAGCAAAAGATTTATCGACACCTTTAAAATTGTTGGTTATTTCTTCTAATTGTTTTAATCTGGTTGTATATGTTTCAAGAGTTTCACGTCTTGCGCCCGGTCTTGCCGCAGAAATGGTATCTGCCGCCTGAACCAGACAGGCAATGAGTGACTGCGCCTCAACATCACCATGGTGTGACTCCACAGCATTGATAACGATCGGCGACTCTTTATACTTCTTACAGAGTTCCGTACCCAGTTGTATATGGGAACCCTCCATCTCATGGTCTACTGCCTTTCCTATATCGTGAAGCAAGCCCGCTCTCTTCGCCATTCTTACATCAAGTCCCATCTCAGCGGCAAGTAATCCCGCAAGATGCGCAACCTCAATCGAATGCTTTAAAGCGTTCTGTCCGTAGCTTGTTCTAAATCTCATTTTACCGAGAAGTTTTATCAGTTCCGGATGAATGCCATGCACACCTACCTCAAGGGTAGCGGTTTCACCCTCTTCCTTAATCATAACCTCAACTTCTCTTTGAGCCTTTTCGACCATTTCTTCAATTCTTGCAGGATGAATACGTCCATCTACAATCAGCTTTTCAAGCGCAATTCGCGCCACCTCTCTCCTAATCGGATCAAAGCCGGAAAGTATGACTGCCTCGGGAGTATCATCAATAATAAGCTCTACACCTGTAAGTGTTTCAAGCGTTCTGATATTTCTTCCCTCTCTACCGATAATCCGCCCCTTCATTTCGTCATTTGGAAGCTGAACTACCGATATCGTCGTTTCGGATACATGGTCAGCCGCACACTTTTGGATTGCCGACACAACGTATTCCTTCGCCTTCTTGTCAGCTTCCTCTTTTGCNCTGNTNTCCATTTCNTTNATCATNNNNGCAGTNTCANGTTTTACTTCGTCTTCAACAATTTTTAATAAATGTTCTTTTGCTTGTTCAGAGGTTAAACCTGAAATTCGCTCCAGTTCCTGTACGCGCTCATCATTGAGNCTTGCAACCGCTTCTCTCTGCTTTGCAAGCTCTTCTTCACGTGCTGTCAGACTTGCCTCTTTCTTTTCCAAAGAATCGGCTTTTTTATCAACGCTTTCTTCCTTCTGCTGCACTCTGCGCTCGTAACGCTGAGCCTCTGCTCTGCGCTCTTTGATTTCCTTGTCGAGTTCATTCTTGGTACGAATAGANTCTTCTTTCACTTCCAGAAGTCCCTCGCGCTTCTTTGTTTCAGCAGTTTTCAGNGCTTCGTCGATAATCTCTCTCGCCTTGTCCTCTGCATTTCCAATCGTCGCTTCAATCGACTTCTTATAATTGGAACAGTACATAAGNCAGCCTGCTATNCACACAATAATAACAACGATTGCAATTATTGCGATGATCCACCACGGCATGTACAGGAGCACCTCCTTACTTGTATTAAATTTTCATTGTACAATCTCAAGCAGTACAGGNAATCTCTTACAGACANCTTGTACCGACTGCATATTATTCAAATGCGCATCCTGCGCAAGAACTAGATGCTGATATTACAACACTTCAATTTTACCCTTTTCCCGTTACCATGTCAAGTGTTATTCATCACATATATTTCTACTCCGCTTCTCCGACTGCTTTACGGATGTTATCCCANGAAAAGCCTTTTCNGTAGAGAAATGCNGTCATTTTCCGACGNTCTTCTATCGTGGANNNTTCTNTTTGAAAATTTTTCTTCTGCAAAAATTTTTCAATCAAGTCCATTTCATCAANAAAAATATTTTTTTCCGCACACTGCATGTACGCATACTCGATATCTTGCTTTGACACGCCNTTTTTCTGCANATCATACACAATCTGCTTTTTACTCTTTGCATTTCCCGCATATTTTATATACGACTGCGCATACCGCACGTCATCAATATAACCGTAAGANGCNNCATAATCGANGGCATTTTCAATCACGGGTTCCGGATATGCCCCTTGCCTCAATTTCACGGTCAACTGNTATTTCGTATAATCNCGGCTTTTTAACAGATTCANGCAGCGCAGTCTTGCNCGCTTCACNAGNAGTTCTTTCGTAATATGATGAAANNTCTCCTCCGAAAGNGTCTTTCCCCTTTATAATGTCCAGCTGTCTAAGCTCNCCCTTATAAAGCACAAACGCCGCCTCATTNTCNATCCATATTTTNACTTTNGACTTTGATATCTCTACGATATCCGTAACTGTCATTTNCGTTTCCCCTATACCGTCTTANTCCGCTTTTTCTTCCGNCTTTGCGCTCTTTGCTTTTGTCTTTTCCTTNNCNNCGNTTTCCNTCTGCTGNTGCGCGNCNTCNGNCGTNCCCTGTAATCCGAAATGNTCNCGTACCTTTGCNTCGATNTCCTTGCAGACTTCGGGATTNTCTTTCAGATACTGCTTTGCGTTCTCTCTTCCCTGTCCGATTTTNTTTCCGTCATAAGCATACCATGCACCGCTCTTTATAACGATATTCTCATTTGCCGCCAAATCGAGAATATCTCCCACAGCCGAGATGCCCTCNCCAAACATAATGTCAAACTCTGCCTCCTTAAACGGCGGCGCNATTTTGTTTTTCACAACCTTTACTCTCGTCCTGTTACCCATAACCTCACCNCTCTGTTTCAGCGACTCNATCCTTCTGACATCAAGACGCACTGACGAGTAAAATTTGAGTGCGCGTCCACCTGTGGTCGTCTCGGGATTACCGAACATTATGCCCACTTTTTCACGCAGCTGATTGATAAAAATAACGGTACANTTTGATTTNCTGATCACAGCGGTAAGCTTTCTGAGCGCTTGTGACATCAGTCTTGCCTGAAGTCCNACATGNGAATCGCCCATATCACCGTCAATCTCCGCTTTNGGCACCAATGCNGCCACAGAATCCACTACAACAATATCAATCGCNCCCGAACGCACCATCGTTTCCGTAATTTCAAGNGCCTGTTCNCCGTTATCGGGCTGTGATATGTACAAATTATCAACGTCAACNCCGATATTTTTTNNGTATACNNGATCCAGCGCNTGCTCNGCNTCAATAAAGCCCGCNATACCGCCTCTTTTCTGCACNTCCGCAATCATNTGAAGCGTNACNGTCGTNTTACCNGANGATTCNGGTCCGTANATNTCAACAATTCTTCCCTTCGGTATTCCGCCGAGTCCAAGCGCAATGTCAAGNCTGAGNGATCCCGTCGGAATTGTTTCCACGTTCATCTGTGCACTCGGGTCGCCGAGCTTCATNACCGCNCCTTTTCCATACTGCCTTTCTATCTGTGAAAGCGCCGCATCCAATGCCTTTAATTTCTCTTCTCTNTCCATTCTNATANATACTCCTTTTCTNTTTNTTGGTCATCTGTTCGGAACAGATGTTTTGCTCTATGCATACTTTAAAACATTTGTTCGTATTTGTCAACACTTTTATACAAATATTCAAAAATNCTTTTTTTGCGCAAAATACATAGCCGCCAATAATTAAGTTACCATAATCNTTTACCCAAAACAAGTNCGATTTTTGACATTTCNCNGCACATTGTATTTATTTTCATACAATCGAGCAGGGAAGTTTTCTTCCCCTGCTCGCGCGTCGGGCATCCGTCAGCTCTGCTGACATTCTTCCTTTGGATGCCCGTGTGCATACAAAAAACAGGTGTCCCTNTTCGTCACACCTGTTTANATCCGTTATCATANATATNTTTCTTNTCAAAGATTCCCGTCNGCAAGNACNCCTTTATTCTTTACAAGATAGTCCACAAGCGAAACNACNGTGAGCGCCACNGCAATCCACATGACAATCTGCGTAAGAACGGTCAGCGCCTCAATATTCGCAATCATAAGGCAAACCATCACCATTTGAAAGGTNGTCTTAAATTTTCCCCAGTAGCTTGCNGCTATNACAACNCGGTTGTCNGCCGCCACAAGNCGAAANCCGCTGATAATAAANTCCCTGCTGATAATGATNATCACAATCCATGCGGGGATCCGCTGCAATTCAATCAGNCAGATCAGCGCCGCNCAGACAAGCAGCTTGTCCGCAAGCGGATCCATAAATTTTCCGAAATTCGTCACAAGATTATATTTNCTTGCNATTTTNCCGTCAAGCAAATCCGTAAGGCTTGCGATGATAAAAACNGCAAGCGCAATATAGTCCGTATATTCCGCTATCCCGCCAAAAATCGCCATAAACCAGTCCCATTGCGCATATCCGCCAAGCATCAAAAGCACAAACGGAACAATCAAAATCACCCGAAAAACGGTTAATTTATTTGGTAAATTCATTATCAATCTCTCCTATCAAATCATATTCATACGATCCGGTAATCTTGACAGGTACGAAATCGCCTGTCATCAACTCCTCTGAGGTCTGTATAAACACATATCCGTCCACGTTTGGTGCGTCCTTGTAACTCCTTGCCACATATGCGTTTTCATCGGGCACCTTTCCCTCGACCATCACGATCAGACGCGCTCCCACCATATCCTGTGCCTTTTCAAAAGCAATTTCCTGCTGCAGCTCCATCAGATCTGCCTGTCGCTCCAGCTTTATTTCCTCCTCTATCTGATCCGCAAACAATGCCGCAGGCGTATTTTCCTCTGGCGAGTACGTAAATACGCCAAGCCGGTCAAACTCCAACGCATCGATAAATTCCATGAGGCTTTCATGATCCTCTGCTGTTTCTCCAGGAAATCCCGTAATCAGCGTCGTTCTAAGACAGATATCGGAAATCTCCGCCCGCAGCTTTGAAACAATCTCCTCAAGCTCCTGTCTTGTCGTCCTTCTGCCCATACGTTTTAAGATTTTATCCGATGCATGCTGTATCGGAATATCAAGATAATGACAGATCTTTGATTCCGTTTTGATCGTATCGATCAGTTCTTGCGTGATTTCCTCGGGATAACAATACAAGATCCGGATCCAAAAAAGCCCCTCTATCTCACAAAGCCTGTGCAACAGCTCAGGAAGACTCTTTTTCCCATATAAATCAACTCCGTACAACGTGGTTTCCTGTGCTACAAGGATCAGCTCTTTTGCACCGAACGCCACAAGTTCACGTGCCTCAGCAATCAGACTGTCCATCGGAATACTTCTGTAATTTCCTCGTACCTTCGGAATAATGCAATACGAACAATGCTTATCACATCCCTCCGCAATTTTCAGATAGGCAAAGTGTCCGCCCGTTGTGACAATCCGTTTCTTATCATACACAGGCTTTTTATTAATATCCTCTATGTGTTTTTTCCCATTGCCCGAAAGCGCCTCCGCAATCGCATCGGTAATCTGATCGATTGCCGTGGTGCCTACAATGATATCAACCTCGGGAATTTCCGTCTGAATCTCATCACTGTAACGCTGTGCAAGGCAGCCTGCCGCAATAAGCGCTTTAACACTGCCGCTTTTTCGAAGTTCTGCCATCTCCAAAAGCGTATTAATGCTTTCCTGCTTTGCATCATTAATAAAGCAGCATGTGTTGACTATCACCACATCTGCTTCCGTTTCATCGTCCGTTATCGTATATCCCTTTTGTACAAGCATGCCAAGCATAATCTCTGTATCTACAAGATTTTTATCGCAGCCAAGTGAAATAAATAAGACCTTCATTCTTATGCTCTTTCGTCCTCGTCGGGCATAATCTGTATCTGTCCCTTATCAAGCTCCTCAATCGCTATGGAAAGCGCCTTTGTCTGCTTTGTCGACACAAAGGGCTCCTCACCGCCGATAATCTGGCGTGCCCTCTTTGACGTTGCCATAACAATCGAATAACGGCTGTTTACGACAGGCGCCTCGCCCTGCTCAACATTACTGTTTACAACTTTCATTAAATCTGTGTAAGATGGATGTAACATAATTCTTTTCCTCGCTTTTCTTTTTATTGATTTTTATGCNTCTTCTTGGTTCTTATCACCGTTGTCGTACGACTCGCCCGCTGCCCTTCCGGCTATTGTTTCCGGCAAGAGCGCCGAGAGCACGAGCTGGCTGCTCTCCATGACAAGCACTGCTTTTGTCTTTCTGCCCTGTGTGGCGTCAATCGCAGTCCCTGTTTCCTTTGCTTTCTGCACCAGACGTTTTACGGGTGCGGAATCAGGACTGACGATTGCAATAATTTTNGCCGTATTTACGATATTGCCAAATCCGATNTTAATCAGTTTCTCCACGCCAAACCTTCCTAATNATATAATGCTTTATTANNCTCTGTCNGTTACTCAATGTTTTGNATTTGTTCTCTCACCTTTTCAATCTCGGTTTTTAAATCAATGCCTCTGTTNGANATTGCCANATCGTTTGCCTTNGAAAGAATNGTGTTTGCCTCTCTGTTCATTTCCTGTGCAATNAAATCAAGCTTTCTTCCGATGCTGCCACCNTCTNTAAGCGCCTGCTTCATNGTTTCTATATGACTGCGNAGACGNACAAGNTCTTCGTCCACNCANACNTTNTCNGCATAGATNGTAACCTCCGCCATCAGCCTTGANTCCTCAAACGATGCNTCCGNGAGAAAATCCTGTACCTTATCGTAAAGTTTCTTTTTATANTCTTCTATAATNTGNGGGGAACGTTCNTCAATAAACGCCACATGTTCCAGCATNCCATCNAGTTTTGCNATCAAATCTTTTGAGAGATTTTCNCCTTCTTTAATNCGNGTTTCCACAAANCCTTCCGCAGCGCCTCTNACAGCCTTTACAAGTCCGTTCCANATCTCNTCTTCGTCAACCGTCTGNTCCTCCATGGAGAACACNTCGGGATANCTCGANAGNGATGANACCCTNATATCNTTATCAAGTCCAAAATCCTCTGCCATCGCTTTTAAATATTGAAGATANTCTGCCGCAATTTCCNTGTTATANTTGATGCANACATTGTTTTCCGAAAAATCCTCATACGTAATAAAAAGNTCNATCTTNCCGCGNTGTGCNTAGTTTTTCAATTCNTTTCTAATCGCACTCTCAAAATAATTGAGTTTNTTGGGCATTTTNATATTTACATCCAGATATCTGTGATTGACGGATTTTATCTCNACNGTATATTTGCTATCTCCNTCCGTNACCTCACATCTGCCAAAGCCGGTCATACTTTTTATCATTNTAATCCCCCATTCTTACTGTGAATTTGGGCGTAAGCACAAATGTTTCTTCCTNTTCTTTATTCTAATGTATTATAGAATAATCCAACCGCCGCGTCAACAATTTTAATCCGATTACTTGAAAAGCAGTCAAAAAAATGCTATTGTNATAAAGTTATCATNTATTGTGTGTACGGGGGCATTTTAAATGAANAANTGGATNNATAAACATGCAAANATTATATGGANCCTTCGGAANATTGTGCCTATGCTGCTCTTTCCCATAGTCAATTTTTATTTGTTTGAGTGCTATATCCACAATCCGTTTAAGGATATTT
This sequence comes from Lachnospiraceae bacterium, assembly GCA_014804345.1. Taxonomy (GTDB): domain Bacteria; phylum Bacillota; class Clostridia; order Lachnospirales; family Lachnospiraceae; genus COE1. The sequence continues at coordinate 72,028 of JAAUZZ010000020.1, read as the reverse complement.
CATTTCCGATACAGCTCATGAACATCTTTCTTTTTGAACTGCTGATGCTCCTGCTTTTTATGCTTTTTGGCAATCTAAAATGGGCGCTGCGGTTTCAAAGCATCTTTTTTATGATCGTGGGACTTGCGAATTACTATGTCTTATCATTTCGCTCCGCCCCGATCATGCCGTGGGATATCTATTCCGTCGGCACTGCGATGAGCGTCGCGGGGAATTTTGAATATACGCTTGAACTGCATGTGGTTTTTGTGCTCATGGGTTTTGTGCTTCTTATTATAATGGAATCGTTTGTCAATCTAAAGATAAACGCGGAAGGAAAATTAAAAAAGTTCATTCTCTCTGCGCGTGCCATTGTCTTTTGCATCGCTCTCCTTCTGTTGTTTGGATTTACCCATATGCTGCATCAGGAGCGCACGATCATCAAATATCGTATGTATGATAAGCTTTTTACGCCAACCGTTGTGAGTACATGGAACGGTACGGCAGTTGCATTTCTGATGGAATTGCAATATATTTCTGTGGACAAACCGCCTAATTACAGTAAATCTATGGCAAAACAGATTTTAGAGCCTTATTCCGATATGGCAGCAAAAAACACCGCAACGCTGCAAAACACGCCCAATATTATCGTTATCATGAACGAAGCTTTTTCGGATCCCGCAGTGCTAGGTGATTTTGACACAAATCTTGAATATATGCCTTTTGTCCATTCCATTTTAAACGGAGAAGTTGCAAATGCCACTTCCGGCTGGCTTAACGTTTCCGTACTCGGCGGAAACACTGCCAATACAGAATTTGAATTCTTGACCGGAAACACGATGGCGTTTCTACCGCAGGGAAGTGTGCCTTATCAGCAGTATTTGAAAAAAGAACAGGAATCACTTGCCTCACACTTAAAGTCGCTTGGTTACAGGACGATTGCCATGCACCCTTACAACAGTACGGGATGGGACAGAAACAAGGTTTATCCGCTACTGGGCTTTGATGAAATGTACTTTATACGCGATTACAAATCTCCTGAAAAAATAAGACGGTATGTGAGCGACAAAACATGTTATGATAAGATTATCGAACTGTACGAGGAAAAATCCGATGATGCTCCACTGTTTGTATTTAATGTGACAATGCAAAATCATTCCTCTTACACAGAAGAATTTGACAATTTTACCCCGGATATTGAGGTTACGGACAGCCAATCCGCACCTCTTAACAATTATCTTTCGCTGATTAAAATATCAGACGCGGCAGTAAAAGATCTGATTGATTATTTTTCGGAAGCTGATGAAGATACCGTGATCATCTTCTTTGGCGATCATCAGCCCGCAAATTCCGTCGTTTCAAGCATTTGGAAGCTAAACGGCAAAAGCGCAGGCGCCTTGTCCGAGGAGGACGAAGCCAACCGCTATAAGGTTCCGTTTTTCATTTGGAGCAATTTTAACAGCGGAACGCAAACAAATATGGAAACAAGTACAAACTTTCTCGCATCAACGGTACTTGAGATTTCGGGACTTCCGTTGTATGATTATAGTGCGTACTTGCAAAATCTTTCAAAAAAATATCCTGTTGTGACATCAATCCGTGCAGAAAATTCAGACGGCAAAAGCGCCGATGTCAAAAACGTTATGGACGAGCTGAACCATTACGCCATACTGCAGTATGACAGGCTATTTGGCAAAAATTAGAACGGAGGAGTTATCCAATGAAGAAAAAAGTAAAGAACTATAATGATACTGAAAAACGTTCTCCCATAAAGAATTTTATCAAAAAAGCAGACAAACTTTATATTTTATCGTTTTTCATTCCCGCGCTGATCTTGTTTATTATCTTTGTGAAAGATGAGATTTTCCCTTTTGGTGACCGCTCATTCCTTCACATTGATATGTATCATCAATATCTACCGTTTTTGGTGGAATTCTATCATAAGCTAAAAAGCGGCGAAAGTCTGCTTTACTCATGGAATACCGGTATTGGCACAAACTTTGTTGCCTTATATGCATATTATCTGGCAAGTCCGTTTAACTGGCTGTGTGTGCTTGTTCCCGAGCATTATTTAATGGAATTTCTCACATATTTAGTAGTACTGAAAACCGGTTTTTGCGGTTTGACTTTCACTTATTATATCAGAAAGCATTTTCGCACAAACTCATGGATAGCGCTTTGCTTTTCCCTCTTTTATGCGTTGTCTGGTTTTCTTGCCGCATATAACTGGGATGTCATGTGGCTTGACGTCATTGTTCTTACGCCGCTTATCATACTTGGTCTTGAAAAACTTGTACATGAGGGAAACTGCAAGCTTTACTGCATTACGCTTGGCTTATCAATTCTCTCAAATTATTACCTGTCAATTATGCTGTGTATATTTTTAACGCTTTACTTTGTTGTACTCCTAATCGGCAAGGATCCCAAAGACGGTGAAAATTCCGCTGCGCTTTTGTTTTCTCAACTTCATGATATCAAGAGCTTTTATTGGAAAGCATTTCTGCGTTTTGCTGCTTATTCACTGATCGCGGGCGGAATGGCTGCCATTTTGCTGTTCCCTGAAGCAGCGGCGCTTAAATTGGCAGAGTTCAGCAACATCAGTTTTCCCAAAAAAGTGGATTTGTATTTCCCCACGCTTGACATGTTAGCTCGTCATTTCTTTAATGTTACTGTCGAAACAGGACTTGACCATTGGCCTAATATTTACTGCGGTGTCGCTGTGCTTCTTCTTCTTCCGCTTTATATTTTGCAGAAGAAAACGCCTATGCGCGAGAAACTGCCGAAAATTATTTTGCTTGGATTTATACTGGTGAGTTTCTCCACAAATGTTTTGAACTTTATGTGGCATGGTTTTAACTACCCTGACTCACTTCCAGCAAGACAATCATTTTTATACATTTTCCTGATGCTTATGATCTGCTATGAAGCGTTCACAAACATCCGTGAACATTCTATGAAGGAAATCCTATCCGTGTTTGCAGGCGCTTTTGCATTTTTGATATTCTGTGAAAAAGTAGTAACGGACGATTCTTTTACTGAAATGTGTTTCTTTGTAACCGGAATATTCCTTATCCTTTATACCGTCATCATCTGTTATTATAAGGCTAGTGAACGTTTCCCCGTTTTGGTTATCATTATATGTCTGATCGTAACCGCTACGGAAGCTGGTGAAAACACTTACCTGACGAGTGTTCCTACGGTATCAAGAGACAGTTACCTTACAAACTACGATTCCTATCAAATCATCACAAACAGAACCGTTGTAAATGAAGGGTATGACTTTTTCCGTTTCGATAAATTTGCGAGAAGAACACAAAATGACGCGATGATGATAGACTGTCATGGTTCCTCGTACTTTTCATCGACCATAAATTCTCTCGTATCGGATTTTTATAAAAAGTATGGTATGAAAGGAACTCGCGTAAATTATTGCTTTGATGGAGCCACCCCTGTATCCGCGGCATTTATTGCCAACCGATATATGCTCTATACGCTTGACAGAGGCTACGATAATGTTTACGAACTTGCTGACAGAGAAGGCGATGTTTATCTATACAAAAACAATTATGCTGTTCCGTTTGGCTATATGATTACCGAAACGGACAACACCGATCTCGATTCTCTTTTTGTCAGTGCCGAATATATGCGGAATAACATTCATACCAACCGTGATGATGATAGCGACTTGAATCCATTGGAAAGACAGAATAAACTTGTGCATAAACTCGGAATTACGGAAGATGTCTTCATTCCGGTAGACATCAACCTAAACGGTTCAAGCGGTGATTTGTCTATCTCTGAAGACGCTCATTATTACGCATATACGTCAAACACCAAAATTGAGGATGTTGAAATGAGTTATGAAGGTCAATCCAAAACTTTCAGTCAGATTAGCAAGAAATTTATTCTAGACTTGGGTTATCATAATGCAAATAAGACATTGAACTTAAAATCAACAAATGGCGAATCGTTAGATTTAGCAGCTTACAAAATGGACACTGCCGTGCTTGACAAGTTTATCGCAAAGCTTCGTGAACAGACTCTTACAGTAAACGGTTATAGCGAAACAAGTTTATTGGCAAACATCAATGTAACTACAGAAGGACATCTTGTAATGTCTGTTGCATACGAACCTAGCTGGACACTTTATGTTGATGGTCAAAAAGCAAATATGGATGTCTTTGAAAATACATTCATAAGTATTCCGTTAGATAAAGGGGAACATACAATCGAACTTAGATATTTCCCGAAAGGTTTTATACCCGGAATCATTGTTTCAATCATCAGCATTGGCACATTTATCACAATTTGCATGATACAGAAAAAAACGAAGACATCGCCTGCCAATTAAAAACGCTAAAGCGGATTACTCAAAATAAGTAATCCGCTTTTTTAATCTTCCACTTGCTCAATGCTCGCAATATCCGAGTCAATCACAAGCGAATAGTTTGTATAATATACCACAAATCCCGGTTTGGCTCCGTTTGGTTTCTTCACATTTTTTTTCTGCGTGTAGTCGATCTCAACCTTTTCCTGCCCTCTTGCCTGAGAGTAGTGTGCGGCAAGCTTTCCCGCCTCCTCAAAGACTCTGTCGGGCATCTCCTCTCCGTTTGTCTTTACCACAACATGCGAACCCGGAATGCCTTTTGCATGAAACCACCAGTCATTTCCCGTAGCAAACTTAAAGGTAAGTTCCTCATTTTGATAATTGTTCTTTCCCACATAGATGTGATACCCGTCGCTGCTTACATAGTGAAACGGCTTGCTTGTCACCTTCTCACGCCGCTGCTTCCCTCTTAGACCGCCTTTTCTCTTGATATAGCCGCTCTCAATCAGCTCCTCTTTAATCTGTACCAGGTCCTCCTCCTTCAGCGCGATATCAAGCGATGTGCTGATGGAAGAAAGATGCGCAATCTCATCTTTGGTGTCGGCGGTAAGTGTCGTCAAAGCCTCATAAGTGCGCTTTAACTTTTGATATTTCTCAAAATATTTTTTCGCATTTTCCCCCGTTGAAAGTGTCGGGTCAAGCGGTATCGTAATCATTTGATCATCATAATAATTTAACGCCTCAAAAGAGGTGGCTCCGGCCTCCACACTATACCCGTATGTATTTAAAAGTTCACCGTAAATTCTGTATTTTTCGCGTTTCTCAGTGTCCGAAAGCTGCTTTAACTGCAAATCATATTTTTTGACATTCCGCTCAAGCGCCGTTTGGACGATTCTTCTTAAATCCACCGAACGTTGTCGGATACGCGTAATCATATTTTTCTCGGCATAATAGTATTCCAAAAGTTCTGAAACCGTCGCAAAAATACGCGTATTTTCATCGGAATACGACGTAAGCCGTGTCGTCGCATATTCCTTGGGCTGCTTATTTTCATACACCACATTCGGCGCAAATCTTCCTTTTTTGATATCCTCTGACAACGCATAGAGCTGATCCGAAATCCGTTGAAGCTCTGTGGCAGATAAATCGCTCACTGCCTTATCCGAATTCACCTTAGCTCTGTAACAAAGTTCATGTGCCACACACGGTGAAAGCCCTGTAAATCCGCAGTAAATCGCCTTATACAGCGGCATGTTTTTTGCCCTCAGCGCTGCTTCTATTTCACTCTGCTCTGTCTCCAAAAGTTCTTCCTTATCCTGCGTTTTCGGGATAAAATATTCTCGTCCCGGCAGAACCTCACGCACAGAGCTTACCATACCCGAAATGTGCTTAATGCTGTCGATAATCTTGTTTTGATCATCACAAAAAATAATATTGCTGTGCTTTCCCATAAGTTCTATGATCAAATATTTGCTGCACAAATCGCCTAATTCATTCAAATGTTCCAGTTCAAAACGCACAACGCGCTCCAATCCCGGCTGCGACACCGAAACGATTTTCGCATTTTGAAGATGTTTTCTCAAAAGCATACAAAAATTTGGCGCCGTCATCGGGCTTGTCTTATTTTTATCCGTCATGTAAATCAGCGGAAGCGACGCGTCCGCCGACAGCAAAAGCCTCACCTGTCCGCAACTTCCCTTTATAGTCAAGATTAGCTCATCCTTTTCAGGCTGAGCTATCTTGTAAATACGGTTTCCCGTTATTTGTTCTTTTAATTCATTGACAATCCCCGCGATCGTCACTCCGTCAAATGCCATTTATTTATCCTGCCTATATTTTATCCAAACAATCGAAAGAACGCTGTCCTTGCGTTCTTTCCGGAAATTTAGTAAATCTTAGGCTATGTCTTTTATAGCCTTAGATTTAGTTAATTTCCTATCATCCAGTCATACATTTCCTGATACTTTAACGCTGACACAGCCCACGAATAATCCGCCGCCATCGCACGATCCACAATCTTATTCCACTCGCGCTTTTTATCATAGTAAATCTGCTCGGCATATCGTATCGCATTCAACATCTCATGTGCATTGTAGTTTGTAAAACTGAAACCTGTACCGGTTCCCTCAAACTCATTATACGGCGCTACCGTATCCTTTAAGCCGCCCGTTTCACGCACGATAGGCACTGTACCGTATCGCAGCGCCATAAGCTGGCTTAACCCACAAGGCTCAAAGAGCGACGGCATCAGAAACGCATCGCAAGATGCATAGATTCTGTGCGAAAGTTCTTCTGAGTAGTAGATATTGGCGGATACTTTTCCGTGGTACTTCCAGTCAAAGTGACGGAACATATTTTCATAACGTTCTTCACCCGTTCCCAGCACAACAAGCTGCACGTCATCTTTGCTGCACATTTCATCCATAATGTAAGCAACTAAATCCATGCCTTTTTGATCAGTAAGTCTTGACACAATGCCAATCATCATCTTCTTGTCATTTTCCTCAAGACCAAGCTGCTTTTGAAGCTCTCTCTTGTTTTTAATTTTTTCTTTTCTAAAGTTATCCGCATTGTATCTGTGCACAATCAGTTCGTCCGTCTGCGGATCATACTCATCATAATCAATACCGTTTACAATTCCCCGCAAGTCATTTTTTCTTGCATTCAACAGCCCGTTCAGCTTTTCGCCGTAGAAGTCTGTCTTAATCTCCTCCGCGTACATTTCACTTACCGTCGTGATCGCATCCGCATAAGTCAATCCGCCCTTTAACAGATTTCCATCCTTAAAGAAGCCGAGCTTATCAGGCGTAAAATAAGAATTATCAAGTCCTGTGATACCCTGAACGGTCTTGATATCATATATTCCCTGAAACTTGAGATTATGAATTGTCATGATGGATTTAATGCCCTGATAAAATTCGCCCTGTGCGAACCGCTCTTTCAGATATACCGGTATAATGCCTGTCTGCCAGTCATGACAATGAATAATATTCGGTCGAAAACCAACTACGGGCAGTATCGACAGCGCTGCCTTTGAAAAGAATACAAACTTTGTGATTTCTCCGATATGGTTATCGCTGTACGGCTTAAAACCTCCAAACATCTTCTCATTGTCTATAAAATAATATGTGATACCGTCGTACTGCGCCTCAAGAACGCCCACGTATTCATTCTGTCCCATAAAATCCATATAAAAATGCGTCCGATACTGCATCAAAGATTTCATCTGATCCGACATACACATGTACTTCGGCAAAATAACTCTCGCGTCAAAATATCTCTTATCATAATACTTAGGAAGAGAACCTACTACATCCGCAAGACCACCTGTTTTAATAAATGGTACGCCTTCCGACGCTACAAACAAAATATTCTTCATATCATCAAATCCCTTTCTTACAATTTACTTGTGCAGTGTGTGCCTCGTTTTATTATACACCAAACTGACATAAATTGTAAAGAAATTCGTGTATTTTTATGACCTGTAATGAAGCCTTATTTTATCTGCGATCAGTGCAATAAATTCCGAATTCGTCGGCTTTCCTTTTCCGATATTGATCGTATATCCGAAAAGCGCATCCAGCGTTTCCATTTTCCCTCTGCTCCACGCGACCTCAATGGCATGTCTTATGGCGCGTTCCACACGGCTTGGCGTCGTCTGAAATTTCTTTGCAATGGACGGATAGAGGATTTTCGTAATGGAATTTAACATTTCGGTATCCTCCACCGACATCATAATTGCTTCCCTTAGATACTGATAGCCCTTTATATGAGCAGGCACACCGATTTCGTGTATCATGTCCGTGACGTCCTTTTCAAGATCATGCGTTCTGTGATCGGATTCGAACATCGTCTTATTTTCTGCTCCAAAAAGCTTTTTTGCTTCATCACTTGTGCTTTTGTCACCGGCGGGTACTGTTATCATAATCTGAAACGCTTTATCTTTTGAAAGCAAATCGCTCAAAATGTTAAAAATCCTTTCATTATCCTGTTGTGACACCACGTTTAATTGTTCCATTCGCTTTTCCTCCATTTTTTCATTCAATACAAACCTTATATCCTTTATTTTTCAAAATACGGCAAGATTTGGTAAAATTAATTATATAAGAATGTCAATTTATCTTGCAACCGTAACTTATCGCATATTTTGCGCGGTAACGCCATAATTACCCATTGTTCCTGTTATATCCCTAAGATACTACAAAATGCGGCGTTTCTTTTTGTCGAAAAAGTCAGAAACTTTTTTCAGATCCTGTATCTCTTTTAAATTTGTGCGATAATTCATGAAATTTTCGCACAAATTATCCATATTAGGTATAATTTTCATGCAATTCGTTGGCGGTTGTCAAGATTTCTTGGAAAAGCTATTGACTTTTTTTCAAAATCTTAGTATAGTGTAGAAGTCGGCAGTGATTACTGCTACATCATTTTATTTGGGGTCTTAGCTCAGCTGGGAGAGCATCTGCCTTACAAGCAGAGGGTCACAGGTTCGAGCCCTGTAGGCCCCATTTTTTAATTTTCGGAAAGCTGCACAATCGGCGTCTTTTTTAATTCCGTAAATTTTTTCACATCGACTGTAACAACAGGTCTGACACCATTGCCCCCGATACCCGCAATCCGCTCTATCAGAAGCTTGTCGCCATATCCGTTATTCACTGCATGCACTTTACTCGAATACCCCTCAACAGGATCTCTAAGCCACCATACATACGGCTCCAGTCCCCAATCAACCGAATAGATCTGATAAGAATTAGTTTCGTCACGTTCAATCGCCGAATCGGTGGGAACGGCAAACACGTTGACATTAGCGTCATAAAACCATTCCAGCTCATCTAAACTTGGCAGATACACCAGATCGTCCGTTTCCACGTCACAGTCCGACATCGCATTCCCTCTGGTGACATTGTGCGTCAGAACAATTGCCTCCTGCTCCTTGTCACTAAAGCCGCTCAAAAATCCGGCTTCAAAAAGATAGCCGTTTTTCTCCTCCGCCATCGCTTTCCCTGCCGGTCCGTTTCCCTCATAAACAACATTGACGTGATTGGAATTGAGCCACGTTCTGATGTCGGAACGGCTCCAATCGTTCGTACCGTGCGTATACTCTTGCATTTCAAGATTCTCAAGCGTCCTTTTATCATCAATCAGCCACTTGCCGCCTGTATCGTCAAGTGCGTACGCGCCGCTCTCTGCCGCATCAAATGCTTTCATTGTAAGAATTTGATCAGAAACAAGCACTGCACGGTTGCGCTCTACTTTTAGCACACGCCACACGATCGGTTCATCCAGATATGTTCCAAATGTCACCTCGTCACCGGGATACAGTCTGCTGAGCATTTCCTGTCTTGCCTTGTACCCGAATACAAGCAGCAGCATTAGTACCATTGCCCCCAAGTAAACAAAGTCTGTAGGTTTAATATACTTTTTTTTCTTTTTGTTTTTTTCTTTCTCCATAATGATCACACTGCAAATCCGTTCGAAGTCATATGCGCAACCTGACTTCCAAGTTCATCTGTTATCTCCACAATATAATAGCAAGTCGTTCTACCCAATCTGATTTTTTTCGCCTCCGCAATCAGGATCTTTCCTTTGGCCTTTCCGAGGAAAGTGATGGATGCATTTAACGATACAACCGAATTTTCCAACCAGTTTGCCGCCACAGCAAAGGTAAAATCGGCAAGCGTAAAGATTGCTCCGCCCATCACTGCGCCGAGTGCGTTTTTATGATCTTCGGTTATCTGCATCGTGCATTTTGCATAACCTTCCGCTACTTCCTCTATGTATGCGCCGTTTACTGTGGCGAAACGGTCATGGGAAAAGCGTTCTCGTATTTCGTCTAGTTTTTGTGGTTCCATTTTGTGTCTTCTCCTTTTGCGTGTGTAATTTCTACCCTTTCACGCGTGTATAATGTCTGTCGACATTATAACATAATTGCTTCGCAATTACGGTAGCTCTATGCCCATTCGGGCATGTATAATGTCTTACGACATTATAACATAATCCCATCCGTTCGGCATTATAAATCTGTAAAAATGATACAAACATGAAAAAATTTTCAAGAATGTATATGTATTTTTCCAAAAATCCTATATAATGAGTAGAGGTATCATTCTATATGATAATGCAATTCATAAAAACAAAGGAGATATTTTATGCCAAAAAGAGAAGACATCAACAAAGCGCTAATTATTGGCTCGGGCCCGATCATCATCGGTCAGGCATGTGAATTTGACTACTCGGGAACACAGGCGTGTAAAGCGCTCCGCAAGCTCGGTTATGAAATTGTGCTTGTAAACTCAAATCCCGCGACCATCATGACCGACCCGGAAATAGCCGATGTGACCTACATTGAGCCACTGAATGTAAAGCGTCTGGAGCAGATCATTGCCAAAGAAAGACCGGATGCACTGCTGCCAAATCTGGGCGGACAATCCGGCTTAAACCTCTGCGCAGAGCTTGCCAAAGAAGGCATTCTCGACAAATATAACGTAAAAGTTATCGGTGTACAGGTCGACGCGATCGAGCGCGGCGAGGACCGCATCGAATTTAAGAAATCAATGGACGCAATCGGTATTGAAATGGCAAGAAGTGAAGTTTCATACAGCGTTGACGAGGCGCTTGCCATCGCCGATAAACTCGGTTATCCCGTTGTTCTGCGTCCCGCCTACACGATGGGCGGCGCCGGCGGTGGATTGGTATATAATAAAGAAGAATTAAAAACGGTCTGCGCACGCGGTCTTCAAGCAAGTCTTGTCGGTCAGGTGCTTGTCGAGGAATCCATCCTTGGCTGGGAAGAACTGGAACTTGAGGTTGTCCGCGATTCGGAAGGCAACATGATCACCGTCTGCTTTATCGAAAATATCGACCCGCTCGGCGTACATACAGGCGATTCCTTCTGCTCTGCCCCAATGCTCACGATATCGGAAGAACTGCAAAAGCGACTTCAGGAACAAGCGTATCGCATTGTCGATTCCGTACAGGTTATCGGAGGAACAAATGTTCAGTTTGCGCATGACCCTGTTTCCGACCGCGTGGTCGTTATCGAGATCAATCCGAGAACTTCACGCTCGTCCGCTCTTGCATCGAAAGCAACGGGGTTCCCGATTGCGCTTGTTTCGGCAATGCTTGCGGCAGGTCTAACCTTAAAGGATATCGAGTGCGGAAAGTATGGCACATTAGACAAATATGTTCCCGACGGCGATTATGTAGTAATCAAGTTTGCTCGCTGGGCATTTGAAAAATTTAAGGGCGTCGAGGATAAGCTCGGCACACAGATGCGCGCTGTCGGCGAAGTCATGAGCATCGGAAAAACTTACAAAGAAGCTTTCCAAAAGGCAATCCGCAGTCTTGAAACGGGACGTTACGGACTAGGCTATGCAAAGGATTACAACGAAAAATCAAAGGAAGAACTTCTGCGCATGCTTGCACACCCTTCCAGCGATCGCCACTTCATTATGTATGAAGCACTCCGAAAAGGCGCTTCCGTTGATGAAATTTTTGATATTACAAAAGTAAAACACTACTTTGTGGAACAGATGAAGGAACTTGTCGAGGAGGAGGAAGCGCTCGCAAAATCAAAGGGTTCCCTTCCTGCGGACGACGCATTGATTTCGGCAAAGAAAAACGGATTTTCCGATAAATATTTAAGTCAGATTTTAGCCATTCCCGAAGCAGAAATCCGAAACAAGCGTATCGCGCTCGGTGTCGAGGAGGCTTGGGAAGGCGTACATGTCAGCGGTACACAGGACAGCGCCTACTATTATTCTACCTATAATGCCGAGGATAAGAATCCTGTTAACACAGACAGACCAAAGATTATGATCTTGGGTGGCGGTCCAAACCGTATCGGTCAGGGTATCGAATTTGACTACTGCTGCGTCCATGCATCGCTTGCCTTAAAGCAGCTTGGATTTGAAACGATCATCGTAAACTGCAATCCCGAAACGGTTTCGACCGATTACGATACTTCCGACAAGCTCTACTTTGAACCGCTGACACTGGAAGATGTTCTTAGCATTTATAATAAGGAAAAGCCGCTCGGTGTCATTGCACAATTTGGCGGACAGACACCGTTAAACCTTGCATCGGAACTTGAGAAAAATGGCGTAAAAATTCTCGGCACCTCTCCGGCTGTCATTGACCTTGCAGAGGACCGCGATCAATTCCGTGCGATGATGGATAAGCTTGAAATTCCGATGCCCGAATCCGGTATGGCGACCACAGTTGAGGAAGCGCTTGGCATTGCCGCAAAAATCGGATATCCCGTTATGGTCCGTCCTTCCTATGTGCTCGGCGGACGCGGCATGGAAGTCGTGTATGATGACGAGAGTATGGCAGGTTATATGAAAGCAGCCGTAGGCGTAACGCCCGACAGGCCGATTTTGATCGATCGTTTCTTAAATCATGCGCTTGAGTGTGAGGCTGATGCAATTAGTGACGGCACGCATGCATTTGTACCCGCTGTTATGGAGCATATTGAGCTTGCCGGTGTGCATTCCGGCGACTCGGCATGTATCATTCCTTCTGTACATATTTCGGAGGAAAATGTCGCCACGATCAAAGAATATACAAAGAAAATCGCGGAGGAGATGCATGTAAAAGGACTTATGAACATGCAGTATGCCATCGAAAACGGCAAGGTTTATGTGCTGGAGGCAAATCCGCGCGCATCGCGTACCGTGCCGCTTGTATCCAAGGTATGCAATATCCGCATGGTGCCGCTTGCAACTGATATTATCACATCGGAAATTACGGGACGTCCCTCTCCTGTGCCTGCACTGAAAGAAAAGGACATTCCCTACTATGGTGTAAAAGAAGCGGTATTTCCGTTTAACATGTTTCCCGAGGTTGACCCTGTACTGGGACCGGAAATGCGTTCGACCGGTGAGGTGCTTGGCTTATCCGCGTATTACGGCGAAGCGTTTTATAAAGCACAGGAAGCTACGCAGACAAGACTTCCGCTTAGCGGAACGGTTCTGATTTCCGTTAATCATAAGGATAAACCGGAAGTCGTGGAAATCGCAAGTCTGTTCCACGAAGCCGGCTTCCAAATCCTTGCCACAGGCTCTACTTTCGACACCATTAAGGCTGCCGGAATTCCTGCTGAAAAAGTTAACAAACTCTATGAGGGCAGACCAAATATTCTTGATCTGATCACAAACGAAAAGATTGACCTGATTGTCAACTCGCCCGCCGGAAAAGAAAGCGTGCACGATGACAGCTATCTAAGAAAAGCTGCTATCAAGGCGCGTATCCCGTATGTGACAACAATTGCCGCGGCAAGGTCGACGATCAAAGGCATTTTATATGTACAAAAACACGGAAATGCCGATGTGAAGTCGTTACAGCTTTTGCATAGCGAAATTAAAGATAAACAATAAACAAATCATTCCAAAAAAGAATGCCTGCTTTTGCAGGCATTCTTTGCGTGAAGTTTTAGTTTTCGATAACTTACAAATTTGTGCCCTTGCACAAATTTGCTGAAAGAAAAATCTTTGATTTTTCTTTCTACATCCTTTCCGGTGCAGAAAATCCGAGCAAGTCAATCGCGGTTTCAAGAACATCGCGCGTGAGTGTCAAAAGCGCGATCCACCCCGCTTTTTTTGCCTCGTCTTCCTCCCCGAGAATCTTTGTTTCATGGTAGAAATGATTAAAAGCATTGGCAAGATTATAGATGTAAGCACATATTTTATGCGGCGCAGTTTCGTCATAAGCCGCCTCAATACTCGTATTGTAACCGGAAAGCGCAAGCATAAGCTGCTTCTCGCTCTCATTTACAGGCGCTTTGATATCGGAAAACACAGCTTCCAAATCTCCGCCGTTTTCTTTATACTTTGCAAGAATAGACTTAATCCGCACAATGGTGTAAAGGATATACGGACCCGTATCGCCCTCAAAGGAAGTAAATCGGTCAATGTCAAAAATATAGTCCTTACTTGCCTGATTTGACAAGTCACCGTATTTGAGCGCCGCCAATGCTACCACTTCGGCTGTCTGCCTTGCCTCCTCGTCCTCCACGCCGCGATTCTCCGTAATCTTTCGGAGCATCTCGTCATTAATCTCTTTGATGAGGTTTTCCAGACGCATCACGCCGCCGTCACGCGTCTTAAACGGCTTTCCGTCCTTGCCGTTCATCGTGCCAAATCCGATAAACAATAATTCTGTTTCCGGTTTTACCAACTTTGTCTTCCGCGCACATCGAAACACCTGTTCGAAGTAAAGTTCCTGCCGTTTATCCGTCATATAGACAATCTTATCCGGCTTATTCTGCTCCATACGCATCATGATCGTCGCAAGATCCGTGGTATTGTAAAGCGCGGCGCCGTCCGACTTTAAGATCATGCACGGAGGCATTTCCTTTGTATCGGTTTCCTCNTTNACATCTACCACAAGCGCNCCCTCGCTGATATANGCATAACCGCCCTTTTTCATGTAGTCCACCATTTCCGGTATNAAATCATGTACNGTGGACTCNCCGTTCCATAAATCGAACTCCGTATTTAATTTGTCATAAATNTTNTTTAAATCCGTAACCGATACATCAATAATATGTTTCCANAGAGCGCGGTATCCTCTCACACCGCTTTGCANCTTAAANGTNCATTCCATTGCGGCNGCCTTGTAATCNGCATCTTCCTTNGAACGCTTGCTTGCAAACGGATAAATTTCCTCAAGCTCGGAAACCGTAAACGGCGGCTCTGTCGGNTACTCNCCNGTATANNTCTCATCAAAATANACAAGGTCGGGTTTGCGCACCTTCAGNTCATAAATCGTAAGTCCCATCGGCTGTCCCCAATCNCCNAGATGAACATCACCGATTACATGATGTCCCAGATAGCGCGAAATNCGCTTGACACTCTCTCCGATNATCGCCGGACGAAGATGTCCTACATGNAGCGGCTTTGCCACATTTGCCCCGCCATANTCAATTATAATCTCAATCGGATTTTTTGCNTCCTCCAGACCATACTTTTCNTCAGNCCGCATNCCTTTTANATATTNGCCCACAAACGTNTTTTTTAACGTCAGATTTAAAAATCCGGGAGCAACCGCCTCCACCTTCTCAAACACACTGCTGTCCGTAAGCTTTGCAGCCACNTCATTGGCAATCATGATCGGCGCTTTTTTATACTGCTTTGCCCCCGCCATCGCACCGTTGCACTGATACTCGCAAAGNTCCGGNCGGTTTGAAAGCGCAACTTTTCCAAGTTCACGTTCATAGCCNGCCGCCGCAAAAGCGNCTTTCATNTCCNCCGAAATCAAATCNAATANCTTTTTCATACTCTTTTCCTCTTTTCTCTATTTCTCCGTTTTTATGACATNNGTGTCATTTTTTAACTGNANATTTCTTTCCCGTTCTTTNTTGGAATANACACANCCGCAGTAATCCTGCCGATACANATNATANNTTGCCGAAAGCTCTATGGAACGCTTATATCCGTCNTTTTTCTTGAAATCNGACATAAGCCATTTTACNTGATATTCTTNTGCAAGCTGCTCCCCTATCTCGTTNAANTTTTTCGCNTTTTTCAGCGGACTNATCGAAAGGGTCGTGCAAAAATAATCGTANNNNCCGTCTAATGCCNGNTGNGCCGTTTTTCTNAGGCGNAGTTCATANCACAAAAAGCACCGCTNNCCACCCTCGGGACATTCTTCTAANCCNGCTGCCATATCATAAAACANTTCCGGCTCATAATCGCCCTCTACCACNTCGATNNGATATCCNGTGCCCCCGCGATTGTATGCATNNATCAGACGCTTTTGCTCCGCGACGCGCTTTTGATACTCCTGNTCAAANGAAATATTCGGATTGTAGTAGAAAACGGTTATCCGAAAATAGTTTCTGAGATACTCNAANACATAACTGCTGCAAGGNGCGCAGCAACTGTGCAGAAAAAGNCGCTTTCCCGTTTCCTGATTTGTCACCATACNCTCAAGCAGCCNATCCAGTTCCTTTTGAAAATTTCTCACATTCTCCACTNTTTCGACAGCCTCCGTTTATCAAAACTCTTTATATNTCCGCAATATTNACAAGCGTCAGCGGNGTNTCGTTTTTATTCTCCANACTCGTCGCCAAAGCNTTTGCCGTATCAAGNGCCGTGATGCAGTTGACGCCNGTTTCNATNGANGTTCTTCTGATCAAAAATCCNTCTCTTGATTTGTCNCGTCCCTGTGTCGGCGTATCGATTACAAGGTCTATCNTNTGCCCTAAAATCAAATCCATGACCGTCGGNGACTCCTGACTNATCTTATTGACNTTNCGCGCTTTAACNCCNGCATCATTCAATGTTTTTGCCGTACTTCTTGTCGCATATATNTTATAACCGAGCTTTTCAAACCGCCGACCGATTTCGATTGCCTCTCCCTTGTCNGCATCCTTNACNGTGATNATCATCTGTCTGTGTTTCGGAAGATCGACTCCTGCCCCTAAAAATGCCTTATAAAGCGCCTCGTTAAAGGTTTTNGAAATACCGAGACACTCTCCCGTAGACTTCATTTCCGGTCCAAGGCTGATTTCCGCGCCTCTGATTTTTTCAAACGAAAATACCGGCATCTTAATTGCCACATAATCCGCTTCTTTCTGTAAGCCGGGCTCATAACCAAGCTCCCGTATCGTCTTTCCGATAATGACTTCCGTTGCAAGATCCACAATCGGAATACCCGTCACCTTACTGATATACGGCACTGTTCTTGAGGAGCGTGGATTGACCTCAATCACATAAATCTCCTCGCCGACCGCGATAAACTGTATATTGATGAGCCCCTTGACGTGAAGCGCTTTTGCAAGGCGTCTTGTATACTCTGCAATCGTTTCTTTCACGGTATCGCTCACACTGTAAGCCGGATATACGGAAATGGAGTCCCCAGAGTGAACGCCCGTTCTTTCTATATGTTCCATAATACCAGGGATCAAAATGTCGGTACCGTCACACACGGCNTCAACNTCAAGCTCCCTGCCTTGCAAATACTTNTCTACCAAAATNGGGTGATCCTGCGCAATGCGGTTGATGACCGCCATAAACTCCTCAATCTCCTCATCGGAAATNGCAATCTGCATTCCCTGTCCNCCAAGCACATANGAAGGACGNACAAGCACAGGATATCCCANACGNTTNGCNACNNCNTTTGCCTCCTCNGCCGTGTATACCGTNCCNCCCTCCGCGCGCGGNATCTTTGTTTCCTCCAAAATGCGATCAAACAGCTCNCTGTCCTCTGCNGCATCGACATCTTCCGCCTTTGTNCCNANNATTGGNACNCCCATTTTCATCANNCTTTCCGTNAATTTAATCGCCGTCTGTCCGCCAAACTGCACNACCGCGCCATCCGGCTTCTCNATCCTTACAATNTTTTCCACNTCTTCCGGNGTNAGCGGNTCAAAATAGAGCTTGTCCGCAATATCAAAATCCGTACTCACNGTTTCNGGGTTATTNTTGATGATNATNGTTTCATAGCCCGCCTTGGAAAATGCCCACGTCGCATGTACCGANCAGTANTCAAACTCAATTCCCTGNCCGATNCGNATNGGNCCCGAACCAAGCACAAGNACNTTCTTNGGNGGATTTGTTTCNACCGCCTCATTGATNCCGTCAAAGCACGAATAGTAATAGGGCGTATTTGCCTCNAACTCCGCCGCACAGGTATCCACCATCTTAAANGCCGCNACAATATTGTTGTCGTANCGCATGTTNTTAATCTCTTCTTCGNTNTTTCCNGTNAGTCTTGCAATCACATTATCCGGAAACTCGATCCGCTTTGCCTCCCTTAAAAGNTCCACNGTAAGCGGCTNTGTTTCCAANGCGTGCTCCATCTCNACNAGAATCGCNAGNTTNTCGATAAACCANCGATCGATNTTNGTAATTTCATAAATCGTATCGTANTCAATCCCTTTTCGGATTGCCTCCGCAATCACATAAATCCGCTGNTCATCCACTCTTGCAAGNCGCTTTAACAGCATGTCCTTGTCAAGNTCCGAAAAATCGTANCTTCTTAGGCAGTCTACATGCTGNTCGAGCGAACGAATNGCTTTCATCANCGCNCCCTCNAAATTGGTGCAAATGCTCATTACCTCGCCCGTCGCTTTCATNTGCGTCGTCANCGTTCTCTTTGCCGTAATAAACTTATCAAACGGAAGTCTTGGCATTTTNACCACGCAATAATCAAGCGCCGGTTCAAAACTTGCATACGTTTTTCCCGTAATCGCNTTTTTGATTTCGTCGAGGGTATANCCNAGNGCAATCTTTGCGGCAACNTTCGCAATCGGATANCCCGTCGCCTTTGACGCAAGNGCGGANGAACGGCTCACNCTCGGATTGACCTCAATCACNCAATACTCAAAACTTGTGGGGTGCAGCGCATACTGTACATTACANCCGCCTGTGATATTGAGCTCNGAAATGATATTCAGCGCAGANGTCCGCAGCATTTGATATTCNTTNTCACTNAAAGTCTGCGACGGTGCAACGACAATACTGTCACCNGTNTGNACNCCNACCGGNTCAATGTTTTCCATATTACAAACCGTGATGCAGTTTCCCGCACTGTCGCGCATCACCTCATACTCAATTTCTTTCCAACCGGCAATNCAGCGTTCCACCAATACCTGNCCCACTCGNGAAAGNCGAAGTCCGTTCTCNAGTATTTCCTCNANCTCCANCTGATTNTGCGCAATACCGCCGCCGCTTCCGCCAAGCGTATATGCCGGACGAAGCACGACGGGATAGCCTATNGTGTTTGTAAAGGCAACGCCGTCCTCCACTGTTTCCACAACAAGAGAAGCCGCGCACGGCTCACCGATTTTNTCCATTGTATCCTTAAATTCCTGTCTGTCCTCNGCCTTTTTNATCGTAGCGGCAGTTGTTCCCANNAGTTTTACNTTGTGCGACGCTAAAAANCCGCTCTCCTCAAGCTCCATTCCGAGATTTAATCCCGCCTGTCCGCCAAGCGTAGGNAGAATNGAATCCGGTTTTTCTTTNTCNATAATCTGCTCNAAAACTTTTATGGTCAAAGGCTCTATATAAACCTTNTCNGCAATATCCCTGTCTGTCATGATGGTNGCAGGATTGGAGTTTACAAGCACGACCTCAATNCCCTCNTCNTTNAGAGAACGACANGCCTGNGTNCCCGCGTAATCAAACTCGGCNGCCTGTCCGATGACGATNGGTCCGGAACCGATTACCATTACTTTTTTCACATTCGGATTTTTCGGCATTACTTCGTCACCTCCATCATCTCTATGAACCGNTCAAACANATANCCCGAATCCTGTGGNCCGCANCATGCTTCNGGATGAAACTGCACCGTAAAGATATTTTTNCCCGTGTAGTTTAACCCCTCATTCGTGCCGTCATTGACATTNATAAANGCNNGTGTTGCAATNTTCGGATCAAGCTTATCCATATCCACCACATAACCGTGATTTTGTGACGAGATATANACTCTTCCNGTTGTTAAATCTTTCACAGGGTGNTTTCCGCCTCTGTGTCCGTACTTCATTTTATANGTATCCGCGCCCGTTGCAAGCGCCATAAGCTGATGCCCGAGNCAGATTGCAAAAATGGGNATATCNGTATCATACAGNTTTTTAATCTCTGCAATGATCGANGCGCACTCCTTCGGATCNCCGGGACCGTTTGAAAGCATAATGCCGTCCGGATNAGACGCNATGATTTCCGCTGCNGGTGTCGTTGCCGGATAGANNGTCACATCNCATCCTCTNATCCNCAAGGAATTTGCGATNTTATTTTTCGTGCCNAGNTCGAGAAGCGCAACACGCTTTTNNGCGCCNNNNGGCTCTTTCATCAGCGAAGGNAATTTATATGATTCTTTGCAAGTAACTTTTTCAACGACCTTTCCCGTAGTATATCCTTGTAACTTCGGCAAAATCTCATCAAGAACATAACTCTCATTCGTGGTGATCATGCCGTTCATGGTACCCTTCTCGCGCAGCATCTTTGTGAGCGCTCTTGTGTCAATGCCTGCAATACCGGCTACGTTATTTTCTTCTAAAAACTGTTGAATGGAAAAATCTGCTCTGAAATTGCTGAAATTTCTAGATAATTCTCTGACAATAAATCCGTCCGTCCATGGCTTGAGAGATTCCATGTCCTCCTTACAGATCCCGTAATTTCCGATCAGCGGATACGTCATACACACTGCCTGTCCCGCATAAGACGGATCTGTCAACACTTCAAGGTATCCCGCCATCGAAGTATTAAACACAATCTCACTGATCACTTCTTTATCCGCACCAATGTGAGTTCCCTCAAATACGGCGCCGTCCTCCAGTATTAAAAACGCCTTCATTTTATCCTGCGCACTTCCTTTCGCATAATCGCCTAATTATATCACAAGAGTTTTTCCCGTTCAAGGTCTTTGCGACTTTTTCACATTTCTACATCATTCCTCGCAGCAGCGCAAGCAACTCAAGGTCGCTTTGCGTCAGTTTCATATTTGTGTTGTATTCTTTACCGGCAGGACTCGTGACCTTTATTTCTATAATCGTCCCATCCGTTATCGCCTCGCGTCCGACTGCCTGCATAAACGGCACAAACTTCGGGTGATTTTGACTAAACTGATCCCATGCCCCTTTTACTTTCATCATACTTCCAAAATCAATCATTTAAAACACCTTGCTCCTTTCTTGGTCTACCTCTGATTTTTTTATTTCCAATGCAGAAAAAGTACCGCCAAACGACGGTACTTTCACTATGCCAGATATGTAACGCTTTCCTCCGAAAGCTCTTTCCCTGACAAAGCAGCTCTTGCTTCGTCCTCTTGAAATCTGTTAATACGAAACAGATACTTTATCCTTGTTGCAAAACGTCCTTTCTCGTATCTCTTAGTCTTTTCCATTTTTATCAGATAGGACACGCCGTTCCTTAAAAATGCTTTCTCTATTGTACCTTTTACTGTTTCATCACATGTTGCAACAAAAGCAATCTCACGCCCTTGTACTTTTACTGTCATATTCGTCACACCCTCATTTCACAGCAATTACTTAGTCCCCTTGTGTCGTGCACCTGTCTCTTTGATACAGCGTACATTTATAGTATAATCCGAAATGCGCAAAATGTACAGTCGACATATTCACTAAGAATTTTATGTAAATTTGTGAATTATTTGCAATCATATTGATAATACGCGATTTTTGGCTCTTTTATCTCTGCACGATATGAGCGTTATGGTGAACTGCTTGTATTTTTTTCCTCATCATATGTATCAAGGAAATGATGCCTTTCACCGTTTTGTTTATAGGCAACGATCGTGCTCAGATTGACATTTTCCACACTTTTAAAAATATTTCCCTCCACAAACGGGTTTGTTTTTTTCAATGTTTTTATCAGCTCTCTGATTTCAATCCGCTTGGAACGGTTTTCTTCATTATCCAGTGTATCATTGGCTTCCGTAAATTTGCATGCACACTGAAGAAACTGAAGCTCGTTGTAATCCCTCCATGCCACAATATTATGCTCTCTGACAAGGTACATGGGACGTATCAGCTCCAT
Source organism: Lachnospiraceae bacterium (assembly GCA_014804345.1). Classification (GTDB taxonomy): domain Bacteria; phylum Bacillota; class Clostridia; order Lachnospirales; family Lachnospiraceae; genus COE1. Next base: position 50,221 of record JAAUZZ010000020.1, on the reverse strand, counting down.
TCCCGTAAAGTTGGTGCTGTGAAGCTTCGGCATCATTGTCTGAATCTGCCCGCCGTAAAGCATCCCCATCAAAATTGTCTCAATAACATCATCATAGTGATGTCCTAGGGCAATTTTGTTGCACCCCAGCTCCTCTGCATAGTAGTATAGATGCCCTCTGCGCATTCGCGCGCACAGATAGCATGGGGATTTTTCGATATGAAATACCGATTCGAAGATATCCGATTCGAAGATTGTTATCGGCACATGAAGACTCTTTGCATTATCTTCGATCATTTTTCGGTTTGCCGCATTATAACCCGGATCCATCACCAGAAATTTTACTTCAAAATCAAATTTATTATGTAATTTCAACTCCTGAAAGCACTTTGCCATGAGCATGGAATCTTTTCCGCCGGAAATACAGACTGCTATTTTATCTCCCGGTTTTACCATATCGTAAGTGTTGATTGCTTTGGTAAACCGCGACCAGATTGTTTTCTTGAAGCGTTTCCGAATGCTCTGCTCCACGTCCTTTGCTTTGTCCGAATCGTCAAAGTCTTTCACCGTAATATTCATATTGCTGTTACCTCACTGCGCTTGCCGCTTTTTTCAAGTTTATAGACTTATCATACATCAAATTTCGGAATTTATTTTCTATCAATCTCATCCCAAAACATTATTCAAATCATATCACAATTTCCCATTCCGCTCAATACATTTTCATATGACCTTTTTGTGGACTCAGCGCAAATATTTCATCATTACCGGTCGAAAGTTCAACAATTTTTTAATCGGTTCCACTTGTATCACAAGCGCCGTTTATATATAATGAAATCGTACAAATTTTGAATTAATTGGAAATAACGCCTGAAAGGAGCAGTAAACATGAATTTTATCAAGAACAATTGGAAAGGCATTTTGGTTTGCTTATGCATCGCAGTGCCGTCGTGGTTTTTGGGAAACGCGTTTCCGATCATCGGAGGTGCGGTCATTGCGATTATCGCCGGTATGATCATAACGATGTTTATCAAGGACAAGTCATCACTTGAGGCAGGCATTAAATTTACCTCGAAAAAGATCCTTCAATGGGCAGTTGTACTGCTTGGTTTTGGTCTGAATTTAAGCGTCATCCTACAGACAGGAAAACAGTCGCTTCCGATTATCCTAAGCACAATTGCCGTATCCCTTATTATCGCCTTTGTGCTGTGCAAAATCATGCACATTCCAAATAAGATTTCAACCTTGGTCGGTGTAGGTTCCTCCATCTGCGGCGGTTCGGCTGTCGCGGCTACGGCTCCTGTAATCGAGGCTGACGATGAGGAGGTTGCGCAGGCAATTTCCGTTATCTTTTTCTTTAACGTGCTTGCCGCGATTTTCTTCCCTACTTTTGGAAAATTGCTCGGTTTCAGCACCGTCACTGGGGAAGCGTTCGGTATGTTTGCGGGAACTGCGATCAACGATACTTCATCCGTTACAGCGGCCGCGTCTACCTGGGATACCATGTGGGGACTCGGCTCCTCGACGCTTGACACTGCCGTTACCGTAAAGCTCACGCGTACCCTTGCAATCATTCCGATCACTTTAGCGCTTGCTTTTATGCGTGCACTTAGGGAAAAGAAAGGTGAAAATCATAAAAAAGTTTCCTTAAAGCAAATTTTCCCAATGTTTATCCTTTACTTTGTAGCGGCATCTGTCATTACCACGATCGCAGTTTCACTCGGTGTAAGTTCAAGCGTATTTTCGCCGATCAAAACCTTAAGCAAGTTCTTTATCGTGCTTGCAATGTCAGCAATCGGACTGAATACAGATATTGTAAAATTGATAAAAACGGGCGGAAAGCCGATTTTTATGGGATTTTGCTGCTGGGTCGGAATCACAGCCGTAAGCCTTACAATGCAACATCTCTTGGGGATTTGGTAAAATCTATAGGTTCTTACCGTCCAGCAACGACCGCAGCTGATGAATTTCTGCTTCGGTCGTTGACCAGCTTGTCGCCAAGCGGACAACGACATGCTCGTTATCATAATCCTCCCAAAAACTGACTGCCACTTTCTCCTGTAGCGCCTCAAATTGTTTCTTTTCCCAAATGATAAACTGCTGATTCGTAGGCGTTTCCAGATAAAAACGCTGATGCGTTTCCCGTAAGACTGTCTTTAACTGTTCCGCCATGTCAATGCCATGTCGGCTAATCTTAAAATATAAGTCATCCGTAAACAATGCATCAAACTGTATTCCCAACAGACGCCCTTTTGCCAGAAGCGCGCCTCTTTTCTTAACCGAGGTCATAAAATAGCGCGGTTTATTTTGTTTGGTAAAGACGACTGCCTCCCCGCACAATGCACCAACCTTTGTTCCGCCGATATAAAACACATCACACAGCGTTGCAATATCTTCCAGTGTTACGTCTGTCTGCAGGCTCATCAATCCGTAGCCGAGCCGTGCACCGTCCAAATATAATGGAATTTTATAGGATTGACACAACTCTGATAGTTTCGTCAACTCCTGTTTCGTATATAACGTGCCATATTCGGTTGGGTGTGTTATGTAAACCATCCCTGGAAATACCATATGCTCATGATTGCAGTCCGCATAAAAGCTTTCCAGATACGCCGCTAACGCCTCCGGCGCAATTTTTCCGTTCTCGTGAGGAAGCTCCAAAACCTTGTGATTGGTGTTCTCAATAGCCCCTGCCTCATGCACATTGATGTGACCTGTCTTTGCCGCGACAACACCCTCATAATCCTTTAACATTGTCGATATGACAACGGCATTCGTCTGCGTTCCGCCAATTAAAAACTCCACTTCCGCCTCGGAACATCTGCAGGCACGGCGTATTTTTTCTTTTGCGCTTTCACAATACTTGTCCGTTCCGTATCCGGAAAGAATCTCCATATTTGTTTCCGCAAGCCGGGCAATAATCTGCGGATGCGCACCGGCGATATAATCACTTTCAAATGAAATCATCTTTTTACACTCCTATTACTTCTTTCTTTGTCGTAACTGTTTTTGCAATTCTCTCAATCATTCTTTTCCGAAATGAGATTTTATACAGTCAGTTACAGTGTACTTGAAATAACAGAATTTATCAATATCATTCCGAAAACAGTCTGAAAAATGGTTCAAAAAATATGTTACAATAATTTTGTGATATTTTCGCGTTTCCGAAGTCTTATATAGGAAAGGAGGAACCGAAACAAATGAACAAATCAGATCTTCTGTTTGCACAGTACTATGAAGATGTCTTTCGGTTTCTGAGCGGAATTTCCGCCGATGAACATTTGGCGGAAGAAAACAGCAAAAACGCTTTACCTCTGTTGAAGATATTGAGGCTTATGAAGCGGAAGTAAATAGGCTAAAAGACTGCTTAGTTGAAGAATATGTCGGATATTATAGTGCAGAAGGTTTTCACGAAAAATACGAATTATTGGCAATGAATTCTGATGCATATTATGGTTTTGTGTATGCATTGACCGGTGGGGACAATCCATACAGAAACGAAAAGCTCAAAGGGAACTGACCCAGCACTAATTCAGTTCCCTGATAAACGAACGCGGCGTTTTTCTTGAATGCCCTATGAAGATAGTATTGTGTCAACAGCTTATTTGGAAGAATTCATGATTTCGACTTAAAAGCTACATAGAGCCTTACGATTCCTTCCGTGATCACCATGCACAGGGCAGTAATAAGCCAACATTGCAGCGATGAAAATCCTTCATATTTATGAAAGCCGCATATTGCCAAATACACAGCGATATGTATTGCGTAATATTTTGATATATGTTTGTTGTAATAAAGCAGCTGTCTTCCAATCACTCCGCTTTTCTTCATTACCCCGTCACCGAAGTACAACAAACCTGCAAAGAAAAGAATATGCGCAATGCTTGCGGCAACATGAAACAGATCCGGTTGGGTATACGCTGTACTCAAATAACCGTAAAGTTCATCGCCGAATCCGTACTTATTGATGGTAAATATCCACCATGCCAAAGCAATCACTGCACATACCGGCATTACCAAACCGTAAAACGCTTTTTTATCCTTTACTCTTTGCAGCAAATGTCCGAATGCTACGCCCAAAAATGCATAGGATAAAAAGTAAATTGCTGCAAAGCTGACAAAATAATCCTCGCCTATGATAAGTTTTACGATGTAGCCAAGCACGGGAACATCCACGGGTGTTCCGTATATGAACGGAGCAATTATAGCAAACAGCAAACCGACAACCGCATAACCGACAGCGGGTAGTTTGAATTTTTTAGCCAGCGCAAATGTCAGATATATGATGCCTGCTATAAAAAATATATTGATATACTGCGAATATATCACTAAAAGAACATAATATATATTCTTGTCGTCAAGTTGGTTCCTTATGAACAGATAGGGCAAAGTCAAAGCGGCAATATCAGCTAAATTGCTCAAGTATTGGTATACTATCATAACAATACCGTTTTTTGCAAGTGTCTTTGGCTCTGACCGTTTGCTGTATACCGTTCCCATCCCCATTACAAAGATAAATATCGCCGCGCCCGATAAGGTAGCAAAGCCGTACACTATTTTTATAACGATATCTTCATTGCTCGCTGTTGCCTGATAGGCGTGTACCAAGAAGATAAACACCATAAAAAATCCCTTTAGATAATCGAATTCACCTTGTCTTGATGTATTTACAGGTTTCTTATCCAATATACGGTTCATTACAAAACGCTCCTCTCATATAGCAAAAAGTGTATATTTTCTGTTTCCGTTATCTTATATCATTATAATAACATGTTAAATAGCAGTGTTGTGTTATAATATGAAATAATATTGATGAAAATATGAAATTTATCTTTTATAATAGCAGTATAATACATCAAACAAAATATCTCAACGGTTTATTGGGAAAAACGGGAGGGACTATTATGATTATGGAGAGAAAATGGTGGCACGACAAGGTAGCGTATCAGATTTATCCAAAGAGCTTTTTGGATACGAATGGTGACGGAATTGGCGATTTGCGGGGTATTATCTCAAAACTGGACTATTTAAAGGAATTGGGCATTGATATTATCTGGCTGTCCCCTATCTATAAATCCCCTTTTGTGGATCAAGGTTACGACATTGCCGACTACTATGCAATCGCGGAAGAATTTGGAACAATGGAGGAATTTGACGAGCTGCTTGCCGAGGCAAAAAAACGGGATATGCATCTGATCATGGACTTGGTGATTAATCACTGCTCTGACAAACACGAGTGGTTTCAGAAAGCGCTTGCCGATCCTGACGGCGAATACGCGGATTATTTTTATTTCCGCAAAGGCAAAAACGGAAATCCGCCAAGCAACTGCCGCTCTTACTTTGGCGGAAGCTGTTGGGAACCCGTTCCGGGAACAGACAAATATTATTTTCATATGTTTGCAAAGGAACAGCCCGACTTAAATTGGGAAAATCCCAAGCTGCTTGGAGAACTCTACAATATGATTAACTGGTGGCTGGATAAGGGCGTGTCCGGTTTTCGAATTGATGCGATTATCAATATCGGGAAAAATACGACATTTCCCAGTTATGAACCGGACGGGACGGATGGACTTGCCGGCTGTTGGAGAATGATTGATAGTATGGAAACCGTTGGGAAGCTTTTAAAAGACTTAAAGAATAACACCTTCGAAAAATATAATGCCTTTACGGTTGGAGAAGTGTTTAATATCGAGGAGAACGCTTTGGAGCAGTTTATCGGCGAGGATGGACATTTCTCTACAATCTTTGATTTCAGCGCGCACTGCTTAAGCGACGGAGAACACGGCTGGTATGATGCCCCGCCTATGGAGTTTAAACGATGGAGAAAAACCATTACGGACGCACAACTGGAAGCGCAAAAGTGCGGATTTAAGGCAAATATTATCGAAAACCATGATGAGCCAAGAGGCGCGTCGCGCTTTTTGCCCAAATATGCACAGACACCTGCCGGAACGAAAATGTTAGGCACAGTCAATCTTCTGCTGCGCGGCATTCCGTTTATCTATCAGGGACAGGAAATCGGAATGCAGAATGTTATTTGGGACAGTATTGAGGAATATGATGATATCAGCACGAAAGATCAGTACCGCATCGCACGGGAAGCCGGACTTTCCGACGCACAGGCTCTGGAAGTCTGCGGCAGAATGAGCCGTGACAATGCAAGGACTCCGGTACAGTGGAGCAGCGAAAAAAATGCCGGATTCTCTACAGGCACGCCTTGGCTTAAGGTGAATACCAATTATCAGGCAATCAACGTGGAAAGTCAGGAAAAAGATGCCGATTCCGTACTGCACTATTACCGCAGGCTGGTTGCCCTGCGCAAGTCTGCCGAATATAAGGAAGTGTTTACCTATGGTGAATTTATTCCCGCGTATGAGGATACGGATACTGTTATGGCTTACTACCGTGCTGATACAGAGAAACGGATATTAGTTGCGGCTAACTTTGGAAGAGAAGCTGTGGAATTAGCATTGGATTATGCTGTGAAAGGCGTTCTTCTGGCAAATCAGGCGGATCTGTCAGTGAAAAAAACGCACAAAACCGGAGAATTACTGAAACTGGAAAGTTGCGAAGTCGTTGTTTTGGAATGTGAATGTTCATAAACAAATCGAAAGGGCTGTCAATCGACAGCCCTTCACAAGGTCTTTTCTGTATTCTTATCAAATTATTTACTGAAAATACTTCACGCCCGACTCAAAGATCTTCATATCCTGTTCCCCGTAAATATTCATCGCTACAGCATCACCACGCCTCTCCACATGCGCCATCTTACCAAGGCTCCTTCCGTCCGGAGAGGTAATTCCCTCGATTGCCGCATACGAACCGTTGACATTCCATTCCTCGTCCATCGAAACATTTCCGTTAAAGTCGGCATACTGCGTTGCGACCTGTCCGTTTGCAAACAGTTTGTCAATCCACTCCTTCGGCGCCACAAATCGCCCTTCACCGTGTGAAGCAGGCGTTGCATAGGTCTTACCGAGCGTAGCAAGTTGTAACCACGGCGATTTATTTGTAACTACTTTCGTATATACCATTTTTGATATGTGTCGGTTAATCGTATTATATGTCAGTGTAGGCGAATCCTCCTTCTGCCCTACAACCTCGCCGTACGGCACAAGCCCGAGCTTAATCATCGCCTGAAAACCGTTACAGATACCAAGCGCAAGTCCGTCACGCTCATTTAAAAGCTTGTTCACAGCTTCTTTCATCTTCGCGTTCTGGAATGCCGTCGCAAAGAATTTCGCGCTTCCGTCCGGCTCATCACCTGCTGAAAATCCGCCCGGGAACATGATGATCTGTGCCTGTGAAATCGCCTTTTCAAACTCGTCTACAGAATCGCGGATATCTGCGGCCGACAGATTGCGAAATACCTTTGTCACCACATTTGCGCCTGCGCGCTCAAAGGCAATCGTCGAATCGTACTCGCAGTTCGTACCGGGAAATACCGGTATAAATACCGTAGGCTTTGCAACCTTATTTTTGCACACATACACGTCTTTTATATCGTAAAGATTTGACGCGACAGGTTCCGTTCCTTTTACCGCCTTTGTCGGGAATACCTTTTCCAGTTTCGAAGTCCACGCCGCAAGCGCATCATCCATCGGCACTGTCACATCGCGATATTGAAATCCCGCATTTTCATCGAGCACTGTACCTACCGTTCTGTAAGCCACACCACTTGCCGCAAGCGCATCTAGCCGATCTGCAGAAACTTCCGCGATAATGCTGCCCATGCCGTTTGCAAACAACTCTTTTTCCGCAAGCGCATCGTCAAACGCTACGCCAAGCTTATTGCCAAACGCCATCTTTGCCGCCGATGCCACGATACCCTTTGAATCGAGCGTGTATGCCGCCACAATAACCTTGTCCGCAATCAGCTTTGCAACACTGTCAAAAAGTTTCATCACAGCATCATATTCCGGCAAATCATACTCGTTTTTCGGAATATCAAACACCACGAGCGTATCGCCCGCATATTTTAACTCCGGTGTGATGATATCCTGTTTTTTTGCCACGTCCACTGCAAAGGACACAAGTGTCGGCGGTACATCAATCTCATTGAAAGTGCCGGACATGGAATCCTTGCCGCCGATAGAAGGCAGTCCATACCCAATCTGTGCATCATACGCGCCAAGAAGCGCCGCAAACGGCTGACTCCAACGCGAAGGCTCTTCCGTCATGCGTCTGAAATATTCTTGGAACGTAAATCTTATTTTTCTGTAGTCGCCGCCTGCTGCCACAATCTTTGCCATCGATTCTGTAACGGCATACACCGCGCCATGATACGGACTCCAACTTGACAGATACGGGTCAAAGCCATACGACATCATGGTCACAACATCTGTCTTACCTTTTAATACAGGAAGTTTTGCTACCATCGTCTGTGTTTCGGTTAGTTGATACTTACCACCATACGGCATATACACACTGCCCGCGCCGATAGACGCGTCAAACATCTCAACAAGACCTTTCTGTGAGCATACATTAAGGTCATTTAATGTATCAAGGATTGCACCCTTTACATCACCCGCACCAAGCTTGTCCGCCACCGCGGGAATTGCATACTGCGCAAAATAATTTTCTTCTTTTACCGGCGTATCCACGAACACACCTGTTTCCTGATGTGCACCGTTTGTATCGAGAAAGGCTCTTGCGATATCCACAACCTTCTTAGCGCGCCACATCAGCACCAGTCTTGGCTCTTTTGTAACTGTCGCAACCTTGACTGCCTCCAAGTTCTCTTCCGCCGCATACGCAAGAAAAGCGTCCGCATCTTTCGGATCCACCACAACTGCCATTCGCTCCTGTGACTCCGAAATCGCAAGCTCCGTACCGTCCAATCCCGCATATTTTTTCGGCACTTTATCCATATCAACGATCAGACCGTCTGCAAGCTCTCCAATCGCCACGGAAACGCCTCCCGCGCCAAAATCGTTGCATTTCTTGATCAGCTTGCTGACCTCGGGACGGCGAAACAGTCTTTGCAGTTTACGCTCTGTCGGTGCGTTTCCTTTCTGAACCTCCGCACCGCAAGTTTCGAGTGACGCTGTTGTGTGCACCTTTGACGAACCTGTAGCCCCTCCACAGCCGTCACGTCCCGTACGTCCGCCAAGCAAAATGATAATATCGTCTGGATCGGACGTTTCGCGAATCACGCTCGCTCTCGGAGCCGCAGCCATAACCGCACCGATTTCCATTCGTTTTGCCACATAATTCGGGTGATAAACCTCTTTCACATAGCCCGTAGCAAGTCCAATCTGATTTCCGTAAGAAGAATATCCGCTTGCCGCGCCCCGCACCAGCTTTTTCTGCGAGAGTTTGCCTTTCATGGTTTGCGCAACAGGTACCGTCGGGTCTGCCGCGCCTGTGATTCGCATCGCCTGATAAACATATGTTCTTCCTGATAATGGATCACGAATCGCTCCTCCAAGACATGTCGCAGCGCCACCGAACGGCTCAATCTCCGTGGGGTGGTTATGTGTTTCGTTCTTGAAGTTTACAAGCCATTCCTCCGTAATAACGCCCTTTCCATCTTCTTTATCAATCTCTACAGGCACGACAATCGAACAAGCATTAATCTCGTCCGACTTCTCCATATCCTCCAGTTTCCCGTCCTTTTTGAGCTTTCGCATCGCCATAAGCGCCAAATCCATCAGGCAGACATATTTATCTTTTCTGCCAGCAAAAATTTCCTCGCGCGTTGCCAGATACTGCTCATATGTAGTCTTAATCGGCTTTGTGTAATACCCGTCTGCAAATGTAATATCCTTTAACTCGGTAGAAAACGTCGTGTGGCGGCAATGATCCGACCAATAAGTATCAAGCACTCGGATTTCCGTGACAGTCGGATCCCTGTGCTCCTCATTTTTATAATAATTTTGAATATGGAGAAAATCTTTGAACGTCATCGCAAGCCCTAATGAATCATAAAGCCCCTTCAATTTATCCTCCGCCATATCCGCAAATCCGTCAAAACTTGCCACATCGGCAGGCTCGTCAAACACGGTAACAAGCGTCTGCGGTTTTACCATATCCGTTTCTCTTGAATCCACGGGATTGATGCAGTAACTCTTAATGTGTTCAAATTCACTGTCGGAAACGGTTCCTATTAAAACGTAAGTCGTTGCAGTTTTGATAATCGGCTGCTCATCTTCCTTTAAAAACTGCACACACTGCACTGCCGAATCCGCTCTCTGGTCAAACTGTCCGGGCAGATATTCTACAGAAAAGCATCTCGCATTTGCAGGCATTTCAATCGTTTCCAAATACAAATCGTCAACAGGCGGCTCCGAAAATACACTTTTACATGCCTTCTCAAAAACATCCTCCGAAATATTTTCCACATCATAACGGATAAATATTCTGACCTTTTGAATCCCTTTGATGCCCAAATAGCCTTTTAACTCTTCCTCAAGCTCCCTTGCCTTGACAGCAAAAGCATCTTTCTTTTCCACATAAATACGCCTAACATTTCCCATTGCATGAGCCCTCCGTGTTTTTTATCAATCCATTGTTACCAATACTATTAATTATAGCGTATTCGACGTATTTTTCAACTGTATTTTTAGGATACACGCCTGGCTTGTTTCCCCTTATTTTCATGCGCTGCCTTTAAAATAGGACTAAGCGGCTTATAGAGCACAAACGTAAGAATTGACACACCCGATCCCTTCAGGAGGTTTAACGGCGCAACGCAGAATGCCACAAACGTAAACACATTCGTTACATTTCCGTTCAGCTCTGTTCCCATAGCGATAATCTCATCAAGCGGCATTCCAAACATCACCGCAAATGTCGGCAGCAGATACACAGCATTGAACAGCGTACCGAAAACGGTCATAATCGCCGTACCTGTGATACATGCAATCACTGCTGTTATCTTTTTCTTCTTGATATGATAAATGATCGTTGCCGGCAAAATCATCGAACAGCCGACACAGAAGTTTGCAAGCTCTCCCACAAATGCAGTGGAAGTCGGCTTGAAAAACAGCTTGATCACAATCTTTAAAAACTCTGTCAGCACACCCGCCACTGGACCAAACGCAAATCCACACAAAAGCACGGGCAGTTCGCTCGCATCAATTCCATAAAACGGCGGTGCAAACGGAACCGGAAACTCAATTGTCATCAGCACACCCGCAATTGCCGAGAACATTCCGATCATTGCAGTCTTTCTGGTTGTGAGAATTTTTCCCGCAGTATTGTTTTTCTTCGCGATCAACTTTTCCGCGGCAACTGCCACAAGGACAAGCGCCGCCACAAGCGCGATAAATTCCAGTACAAAAGTTACATTTTCCATGATGTTGGCAATAAATTGGTTCATTACTTTAATCTCCTTTTTCTCAATTGATTTTGATGCTAGGAAATTCTTCTTGAAATAAGCTGTGTTGGTATTTTTGAATAATCGACTTCCTTTCCGCGTCTGTGCACATAAAAAACCCCGAATACTGAATATATTCGGGGTTTTGATACATCTCTGCAAAATAATTGCGATACGCAAAAATATTGTTCAAAAAATACCGTTCTTCTCTCATCCAGACTATACTGTCGGTTATGGAATTGCACCATATCAGCTGCCCAAAGCAGGTCGCGGACTTTACCGCCGGTAGGGAATTTCACCCTGCCCCGAAGAATTTTCTATTTCTTTACTCGTTTATTGTAATACGATACCATGTAGAAATCAAGCTATTTTTTCAATCATTACACGCTTATTGCACGCCAAGCTGAGCCCAGCTTGATGCACCGATGTACGGAAGGAAATTGTCAACATTTCCGCCCTTATCCATAATCTTAAACGCATTGTAAGCAGGCTTCTGCGATCCGTCGCTTCTCATCAAACCAACCGCAAGCTTATCCTGCGCTACCTCAACCGGATTATCAATCGCGCTGTTGAATGTAACGCCCTTGATCAACGGATTTGCCTGTATCAGCTTGTACGCATAAACCAAAGCCGCTGCCTGAGTATTCTCGTCAGAGCCCAAAGAATTGAAGCCTAACTCGGAAATAAACAGATTTCTTACAGCGCCCGTAGGTGCAAGGAACTCCGGTTTAGACATGTAGTTTGTGACTACTTCCATGTTGGTCGGAATGATCATTCTTGTATTTTCTGTATGATCAACCAATCCGCCATATCCCGGTGCGGTTGTCCAAAACTTCGTGTGTGTCAAAGGCACAGGATACGGATGGAAGGAAAGTCCCCAATTGATATTTCCCGTTCTGGCAATCTCTGCATTGAAACCGTCAATAACAGGCTTTCCGCCAAAAGAACTGCCGCCGTCATTGTGCAGCCATCTCTGATCCGTACAAATATATACATTTGCGCCAAGGTTATGGCTCTTAATCGCATTGTAGCATACACGGAACTGTTTTGCATATCTTACCGAAAATTCTCCTACCGGTATTTCGCCGGCATAATGCCATGTATTACTGCTGTTTACTTCGTTTCCGATAACATAGTTGTGAATCGAACCATGCGCGCCGCCGTTATAACGCTCTGCGATAAAGGACATAAATGCCTCGAGTTTCTCTTCACCTGACTGAACATCCACATTCACTGCGTAGTAATGTGGTTTCACACCACTTGTCAATGCCTCAGGATAAACCATATCTGCCGTTCCCGCACTGTAATCATTTAAGATTCCCATAACGATATCCACGTTCTGCTGATTATAAAGATTTACTAAATTATCTGTCGCGCGAACCCAGAATGAATCAAACTGATATGTCCTTCCGTTGTATGTATAGCTTACGCCGGTACCATTAAAGAAGTCCGATGTTTTGATCGAAGTTGCAACATAGCCTGCGCCAAGATCAGAAAGACAGTTTGAATACTGCCAGTCGCAGAACAATCCCTTCTTGATTCCGGTTGCTTCCGCAATACTCTTTGTCGATGCTTTTGCTGCCGCCTCCGGATTTGTGATGTACATTTCCGTACTTACCGGAACGAACACGCCACCGCGTTTTGCCGTAACTACAAATCTTGAATACAACTTAGAATTTGCCGTATCAAGTCCTAAAGGTGTCAAAAACTGAACTGTTTGTGCAGCAGGCGCCGTCGCACAGAAATCCGTTCTTGCGCCTACCTCTTTTTCATATGTCTTTAACGCAAACAAATAATAATTGCCGTCATCACTTGCCGCAACCGCTCCGCTTGCGACAACACTCACCTGATCGCCCTGAATGACACACTGATTAATGGTAACGGTTTCGCCCGCTGCCATAACTGTCATCTGTATCATGAATACAGTGAGCGCAGTTAAAAGCATTCCCAATTTCCACTTTTTCTTCATTTCATTCCCTCCATTGTTAAAATATTGTGTTTATAAGAATGTTTCGCTACGTAGTCTACCATAGCATAAGTTGGAATTTTTTTCAACACTTTTGTATATATTTAACAAAAATCCAATCTTAAGTTGACATAATTTACAGCATCATTCCTATTCCCAGGTAAATCGGCAGCGCCTTAAAGAATACCATGTAAACCGCGCTTCCGATTGCGATAAACAGAGCAAATGCCACACCCAAATTTACCAACAGCTTCGGTATCTCATAATTTTTTATTTTAAGAGCAGCCAGCCGTTCGATTCCCCTGACTGTATAATACATGATCGGAATAAGTGACGGCAGGATATATCTTCCCTGATGCTGATAGTTCATGGTATATGCATAGTCGATCATAATGATCAGCGGAAGAACCGCGCACAGAAACATATTCAGGTGAAAGAACACCTGTTTAAAGTTCATTTTTCGCATATCCTTGTCAAAAATCCATGCGCCGACAAAGCCCACAATCCCCGCACCGAAAAACAGCTTATAAGACAGATACGTCCAATAATTTCCCCGGATGCTAAGCGACCCAAACGCCGCGATAAAACTATCATAAAGGCATTGAAAAAAACGGTTCTCCCTAAGCATCTGATAAATGCCAATTCCCTTTGCCTGATATGTGTTTAACGGGCTTGTTTCCTCCAAAGAATACAGCAGGGCAAGACATTCCTTTGTCTTTAATCCGAGGATATCTCCGTCGAGCACAAAATAGGATCTGACAAACCACCACCCCGCACCGATCAGGACAATGACACTGGTAAAAATCCCATATTTCATCATATTGTTCCAGTCAATGCGCCATCTGTCCTTCTTGTTGATAAAGAAAGCAACAAACAAAACGATACTGCACAAGATATATCCGTATGCATTATAATAAGAAAGCGCACATAAGATAATCCCGACGCCAAGCCACGCACAGTTTTTATAATCAAATCCGTCCTGATACCCCCACACAAGCGCATATAGAATGACAGCCGTAGAAAGCATACAGCATGAGTCCGTATTGATATAGGTATGTACAAAAAGTCCCTCCGGCAGATACATCACTGCAAAACAGAACAGCCACCGAAAACGACTGTCTTTAAAGACTCTCTTTCCCAAAAGATACACAACCCATGCCATCAAAAGTCCAAAAACAACGTTAATCACACGCCCGGCATAAAGCAGCATCAGCTCAGAATCTGTAAACAAACGGACAAACCGCATAAAGTACCCCTGAATGATATAAGGAAGCACATTGTACAAGCCATAGGAAAACCCGCATCCTGTAATTCTGACCTCCTCCTCCAAACCCGTAGGAAGCGTCCCATTTTCACATATAAACTTCGGAATCAGCATTCTGAAATATTCATCCGGAGGACTTAGCGGAACCTCCGAAATGTGATCGACATGCGGCTGATAAAGCATCAGCGTCATCGCCATTACAAAAAATCCGATAAAATAAACCGCGCAAATAATCTTTTCTGCATTTATGCTCTTGCTCTTTCGCATCTCTTTCTCCACCTGTAATCTCCTTTATGGTTTATCTTTTGTTTATCTTTGCGATTCTCCGACAAGTAAACAAAGCCACTTCATTCTTCTCATTGTTTCCACAATGACCACAGACGCAAGCAGCACAAGCGCTGTTTCTGCCAGATTTACTCCATACTGCGGCTCCCAGTCCACAGTGATCGGGTGAACGACATGCAGCACTAAATAGCCGGAAATAATATAGATGCCGAGTCCTCGCCGCCCAAGATACGCAAGCAGCCGCACCCAATAGTCCCACTTTCCGCAAAGACCAAGCAGCGCCCTCCATGCCAAAATCCAGAAAACAATCCCGAAAAAGCCCACGAGAAATCTGTAACTGTCAATCTGCAGCTGCACAATATAATTTTTCCCGACCAACTTATATCCGGTCAGATAAATAAAGGAATCTGCGGTAAAAAACGAAACAAACAAAATAAACACAAGTCCACTCACAAGAATTGCCAATCCCGCTTTTAACCTTCCTCCATGGAGAATTTCCCGAAAAAGCCTTTTTGCCGATAGCCGCTCCCGGTTCTTATTCGCGTAAAATCCGATCAGATAATATGGCAGCATATATTTATACGCGTTCAGCCCCATTCCGTCCGGTGTAAAAAACATCGCCACAAAAATCAAAATATAAATCCAAATCGAATCCCGAAGTCGATAATGCATCAGACAGACCAACAAAAAAGAATACAGGATTGCCCATAAAAACCAGAAATTCGTCAGTATCCCGACCAAAACATCTTTCAGTAATACGCCAAGGCCTCTGTAAATATAAGCGCCCGCAGCAAACATATATACAAACTCAAGCAGTTTCCAGACGACATTCGGCGTGATCAGGTAAATACACTTCTTTTTTATCATTTTTTTGCGGTCCACTAGGGTTTGCGCCTTTTGGACACTGTTCCACGCATAATAGCCGCTGATCACCATAAACAACGGCATGTGGAAACTGTATATAAACTGATACCACTGATCGTTAAAATAACATGCGTTTTCTAAATATGCCAGCCCACTCCCTGCCTGGATGCAATGCCCCAACACTACCAAAATAATTCCAAATCCTTTTAAAACATCCGGCAGAACATCTCTTTGGCGTTCCTCCATCCTCAATACTCCTTTTTATACCCTAATCGCTCAGCTTTACGATCACACAGTCCGCCGTTTCCCGCACGGAATCTGCTGCCGGCCAGCTTTCCATAGCTGTCCCCTCTGCCTTTGCCGCCTCAACAAGCTCCACGGACGGTGCCGCATAATCAAATCCCATTGTTTCAAAATACCCCAGTATCCGCAAGGAATTGAAATAATCGGGCGTATCGACGGGCACCCCCTCGATATAAGCAAATTCATAAACAGAATAACTTAAATATGACGCAGCTTCCCGTTTTGTATAACAGGAGGCATTCGTTTTTGCGTCCATGTGTCCCAAAAACACAACAGGCTTCCCTCCATCTTGTGTATCCATATCGGAAATCCTTGTCATCATCTGTACCGCAATCGTTTTGTCCGCATCCCGAATGATGTCCTGTGTATAAAAAAGCCGCATCAAAACCGCGCTTTGACAGCACATAAAAATCACACCCAAAAGGATGCACACAATATATCGGTAAACGCCGCGCTCCTTAAGCCACAATGCCATAAACAGCCATATTACGGCACATACAAAAGGAAGCATACACTGCGCTCTGTAAGGCGAAGGCGTTCCCATCCCGATCGCGAGAAAAAACAAGGATGCCAAAAGACCGCCAATACCTATCAGATACGGAACAAATTTTTTTCTGTTATAAATAAAAGTCCATACAAGAAACAAAATACTGCACAAAACACAGCTTAGATATGTAATCGGATAAAATACATCAAGCGCAAACAAAATACGTTTGATATATGCAAGAAGATTCAAAATCACACTTCTTACATCGCCCGAAAACCAGCCGATCTGACTGCTTAAATAGCTACCACTGCTGAAAAACAACTGTACGATCAGCTCATAAACGATGAAGCTGACACAAAAATGAAGGATCTCATTTTTTACAAGACGCTTTCTTTCCGTTTTGCTGCTTTCCGATACAGAGAACAGATAAACGGCAATGTAAAGACAGATTAAGAGATTGACCATAGACTGATAAATCCCAAAAGCAAAAACCGCAAGGAAAACCGCGAGAATATAGGCAGAATAATTTTTTTTCTTTATAAATAAGTAAAAATATCGTGTTGCAAATACAGCCAAAAACATGGCAAATACAACTTCAAACGATTGGAAGCGAAACATAAACTGATCCGCATAGGTGGGAAAGAACAAGAACAGACTGACAAAAATAAAGCTTATCCCATCGCCAAGCTGCCTGTTCAACACGGAAAAAAGGCATACGGTTGACATGCCAAGCAGCCAAAGCGCCGCCAGATAAAGCGCCGCTTCAAAATAAGGGTTGTACCAGTTATTTCCGATCAGATACTTTAATGCGACCAGACCAAAGCGTCCGATGCTATCCCAGTTATAAACCGTATGCGCATTGTTCAAGATCACTTCCGCGTCGATATAAAAATCCGTAGAAAAGGCCTGTTTTCCGTAAATAAGCGCAACCACAGCCGCAAGCGCAAAGCTGAGAAAGAAATGCTTCTTGATATATTGTGCCAATTCGTTTATCGGCTCTGACAGACACTTTAAATCCATTGTCGCTTTCCTCTTTTGTTTCTTTCCTCTAAGAATTTGCAAGGCGCATTGTCAGAGATATTCTCTTCTTTTGCAAATCCACATCCAACACCTTTACATCTACGATATCGCCGACACTGACTGCCTCAAGCGGATGCTTGATATATTTCTCCGTAATCTGTGAAATATGCACAAGTCCGTCCTGATGAACGCCGATATCCACAAACACACCAAAATCAATCACATTTCTGACAGTTCCTTTTAAGATCATGCCGGGCTTTAAATCTTTCATATCCAAAACATCACTGCGCAAGATTGGCTTTGGCATATCCTCTCTAGGATCTCTTGCGGGCTTTTCAAGCTCTTTTAAGATATCCGTAAGCGTAATTTCTCCGATACCAAGCTCCTCGGCCATTTTTGCCTTATCTTTGACACGCTTTTCAAGACTTCCCGCAAGGGTTGGCGTTGTCGGTTCATTTGTGTCATTTTTTTGCGAACTGTTCGCATCTGAAACTTCCATCTGCCCAAGCGCCGCAGCAAGTGCTTTTCCCATTGCCGTATTTGTATTTCGGATAACGATATTTGGCTTTTTATTTCTGTTGTTATTCTTCTTATCCTGTTTTGCAGGCTTTGTCTTTGTATTTTTTGCAAGTGCCGCATTCTTTTGTATTTCCTTTAAGTCCTCCATGGACAAGCCCAACTTTTGCAAAAGCTGCATCGCCGCCGCATACGATTCGGGATGCACACTCGTCGCGTCAAGCGGATTCTCACCGTCCGTGATCCGCATAAATCCTGCGCACTGTTCATACGCTTTCGGACCAAGCTTTGCCACCTTCAAAAGCTGCTTTCTGTTGGTAAACCTTCCGTTTGTTTCGCGGTAATCCACAATATTTTTTGCAATCGTTTTGTTGATACCGGAGATATATTCCAGCAAGGATGCTGATGCGGTATTCAAATCAACGCCGACCTTATTTACCGAATCTTCTACCACGCCGTTTAACGCTTCGCTTAACTTTTTCTGATTCATATCATGCTGATACTGTCCCACACCGATTGATTTCGGATCAATCTTTACAAGCTCCGCAAGCGGATCCTGCAAACGTCTTGCGATAGACGCCGCACTTCTTTGTCCCACGTCAAAATTGGGGAACTCCTCCGTGGCAAGCTTACTTGCCGAATAGACAGACGCTCCCGCCTCGTTTACGATTACATACTGTACCGGTGTATCAAGCTCTTTGATCAATTCTACGATCACCTGCTCCGACTCTCTCGATGCCGTACCGTTTCCTACGGAAATCAAACCGACATTATATTTGCTGATGAGCTTTTTCAGTTCCCTTTTTGACTCCTCCACCTTGTTTTGCGGCGCAGTCGGGTAAATCACCTTTGTGTCAAGCACTTTGCCAGTAGCGTCAACTACCGCAAGCTTGCAGCCTGTACGAAAAGCCGGATCCCAGCCTAACACAACCTTTCCGGCGATTGGCGGCTGCATCAGTAACTGCTCCAAATTCTTTCCAAATACGGAGATTGCACCGTCCTCCGCCTTTTCTGTAAGTTCATTTCTAATATCGCGCTCAATTGCGGGCGCGATCAGTCTTTCATAGCTGTCCTTTATTGTTTCCTGTAACGCGGGCGTCGTATTCTCGTTTTCCTTTATGATTACCTTAGTTTCAAGATAACGAATAATGCGTTCCACAGGAGCTTCAACTTTAACGTTGAGAATCTTTTCTTTCTCCCCACGGTTTACGGCAAGCACTCTGTGACCCGCCACTTTACTTACGGGCTCCTCGAAATCATAGTACATTTCATAGACGCTCTGCGCCTTTTCATCTTTTGCCTGACTGATCAGTTTCCCTTCCTCAAAGGTTGCCTCACGAATATAAGCTCTGTGATCAGCATTGTCCGATATCTGCTCGGCAATAATATCCATGGCTCCCTGAAGCGCCTCTTTGACATTCTTTACTTCCTTCTCCTCGTCCACAAAAGGCTCCGCCTCCTCAAACAGGGACTTCTGCGTTTCCTGCGCAAGAATAATTTCTGCAAGCCCGTCCAGTCCCTTTGCCTTTGCCACGCTCGCCCTTGTTTTTCTCTTTGGTCTATATGGAAGATATAAGTCCTCCACCGCTACCATCGTCTCTGCCGCGAGAATCTTTTCTTTTAATTCGTCCGTGAGCATTCCCTGTTCCTCGATGCTGCCAAGCACCTGTTCCTTTTTCTCCTCAAGATTTCGAAGATAGCCTAACCGCTCATTTAAGTTTCGCAGCACCTCATCATTCAAGGAGCCTGTGACCTCTTTTCGATATCTTGAAATGAAGGGAATGGTGTTTCCCTCGTCAATCAGCTTTACGGCAGCTTCCGCCTGCCATTTCTCTATGTTCAATTCTTCCTTCAGTTTTAAAATAATATCCATTGTTTTATTCCTTTTCCCGTATTTATTGTCACGGTCGATGCCGCCCCTTTATTATATGCTAAATCGGTTCTCTGTTCAAGAAAACTTTTCCATTTTCATTGTTTTCTTGCAGTCGGCATGATATGATATATGCTAAAGACCAAAATCGGACGAAAAATCCAAAGAACGGAGGATTGTAAATGGAACAATCACAATATAAAAGCAATTACGAACTGAAACTGCTCGCGCGCAGACAAATGAACGGACGCTTTGGCATCCTCATGGGAACACTGTTTATCCCCTTTCTGATATCCTTTTTTATCCTTGAAATTGTGACGACCCCAAATTATATCGTCAACTATGTATTGCGCTTTATTGCCCAGATCATCCTTTCCGTTTTGGAGGTGGGCGCCGCTCTGATCTATATGAAATGCGCCTGCAATATGCCGACAAAGATTAAGGATCTGTTTCACGGGTATCAGAATAACACCGCCGTCGCCTTGAAACTCGGCGCTTTATTTGTACTGATCGACACAATCTGCTCCATACCGAGCGACATTTTGAGTATCTCCATTTTAAACTCGGCGGAGCTGGTCATGCCGGAGATTACGGAAATGACTACAATCAATGAAGTTACAGCGTTTTACAGCAAGTTCTACAGCATTATGGGTCAGTACTACGGCGTAACGCTTTTGTGTATCCTCGCGGCATTCTTTATCAAACTGGCGTTTGTTCCCGCTTACTACATGATGCTCGACTTTCCCGATTGGAGCGCCGGCACGGTTCTCAAAAAAAGTATGGAAATCATGCAGGGAAACAAACTTCGGTATGTAGGTTTACAGATGACCTTTATCCCCGGTATGCTCTTATCCGTATTTACCTGTGGCCTAACTATGATCTGGCTTGTGCCCTACATGAATCTGACAAATGCCAACTTTTATCTTGATATCATGAATGTCAGAAACAAGACGATGTCATTGTAGGAAGAACGCGATATACGGTTTCTATTTCGTTTTTTTGGATATGAAGTATAAAAACGGTTGAAGTCATTGATGATTTCAACCGTTTTTGATGCACTATGATATTTATTGTCTGTTATANTAATCGATACTCGTTATAAAATATGTTCTNATATAACCGTCCGTAGAGACNACGACAAATTCTCCTGTACTCTCAANAAAATANACATCATCTCTGTCTTCCGCCTCAAGTTTGTGAAGCGCNTTCGGATTTTGNATCACATTGTTTGCACCAAGAAGATATTCCTCNTCNGTAGCATAGGGAAACTCTGCCCCGTGCTTTTGAAAATGTTCCGTAAGATACTGNNGCTTTCTAAACTGATACGTTACCGTCTGCGTTTCCGGNGCCACATNTAATTCGNTTTCNANTACGGTTGCCGGAACGGTTTCGTTTTGTNGNGTATCCGGCTGTNGCTGCTCTTGGGGCTGCTCCTCTGCCTTTTTCTCCGGTTCTTGGGNAGGCTGTTCTTTTACCGGTTCTTTGTCATCTGCACTCTTTGTCTGCTGCGTTTCCCCCGCCNGATTGCCTTGCGCCGCCGCNACTGATGTTTCTTTTATNGTTTCNNGTACGGATTGTACGGATTGTGTATTCGATAAAGCCGTTTGCTCNCCTACCANAGTGTTTTCGGNAGGAAGCGTNAGCTTATTNTTAATAAAAACAACAAGAAGAATGAACAACACCGCTACGGCTGCAACTACAACNTAACTCTTATCATTTCTGTTTCGATTGTTATTGTTATTATTGTCATTCCATGACGCGCCGCCTGTACNGCTGCCTGGTCTTGCGGATTTTTGNTGCTGNCCTGTCTGACTACTGTATCCTTTGTTCTTTTCCCGACAGGATTTACAGCGTTTCGGAAGTTCCAGACCTTTACTTTTATAAAAACTNATCTCACTTTCCGGCAGATNAAATTCTTTGCCGCACTGTTTGCATGTCCTTTTCATAAATAACGCTCCTTTAGTTTNCGCCGCCGCTCNTCCACTTCAAAAATGCNTTGATAAANCCGTCCAAACTGCCGTCCATCACTGCATCGACNTTTCCCGANTCAAAATTGGTNCTGTGATCTTTCACCATCGTATAGGGCTGCATCACATAGGAACGAATCTGATTTCCCCAACCGATTTCTTTTACTTCGCCNCGGATATCGGANAGCTTTTCCGCGTTTGCTTCCTGTTTTAACAAAAANAATTTCGCNTTCAACATCTGCATCGCTTTATCCTTNTTCTGAAACTGTGANCGNTCATTCTGGCATTGCACTACNGTTCCCGTNGGAATGTGGGTAATTCGNATTGCCGANGAAGTCTTATTGATATGCTGACCACCCGCGCCGCTGCTTCGGTATGTGTCAATNCGCAGATCGTCCTCATTGATCTCAACGTCCAAATCTTCTTCAATATCGGGCATGACATCAAGNGATACAAATGATGTCTGCCGCTTTCCCTGTGCATTAAANGGCGATATNCGCACAAGTCTGTGCACGCCCTTCTCCGACTTTAAATAGCCGTANGCATTCTCACCGTTTACCTGAAACGTNATCGACTTNATNCCCGCNTCATCTCCATCGAGAAAATCAAGNACATCAATCGAAAAGCCCTTGCGCTCNGCCCATCTCGTATACATNCGATAGAGCATTCCCGCCCAGTCGCAGCTCTCCGTGCCGCCCGCGCCCGCATTTAACTTNAAAATCGCATTACATTTNTCATACTCCTCCGATAAGAGGGTACCGATACGAAGCGCTTCAAAGATTGTTATAAAATTATCAAGTTCTTCTCTGATTTCCTGNACCATCTCGGCATCTTCCGCCTCNTATGCCATCTCGATCAGCGTTTCAATGTCCTCATACTGCNTTTTNAGNGCATTACACTCTTCTACCTTATCCTTTAACTGCTTCAGNTCCTTCATCTGTTTGTTGGAGCGNTCNGGATCGTCCCAAAANCCGGGNGCCTCCATCTCGCGTTCCAACTCTTCTATTCGCTTTTCCTTGCTTGCAAGGTCAAAGTGAATCCCTCACTTCCGCTAATGGACTTTCGTATGTCTGCAGCTCCTGTTTCATCTGGTCGAGCTCTACCATCGCGTTCACCACCTTTATTNTATANAAANNTGNATNTAATNAATTAGAAGAATGGCTNCGCCATTCTTCCTAAAACGATTTAGTTATTCTTGGCTTTGCGTCCAATGGCGCAAAGTCTTTAGAATAACTTCGTTTTATGATTTCCGNCCGCANCACATCTTNTATTTTTTGCCGCTTCCGCATGGACAGGNATCGTTCGGGTATACCTTTGCNTCCGCCCGCATCTTCGGACCTTTCTGCAAGGTATCGTCCTTGTTTGTACCGGTAACCTTTGCAACCTCCTCACGCTCTACCTTCTGCTCTACCTTGACATGGAGCAGCAAGCGCACTGTTTCCTGTTTCATGCTCGAAATCATCGCGTCAAACATATCGTAACCGCTCATTTTATACTCTACAAGCGGATTCTTCTGACCGTATGCCTGTAATCCGACACCTTGACGGAGTTGATCCATGTCATCAATATGATCCATCCACTTACGGTCAATGACCTTTAACAGGATCACACGCTCTATCTCACGAATGTTCTCCGGTTCGGGGAACTCTGCTTCCTTGCTCTCATAAAGTTTAACTGCCTCTTCTTTGAGCTGATGCTTTACGCCGTTCTTCGTCTTCTTGGTGATTCTGTCAAGTCTGACAGGCTGAAGCGGTATGATCGGAAGAAGAAGGGTATTTAATTCCTTCAAATCCCAGTCCTCCGGATCCAGATCATCATTGATCGCTGTATCTACCGAACTTTCCACAATATCCGTGATCATCTTGTAGATGAAATCGCGCATACTCTCACCGTTTAACACACGGCGGCGCTCCTCGTAGATAATCTCTCTCTGCTCGTTCATCACTTGATCGTACTCAAGGAGATTTTTACGGATTCCAAAGTTGTTGCTCTCTATCTTTTTCTGCGCATTCTCAATCGCACTTGTGAGCATTTTGTGCTCAATTTCCTGTCCTTCGGGAATGCCGAGTGCGTTAAACATATTAATCAGACGCTCCGAACCAAACAATCGCATCAGTTCGTCTTCCAGCGAGATATAAAATCTGGACATACCCGGATCGCCTTGTCGTCCCGAACGTCCACGCAGCTGATTATCAATACGTCTCGACTCATGACGCTCGGTACCGACGATCAAAAGTCCTCCCGCCGCTCTTGCCTCCTCGTCAAGCTTGATATCAGTACCACGTCCTGCCATGTTGGTGGCAATCGTAACAGCGCCATGCTGACCTGCATCTGCGACAATCTCCGCCTCAAGCTCGTGGAACTTCGCATTCAGCACCTTATGCTGGATGCCGCGCTTTGTAAACAGTTTGCTAAGCTCCTCACTCGCATCAATGGTAATCGTGCCGACAAGCACCGGCTGACCCGTTTCATGCGCCGCCTCAACTGCATCCACGATCGCATGAAGCTTTTCTTTTCTCGTCTTGTATACACTGTCCTGTTGATCTTTTCGAATAACAGGACGATTCGTCGGAACGACAACAACGTCCATGCCGTAGATATCGCGAAACTCTTTTTCCTCGGTCTGCGCGGTACCCGTCATACCGCATTTCTTCTCAAATTTATTAAAGAAATTCTGGAACGTGATCGTCGCAAGCGTCTTGCTCTCACGTTTTACTTTTACATGTTCCTTTGCCTCAATCGCCTGATGCAGTCCGTCGGAATAGCGGCGTCCGGGCATAATACGCCCCGTAAACTCATCGACAATCAATACCTGATCATCCTTTACGACATAGTCTTGATCGCGGAACATCAGATTGTGCGCTCTGAGCGCAAGAATAATATTGTGCTGTATTTCAAGATTTTCGGGGTCCGCAAGGTTCTCAATCTGGAAAAATTTCTCAACCCGCTCCACGCCCGCTGCCGTAAGGTTTACAACCTTATCCTTCTCATTTACNATAAAGTCNCCNGTTTCCTCCTGTTCAANGCCCATGACAAAGTCCATTTTTGTCATCTCGGGAATNTCCTCACCNCGNTTTANCTGTCTTGCCAGGATATCGCANACTTCATAAAGCTTTGTCGATTTGCTGCTCTGACCGGATATAATAAGCGGCGTTCTCGCCTCATCAATCAAAACGGAGTCCACCTCGTCGATGATCGCATAATGCAAATCCCGCAACACAAGCTGCTCCTTNTAAATGACCATGTTATCACGCAGATAATCAAAGCCCAGCTCATTGTTGGTAACATATGTGATGTCGCACGCATAAGCTTCCCGTCTTTCNTCGGGCTTCATATCATTTAANACAACGCCGACTTTNAANCCCANAAATTCATGCACNTGTCCCATCCACTCGGCATCTCGCTTTGCAAGATAGTCATTGACCGTGACAACATGTACGCCCTTTCCTTCCAGTGCATTCAGATATGCTGGCAAAAGNGCTGTCTGTGTTTTACCTTCACCGGTTCTCATCTCCGCNATACGTCCCTGATGCAGNANAATACCNCCGATNANCTGNACNCTGTAATGCTCCTGACTAAGCACACGTTTTGCACCCTCACGAACGACCGCATACGCCTCGGGGAGAATATCATCAAGACTTGTCCCCTCGGACACGCGCTTTTTAAATTCAGCAGTTTTCGCCCGAAGCTCCTCGTCGGTAAGTTTTCCCATCTCCTCGCGATAACTCTCTATCTTTTTTACAATGGGTTCTATCCTTCTAAGCTCACGGTCACTGTGTGTACCAAATACTTTTTCTACAATACTCATCTTCGGCTCCAATCATTATAATCTTCATTCGTAACTGTTCAGTACCTTCATAGTTAAAGCAAAAATCCATGCAAAATCACCTTCGGTGATGGATTTTTGCCTGCTAAATTTACATTTCCGTACGGTCAGCAAACTAACTAGTTGTAAATGCGCAGACCCACTGAATAGTTACCTTCATTCTTTTAAAGTGCATAATTACACACACTATTATGTATTGTAACAGATTCAATATGTAAATTCAATGAATTTTCAATTAACAAAGCATGAACAAGATGAATGCAAACGTATACATACGTTGCGCACTCATCTAGCAAAAAGCTACGCTTTTTGTTTAAATAGTTTATACTGTCGCAATTTCCTATACAGTGAAAACAGCGCCGCTGTCCGGCGACGCTGCTTTCTATTTTCCTGCGTTTTCAAACGCACTGTTGATATCTTCAATCATGTCAACAACCGCCTGTCTGGAAGCATCTGCAAAATTCTCCGCTCCAAAGCTGCCGTACTTTTCATTTTGGTAAGCCGCAATGATTCCTCTCGATGAATTTACAATCGCTCCTAATCGGTTATCATCAAAAAAGTGCACTAAATCCTTTCCCGACGCGCCCTGCGCACCATATCCCGGCACAAGGATAAACGATTGGGGCATTATCTTTCTTAAAATTTTACCCTGCTCGGGGTATGTCGCTCCGACAACCGCTCCCACATAACTGTAGCCGTTTGTGCCCATAAGCTGTTCACCCCATGCGGCTACCTTTTCGCCGACATGCTCATAGAGCGGCCGGTTATCAATCAGTCTGTCCTGAAACTCTCCGCTGCTCGGGTTCGATGTTTTCACAAGGATAAATAACCCTTTCTTTTCCTCCTTGCAAACATCGATAAAGGGCTGTACGCCGTCCGTGCCAAGATAGGGATTAACCGTCACAAAATCTTCATTAAACGCCGTGCAGACGCTGCTTCCCACTTGAACTTTTCCAAGATGCGCCGTCGCATACGCAGACGACGTGGAACCGATATCGCCGCGCTTAATATCACCTATCACAACAAGTCCCTTCTCCTTGCAATAGTCGACCGTCTTTTGAAATGTCACCAGTCCCGGAATGCCAAACTGTTCATACATCGCAATCTGCGGCTTTACCGCCGGAATTAAATCACATATGTTATCAATAATTCCCTTATTATAAAGCCATATCGCCTCCGCTGCGCCTTCAAGCGTTTCCCCCTTAGACGCAAATGCTGCTTTTTTGATATATTCCGGCACAAATTTCATCATCGGGTCAAGCCCGACAACAATCGGCGCTCCCGTCTTTTTTATTTTTTCAATCAGTTTATCTATCATTCTCTATCCCTCTTACAGACCCGTATTCACAAACTCCGCATAACGCCTGATATTGGATGCATTTACATATTTCTGCTGTGACTGCCCCGACACGATTACAAGAGTCGGCGCCTGCATCACACCGTACGCAACCGCAAGATCCGAATTCTCCTCGGCATCCACCACAACATAATCCATGTCCTTTAAATATTGCTTTGCAAGCGTACAGTTCGGACAGGTCTTCGTTGTAAAGAGCATTTTCTTACTTCGGTCTTTCCTCTCATTTACACGCTCTGTTGATGCACGTTCGCGCACTGCCGCTTTCTTTGTTACGGTTTTACATTCCGCATTCTTTTCCGTCGGTGCATTGACCGTACTGCCCATTTTATATTCCGTACGATTTGCATATTCCTGAAGCTTTCCGTCGTTCCAATTCTGTACCGGTCGATAATAGCCTGTAATGCGACTGTATACTTCCGTCACTCTGCCGCACTTTGGACAGCGCTTTTGTTCCCCACTGAGATAACCGTGCTCCTGACATACCGAATATGTCGGCGACATCGTATAATACGGAAGCTTATAGTTTTCGGCAATCGTCTTTACAAGCTGTGCCGCCGCTTTCCAATCTGGCAGCTTTTCTCCCAAGAATGCATGGAAGACTGTTCCCGATGTATAGAGCGTCTGAAGTTCATCCTGTATATCGAGTGCGTCAAAAATGTCTGTCGTGTAATCAACCGGAAGATGAGAAGAATTGGTATAGTAAGGCGTATCTCCATCATGTCCTGCTGTAATGATATCCATATATTTTTCCTTGTCATGCTTTGCAAGTCTGTATGTCGTGCTCTCTGCAGGCGTCGCCTCCAGATTGTATAAATCCCCGTACTGCTCCTGATAATCGGACAGACGCTCGCGCATATGGTTGAGAACATCTTTTGCGAAGTCCTGCGCTTCCTTATGCGACAAATCCTTTTTCAGCCAATTTGCATTCAATCCCGCCTCGTTCATACCAATCACGCCGATTGTCGAAAAGTGATTCTCAAAACTGCCGAGATATCGTTTTGTATATGGATACAAGCCTTCCTCCAAAAGCTTTGAAATGACATTTCGCTTAATTTTCAAAGAACGTGCAGACAAATCCATCATGCGGTCAAGACGCTTATAAAAATCATTCTTATCCGCTGCAAGATACGCAATCCGCGGAAGGTTGATTGTGACAACGCCCACGCTTCCCGTACTCTCACCCGATCCAAAGAAACCACCTGTTTTTTTACGCAGTTCCCTCAAATCAAGTCGCAAGCGGCAGCACATGCTGCGCACATCGGAAGGCTCCATGTCAGAGTTGATATAGTTTGAAAAATAAGGGGTTCCGTACTTTGCGGTCATTTCAAATAACAGGCGGTTGTTTTCCGTGTCTGACCAATCAAAATCACGTGTTATTGAATATGTTGGAATAGGGTATTGAAATCCTCTTCCGTTTGCATCGCCCTCAATCATGGTTTCGATAAACGCCTTGTTTATCATATCCATTTCGCGCTTGCAATCCTTGTAACAGAAATCCATCTCCTCACCGCCGACAATCGCAGGAAGTTCTGCCAAATCATTCGGCACGGTCCAGTCAAGCGTAATGTTGCTGAAAGGCGCCTGTGTGCCCCAACGGCTCGGTGTGTTCACGCCATAGATAAATGCCTCAATGCATTTTTTTACTTCTTTATAGGAGAGTTTATCCACCTTTACAAACGGTGCAAGATAGGTATCAAAGGAAGAAAACGCCTGCGCTCCTGCCCATTCGTTCTGCATGATGCCAAGGAAATTGACCATCTGATTACAGAGCACTGACAGATGCTTTGCGGGCGCTGATGTAATTTTTCCGGGAATACCGCCAAGCCCTTCTCTGATCAGCTGTTTTAGGGACCAGCCGGCGCAGTAACCCGTGAGCATGGATAAATCATGGATATGAATATCGGCATTTCTGTGCGCCTGTGCGATTTCCTCGTCATAGATTTCAGAAAGCCAGTAGTTTGCCGTTACGGCTCCGGAGTTTGATAAGATCAAGCCTCCCACAGAGTATGTGACGGTCGAATTTTCCTTTACACGCCAGTCTTCTACTTTGACGTAGCTGTTTACGACCTCTTTATAATCAAGAATTGTTGACTTCATGTTGCGCATTTTTTCCCGTTGTTTGCGATACAGGATAAATGCCTTTGCGGTCTCGGTATAGCCTGACTGCTCCAAAACCTTTTCCACGCTGTCCTGAATGTCCTCCACGCAGATTTTTTCCGCGTTGATCTTCTCTTGCATGTCCGCAGTGACTCTCAGTGTCAACAAGTCCACAATGTCCTTATCGTACTGCATTTGCGTCGCGTCAAATGCCTTAACCATCGCCCCGCCAATCTTTCCCAGCACAAAATTCGTTTCACTGCCGTCTCTTTTGATTACCCTAAACATGTATACTCTCCTTCCCTCGGCTTAACCGCCATGCCACAGCGTAGCAATTGCTCCCGCATGGGCATAAATGAAAAACCATAATCGCAAAGCGACTATGGTTACATAATATCAGACTAAAGAACGCATGTCAATCGAACACTACTAAATATCTAGTGTTCTTTTAAAGAATAATACAATATCTTGTGTTTTTATGACAATACTGTCATATTTTCGATGTCTCAAGAACATATTTTACGTCAACGCGTCTGTAAGAACTCATATTCGCGGCTTGCCTTCGCATCGTCTGGGTATATCTGAAGATACTCCTGCATCATTTCTTTCGCATCGGAAAATTTGCCAAGATACTCGTTTGCCACGATCCTGTTATATTTCAGTTCCTGAATATAGGGTGTTTTGCCAATCTCTATCCCTGACTCAAAAGCAGAAAGCGCCTCCTCATACTTCTCCTGCTTCATCAGACACATACCGAGGCTGTTGTATATTGCGGCATCCGGCATGTTGGAGTTAAGATACGTCTGATATACCCCCGTCGCATAATTCATATCGCCGAGCTTTTCGTAAGTCTGCCCAAGCAGCAGCGACTTTCCCGCATCATTCCCGTTTATGGAACCGTCAAGATAAATGCGTGCATTCTGATAATCCTCAAGATAATAATAAATCGTTCCTTTTTCCGCGTCGGAAAGGTTCTTGTCTTTTTTCTCCAAAAACGCGGAAAGATATGTCTTTCCCTCCTCGCCAAAGCCCGCAGCCTCCATCTCCACATAGGCATCCGTCACAAGCGTAAGATTATCAGAGTCTAGCGAAAACGCTTTCTCAAAATCAGCAAGCGCGTCCTCATAGTTGTTTTGCTTCAAAAATGTACATGCCCTAAGATAATAAGCGTCCAGTTCCTTGTTTTTCAATGCAATAATTGCCGAATATATGTTCTTAGCATCCTCATACTTTCCCTGTTTCATATATGCTGACGCCAGATAATAATTCGTGTCATATTCCAATGCCGTAAGCTTATTTCCGGCATTTTCAATCGACTCCAAAAACGAACTCTCTGCCTTTGCATAATTGCCAAGTCCCATATAGGCGATGCCCTCTCCTCTGCTTGTAAGCTGTAAATCTTCGTTGTTTAATCTTGCAAGATCGAAACAGGAAAGCGCGCCTTGAAAATCGTACTGCGCGACCAGCTCCATTCCCTGATCTAAATTTGTATTTTCCGTTTTCTCCCCACAGCCAAAAAGGCATACCGCCGCCGCAGCGGCAAGTATGCTCATTTTTATAGTTCGTATCTTATATGTTACTCTTCTGTTCAATTTGCAATTCCCCCTGTTGACTCTCTCTCCATAAGCTTTGCTTTATATACCACATGCTGATGTTCCTTCTGCCCCGATATAATTGCAAACAAAAGCTTAATCGTTGCCTTTGCCATATCCTCCACAGGCTGACGCATTGTGGTAAGACGGGGAGTCATGTAGTTTCCGATATCGATCCCATCATAGCCCGCAACCGAAACATCCTCGGGAATCTGATATCCCGCCTCGTGCAATGCCCTGCACGCACCGATTGCAAGCGTATCCGACACCGCATAAACCGCACTGAATTTTTCGCCGCTCTCAATTAAACGTTTTGTCGTAGCATAACCGTTCTCCATGGAAAAGTGATTGATTTCCTCGTCCGTGTCAAAAATCAGATGTTTGTCAACCGCAATGCCGTTTTTTCTGAGTGCGTCAAAATACCCCTCAAGGCGCAGTCTTCCGATACACTCCTCATACGCCTCCGCCGCAATGATCGCAATCTTTTGATGTCCAAGACTGATCAGATAATCCACCATTTTTTCGCTTTCGATACGGTCGTCTACACCGATATTGGAGTATGAATCTTTTGATATATTTTCCGGAATCCCACCGGCTGTACTGAATACAAACGGCACATTCAGCTTTTTGAGTTTCTCCTCCGAGCGCGAAAAATATCCTCCAAGAAATATGATACCACGAAGTCGTTTTTCTTTCACTACTTTTTGTGCAACATCTACCTCGTCCTCATCAAACTCAATATGGGAAAGCTCCATCGCATAGCCCTTTTTCTTGCATTCCTGTTCAATGATCGCGATCATATTGGTAAAGAACGGGTTCGCAATACCCTTGACCAGAACTGCGATCGCTCTTGCGTCCGAACGTTTCAGATTTCGTGCGCTGTCGTTTGGAATATAGCCGTACTCCTTAATCGTGTCCAGTATTTTTTCCTTTGTAGCCGGATTAATGTCGGGGTGATTATTGATTGCCCGCGATACCGTACTGACACCTACTCCGCATATTTTTGCGATGTCTTTAATTGTCGGTTCAAACACTCTATCACTCCTCAATGTCTTTTTGTCCTGCCGTAAAGCCGCGCAAGCTCCAACATATGTTTTGAGAGTTTTTCCGTGCATGCACCTTCTGCCATTCTCCACTCCCAGTTTCCGCCCAGTGTCGACGGCGTGTTGATGCGCGCCTCTCCGCCAAGCTCCAGATAATCCTGTATGGGAATAATCGCCGTATCCGCCACACACCCAAGCGCAGCGCGGATCAAACTGTCACAGACTGCGGCATTTCTTTTGACGCCCAGATATTTCTTTGCAAACGCCAGATCTTTCCTGTTCATACTCGTAATCCAGCCGTTTACGGTATCATTGTCATGCGTTCCCGTATATACCACACAGTTATTCGGATAATTATAAGGAAGATAGTCGCTTTCCTCTCTTGAATCAAATGCAAACTGCAGCACCTTCATGCCGGGATATTTTGTTTTTTTCACAAGCTTTAACACGCTCGGCGTCAAAAATCCCAAATCTTCCGCAATAACAGGACGGTCTCCAAGCGTCTTTTTTACAGCCTCAAACAGCTTGTACCCCGGTCCTTTCTTCCACGCACCGTTTTGTGCAGTCTTATCGCCATAAGGCACAGACCAGTATTCATCAAAACCTCTGAAATGGTCAATGCGCACCACATCATAAATTTGAAAGCAATATTCCAAACGTCTAAGCCACCATGCAAATTTCGTCTTTTCATGGTAATCCCATCGGTATAATGGGTTCCCCCAAAGCTGCCCCGTTTCCGAAAACGCATCGGGCGGGCAGCCCGCCACCGCAATCGGAATATTTTTCTCATCCAGCTGGAAAAGCTCCGGATTCGCCCATGTATCTGCACTGTCGAATGCCACATAGATCGGGATATCACCAACAATTTGGATTCCTTTTTTGTTCGCGTAAGTTTTCAGTTCCAGCCATTGCGTCGCGAAAAGATACTGCTGATAACAGTAAAATGCAATCTCATTTGCAAGTTTCTTTTCGTATTCCGCCATAACCTTTGGCTTTCTGAGCCGAAGTCCCTCATCCCACTCAATCCATGAAATACCGCCAAGCGAGTCCTTGATTGCCATATACATGGCATAGTCTTTCAGCCACAACTTGTTTTCTTCCACAAACTTCCGGTAATCTGCATTCTCACTAATATGAGAACGTTCAAACGCCTTCTTTAACAGCGTGAATCTTGTATTGTAAATCTTTTCGTAGTTGACCTTCTTTGCGTCATCCCCAAAGTCAACTGCCATACATTCTTTTTCGGTCAGCAGTCCCTCGTCAATCAGCCTGTCAAGACAGATATAGTACGGGCTGCCGGCAAAGGTTGAAAAGGATTGATACGGCGAATCCCCATAACCGGTAGGACCAAGCGGCAAAATCTGCCAAAGCGACTGCCCGGACTGCGCCAAAAAGTCCACAAAATCGTATGCCTCCTTTGAAAATCCTCCAATGCCGAACCGCGACGGAATGCTGGATATCGGCATCAATACGCCACATCTTCTCATTTTGATATCCCTTTCTTGTTGTTTTTTAGCCTTTTACCGCTCCCGCTACCACACCTTCAATAATGTATTTCTGGCAGGCAATATAGAAAACAATAATCGGAATAATCGCAAGTACAATCATCGCCATCATAGCGCCCATATCAATTGCGCCGTATCCGCCTTTGAGATACTGTATTGCAATCGGAATCGTCTTATATTTGCGAATGTCGAGCACGAGATATGGCAAAAGATAATCGTTCCATACCCACATCGCCTCCAAAATTGCCACGGATATTGCCGTCGGCTTCATAACCGGAAATACAATTTTGAAATAGGTCTGGATCGGTGTACATCCGTCAATCATCGCCGCCTCCTCGATTTCAAGCGGTATCGACTTTACAAAGCCGCAGAACATAAACACAGCAAGTCCCGCGCCAAAGCCAAGATATACAATTATTATACCAATTGGATTGCCTAAATGCAACATATCTGCAATTTTCGACAACGTAAACATGACCATCTGGAACGGTACGATCATCGAAAATGCAAAAAGCATATACATTCCCGAGGTAAATTTATTTTTCACTCTGGTGATATACCATGCGCACATTGAAGTACAAAGGATAATCACAAACACAGAGCAAACCGTGATAAAAAGCGAATAGCCAAACGCCTGCGGAAGCTGTATCTTTTCGATACCGCTGATATAGTTTTCAAAACCGACAAACGATTTTTCGTCAGGCAATGCAAACGGTCTGTTACTGATAAATATTTTCTTTTTAAAGGAATTGTACAATACAATGATGATCGGCATGACATAGACAAGTGATATCACAGCAAAAATTGCCGTCAAAAGTCCGCCGTGTTTTGCTTTTCTTACATTTGACATTATGCCTGCACCTCCTTATCTCTGGTCGCTCTAAGCTGTACGATCGCAATCACCGCCACAAGGATAAAGAAGACGACTGCCTTTGCCTGACCAACGCCCTCCCAGCCGTTTCTGCCGTAGAACGTGTTGTAGATATTGAGCGCGAGCATCTCCGATTTATTGGAAGGTTCACCTGCGGTCAATGCAAGGTTCTGATCAAAGAGCTTGAACGAGTTGGTCAGTGTCAGGAAAGAACAGATCGTGATGGACGGCATCACCATCGGCAGCGTGACATGACGCAGCAATTGTCTGTTGTTTGCACCGTCAATCTTGGCTGCCTCAATCAAATCACCGGGGATATTCTGAATGCCTGCAATGTAGATGATCATCATATAACCTACCTGCTGCCAGCACATCAAAATCACGAGTCCCCAAAAGCCGTAAGCCGAATTGTAAGTAAGCGTACGCTCAAGGTTTGCTAAAAGTCCGTTTAAAATCAGCTGCCAGATATAACCCAGGATAATACCGCCGATTAAGTTTGGCATGAAAAATACGGTTCTGAAAATATTGGTTCCTTTGATTCCCTTTGTCAAAAGCATCGCAACCGCAAAGGCAAGGATATTGATCGCCAGAACGGATACGATGGTAAACAATGCCGTATACCAAAGCGAATGGGTAAAGGTCGAATCACCCCAAATCCTGATATAGTTTTTAAATCCTACAAATTTTGCGTCTGTTACTGTGGTAAATTCACAGAACGATAAATACACGCCCAACACAAACGGAAGGATAAAACCAATCGTAAACGCCGCAAGCGTCGGCAGTGCAAATATCGGGAAATATCTTTTAATTGCTTTGTCCATAAGCTTTGACCTCTCAAAATTTTAAAAATTTTTGTTTTCTTTTGCAAAAAGCAGGTGCAGTCGTTACCGCACGATGCACCTGCCTTTGTAGTCCCTTAATATCCTGTTATTCCCATAGGGATTTAGTTGTTAGCTGCGTTATACTCTTCTGCCCATCCGTCAACGAATGCTGTTTCTACTGCCGACCATTCGCCTGTGCCCTGTGCATACTCCAAAAGTGCGCTTCCTACATTGTCCTTCCATGTTTCAGAAGGCATTGTTGTAAAGGTCCATGCAACGGAAGTATTTCCTGCGGAAACATAATCATTTGCGATATTTACAAGCGGATTGCTTGCCGGATAGTTGTCAAATGCCTCAAACGGACAAACAAATCCCATTTCCTCTGTAAGCGCTGT
This sequence comes from Lachnospiraceae bacterium, assembly GCA_014804345.1. GTDB lineage: Bacteria > Bacillota > Clostridia > Lachnospirales > Lachnospiraceae > COE1. Next base: position 14,873 of record JAAUZZ010000020.1, on the reverse strand, counting down.
ACAGCCCGCGTCTGATGTTACAATCCAGTTCATAAAATCAAGCGTTGCCTGAATATCTTCCTCCGAAGCATTCTTGTTTACACACCAGTAGTTCTCACTGCCTGTGCAAAGTCCCTGATTTTCCTCGCCCGGACCTCCAATGTAGATTGGAAGCATTCCAAGAGAGTCATCGTCCATACCGTTGTCGCTCAAATCTGTGTAAGCCCATGTACCGTTCTGATAGAATACTGCTTCACCGAGTGCGAACTCCGCCGTTGCGTCCTCACCGGTCTTGCTTGAGAGAAGTGTCGGTGCGCATACGGAGTCTGTGATGTATAAATCCCATATATTCTTGTAATTGTCTAAATACGTTCCCTTGATTGCATCTGTGGAACCGATGCCGTCTGCCTGATACTCATAGTAGATCGGAAGGTTCGCAAGATGCGTCTTAAATCTCCAGTCGGAGCTTGAGTCCATACCTGCCGATGTGAAAGCGCCCTTAACGCCAAGGTCGGAAGCGTTTGCCTGAATGCTGTCCGCAACTGCCTTTAAGTTGTCAAACGAGTTAATTTCATCAACACTCTTAACAACCGCATAATCTTTTGTGAAATAATCATTTAAGATATACGCATTGTAGATGATACCGTATGTTTCCACAACGTATGCGATACCCTTTACCTCATTGCCGTCCTTCAATGCAAAATCATCGCTCTTTAACTGTCCATAAACATCTGAGCCCGAAAGGTCATAGCAGTAATCCTTCCATGTGGCAAGACCAACCGGTCCGTTTACTTGGAACAATGTAGGCGCTTCTGTTTTGGCAATCTCAGACTTTAATGTCGACTCGTATGTACCCGAAGCCGCTGTCTGAACGGAAACCGGTACACCTGTTTCTTCTGTATACTTTGCCGCAAGCGCTTCCCACTGCTGTGCTGCCTCGGGCTTGAAGTTCAGATAATAAACCTTTCCGCTGCCCGATGCTGATGCATTTGGTGTCTGTGTATCTGCCGCTGGTGTCTGTGTGTCCGCTGCCGGTGTCTGTGTATCTGCTGAAGGTGTCTGTGTGTCATTGCTGCTGCCGCATCCTGTAAGCATTGTTGCTACCATTGCTGCACTCAAAATTGCGCTTAATAATTTCTTTTTCATAATTGAATACCTCTTTCCTTCCTTTTCATCTTATTATTTGTGTTCCGTGGAAAATTATACGAAAACTTTTCCGGTAACGATTTCGGTATCGTTATCGGTAACGTTTCCAATTGACACTTGTATCGTATCATTTCCACAAAAAAAATGCAACCCCTAATTGAAAGAAGTTGCATTTTTGGTACTTTTAGCAAATTGAGAACTGCCAAATTTAGATAAATCTACCAAACAAAATATACCTTGATCGCTTCGCAATTATGGTAAGTTCATGCCCATTCGGGCGAGCATAATGTCTATCGACATTATACCTTAACTTTTGAGTGAAGCTGATTTATTTCTCATCTATCATGAAATTAGGCGCCGGCGCCGGCGTTTCTACCGGTACGGGTGTTTCCGGAGCAGGTATCAGTGTTTCCGGAGCAGGTACTGCTGTTTCCGGAGCAGGTATTGCTGTTTCCGCCTGATTTACATTAACTCCGGGAATGGTAAGAATTTGTCCCGTATAAATAACATAATTGCTCTTTATGACTGCTGAATTTGCATCATAGATGACTCTCCACAAATCTCCATCACCATATACTTTTTGGGCAATCTTCCAGAGGCAGTCATTTTTCTCAACCGCTATCATAAAACTCCTCCATTTGTGCACGGCATGCAAGGATTCGGCGCAGACACCTGTCTAAAAGCGAACAACTGCCAAATTCCGACAATTCGTAATTTGCGCCACAACGCTTGACATCACAGCAGATTCCCAGTTAAAATAGTTGAATAATCATTACTCGATTCAACTTTTATTTTGTCATTTTTAACTATATCATGAAGTCAAATTCCAAAATCGACATTGGCGTCAAATGTAGTTGAAATTGCGTGAATTGTTTTTGATATCATTTCTCAAAACGGAGTATAGATACCTATGAAAATACAACAAAAATTGATTGCACTCTTTACTGCTGTGCTATTTTTTCTGATATTCGGCATTTCGGCAATTACCGCAAAAGCAGACAGTCTGTCCGAAGAAACAGCCGCACCGCAAGACAATGACAGCATTGCAGTGTCAGAGGAAGCGCCACTACAGGAAACGGTAACCCTGACAACGGAAACGATGACAGAAGAAGAACCTTCCACATCGTTTGTTGAGGAGTCGCTTCCGAAAACAGCAAACATTACAGAAGTGGAAGATTCTATACAATCCAACGAAACAGCAATTCAAGAAATGGCAGAAGTAGCGGAAGAGATAGGTGAACTGGCATTCAGCGCTAACATTGAATATTCTTTCGAAGGATATCATGTAATGGGAACCTTTACAGAATTTCCGACCGACATCATCCATATTCAGCTGTTATACTCACAGGATAATAAAACCTACCATGAATGTGGCATAGAACGCAATTTAAAGGATATTATTAGCGAGAGCATTGTGGAAAAAAAACGGCTAATCTGTCTCTATTCCAACATGGAGCCGCTAAAAAGTTATCTGGAAGGCTCTCTGGACCGTTTTTATTTAAAACTGCGCCTCACCAAAGAAAACGGCGTTATTTGCGAAACACAGACAGCGCTTATCGACCGTGGAGCATTACAGCCACTTCCCGAGGAACTAACCCTTGGCGCTGCCTTTCCTTCCAACATGCTAGTGCGTGAAATGAATCCTTTTCGCTACTATGGCAAATATCAGATCACAGTAAAAGAAACGGCTGCATCCCAAGACATATCCGCCTTTTTACCGGATACGCTTCCAATTGAAGTACAGCTTTTGAAAAAAGGAAGCCCCTTTGCAGAAGCGATTGTAGATTGCCCCGTTACATGGAAATCCCTATCACTCCCTTCACTCACTGCCGGAGAAAGCGTGACAATTGAGGACGCGGCAGAAGAAATCATCATCCCCGGCGGCACTTTGCTGCGCACGCCAATGGGTGTCTTCCGGCTCGACGAACCGTTTAGCATTGCGCAAGATATACTTACAGATGAAATCCGGTTGATTCTAAATGTTGTATCAAAAGACGAAAAACCAACCGGAGTATTGATAGCAAACAACGACGGATTGGAAATGGCATTTTATCAAAAGCCCACCGGCGCCACATCCATTCGGGCATATACCATTTCCGCGAATGAGACAAAATGGACAGAGCTTCCCGAGCTTGCACTGTTAGAAGCAATTGATTCCCAACCCTCCACTGCAAGCAGCGGATATGCCCTTGTATTGCGCAATGATCAGGAACCATATCGCTCTTATTTGGCGGCGGAAGCTGCAGGAGGCGCCCACACACCATTCTTTGTTGGTCTGAAAATACAAGGCGGCGTTTACGACGGGCAGCAGTTGATACTCACATGGCCGGACAATTATGAGCTCCCCCCCAGTCTGCCAAAGCTCGATGGAGCAGGCGGAAATGAAAGTAACGCCGGCGCAGGCAATAAAGGCGATAGTACGGCAGAAGGACAAAGACCGAATCTGCCCCAAAATACGGATACGAAAAAAGAAGATCAGAATACGAATCTGTCCCAAAGTCAAAATACAGAATACCAAAATACGGAAAACCAAAATACGAAAAGCACAATGGAAATGCCGACAGAATCCGATGTGAAAAAACAACAGACACAGAAAGACGGATCCGCACAGGGCAGCCTTAATTCCTCTGCTTTCGCGCAGCCTTCCGCTAAGATACAGATCGAAACAGCTGTCAATACAGAAGAAAGCGTTTCGGAAACAGTTCCCGCAACAGATGTACAAACCGACACCCAAACAGGGAATATAGCTCCGAAATCACCCGCTACTGAAAACAAACTGTCTGCCGCTTTGGTTCCCGCCAATCAGAACAAAAAAACCGTCCACCAACTATTTCTTTGGATTATGGCAGCAGCAATCATCGGAATCGGGGTTACCTTATATATCCGCAGGACGGCACATACATAATAAATTTCGTCCCTTTCCCTACGGTTGAAGAAACGTCAATCGTGCCGCCCAGCTCGGTCACAATACCATGTACGATATACAAACCTAACCCTGTTCCGGTTTCTTTGTTATTTGCACCTACATAAAACCGTTTAAAAACAAGTGACAGTTCCTCTTCGGGGATACCACATCCAGTATCCTCAACGACCATACAGATTTTATCGCCCTCCATCCGGGCAGATATTGTAATGCGCCCGTTGCGGGGCGTTGCTCTGAGCGCATTATAGATTAGGTTTTCAAACAGAATATCCAGCTTCTGTGGCTGCGCCATCAAAAACATATCCTGTCCGGGCGGTTCCACGATCAGATACACGGACTGCACCTCTGCCTCTCCATGATATGTAGCATAAATTTCTGAAAGCATTTCTTTGACAGATACCGGAACCCGTTCCCCTTCAATTTTATCCAACGTGTTGATTGCAGAAAGCCCTTGAAGGCGTCTTGCCATTTCCCACTGCTTCGCTTGTGCTTGATCAAGATACCCTTGTAATTCCGTATCTACTCCCACTCCACTCTTGCGAATCGCCTCAATAAACGACTGTGTGGCAAATACCGGCGCCTTTAAATCATGCGCCATATCAGCAAAAAATGCTTTGCGCTCATTTAAAAGCTGCGTGACTTCTTCCGTACGCTTTTTTACCTGTTCTTCCAAATGATTGGTAAGCATATCGTTTTCCCGCAGAATACGGCAACTGCGTGATACCATCATGGCGCCAAATAATATTACTAGAAAAAGTCCGCACCATTCAAATTGCCAGAAAAAGCGGATTGGCTCAAAACGGTTGGAGAAAAAGAGATTGACAAGTAATCCGCTTCCAAAAACCAAACATCCTGTCAGCGTATAGCGGCTCTCCCGACTTTTCTCCGTTATCCCCCGTACTGTAAAAAAAACGGTTGTGAAAAAAATAACAATATAATAACAATCCGTCAGTCTGCCATGTAAAAACACAGCCCATGGCAGTACCGGAATAATAAGGCACAGCAAAAACAGAAGCTCCGACAATAATAGCAAAGCTGCCCGCAGCCATCTCCACGCTTTACTGCAGCCTGCGCCGCACGCCAATACCGTAAGCTGCACGACACTGAAACACAGGCAATACAGCGCCAAGCTTTGTGCCAAAAACCAATATTGTGCGACAGGCATATTAAAAGCAAATACAAAATATCGGAACATATAAATCGTATAGCATGCGCACAACAATGCAAACCAGCGGCTACGTTTTCCTCCTGACTGCCACCAAAAAAGCGTAAACACAGAAAGCGCAAGCGGGAGCATAAAAGCCAAAGCATAAGCAAAACCTTGAACACGACTCACCCGCAAGAGCGTTTCTTCCGTACTTATGGCAGCCGGAAAATACATTCCGCTATAATACCCCACTTTTGAGGAAGTTTCCACCATCAAAACATGATTCCCCTCTGTCAGCAAAAACGTAATTCGTCCGCTGCCTATACCCTCCGCAAGCTGCGTCCCGTTCAAAGAAATAACATATGCGGAAGAAAGTTCCGGAAAATCAACGGATACAATTTGAGGCGCGCCCTCATAGCGTAATGTCAGCTGATAACATGCCCTCCCATGCGGCGAAACAGACAAATCCCCCCGCTGCAAATTGGAAAATTCACCGATATAAGTTGGCTGGTCCGCTACGCGATCATCCGAAAGCAACCATCCGTCAATCAAAAAGACAGGGCAATTTCTCTTTAAATCCTGTTCTCTTAAAGTAATGATGCCGGATTTTCCATAAGGAGGCGACGTTTGATATTTATTGTCCGCATAAAAAAGCAACACAAAAAAGACCGCTAACAGAATCATTACAATCAACGGCTGCCACCATAAGACCTTTTGCTGTTTCATGCGCACCTCCTCCCTTCTATGCAAATTTTATGTGTTTATTCAATCGTTCATCGGCACAAAGCGATATCCCTGTCCCCAAACCGTTTCAATAAAGCAATGCTCCTCATACGCCTTTTCCAGTTTCCGCCGCAGCCGGGACATGTGCATCTGTACCATCTGACCGCCATCCCAAGGCTGATCGCCCCAAATGATATGAAAGATCTCCTCCGGTGTAAAAATATGTTCCGAATGCTCCGAAATCCGCCATAAAATGTCAAATTCAACAGGCGTAAGAAGCAGTTCCTTCCCGTCAACGGTCACCCTGCGCTCTATTAAATCCAGATAAAGCGTACCATAAGAAAATGCCGTACGCTCGGACATCGCCAGTCTGATACGGGTTTCCACCTTTGTCCAAAACAGTTCAGCAGAGGTATCTTTCGTAATATAATCAATACCACCTGCCGCAAATCCTTCCACCTGCTTGTCCGCTTCGGTAACGCAGCTCAAAAAGATAATCGGCGCGGACGTTAGTTTGCGAATTTTTTCACAAACCAAAAATCCCTCCTCACCGCCAAGCATCACGTCTAACAGAATACACTCGCACGGCTCATCCGCCGCCAGTTTCAGCGCATCCTCACCGTTCCCTGCCAGCCGTACAATACAGCCATGCGCCCGCAAAACATCCGCCCAAAAAGTACGCTGGGCCGGTTCATCATCTACCAACAGGATTCGCCACAATCCATCTCCATCAAAATGTTTCGGCTTTTCATCCGCTGTCATCATTTGTGTATCAGACGCAGAAATATCCGTTCTTGTCTGATGCAGAAAGCGCATATAAGCGTCTTGAAGCTGACTGCGGCGCAGTCTTGATACCGGAATATTATGTTTGTTCTTCGTCACAACACAGTTTGTATCAATCGCGTCGACATAGTTCAAATTAACAAGGTAAGAGCGGTGTATCTTAAAAAACTCCGGTCTTTCCAACAGTTTCTCCTCAAAATCCGTCAAGGCGGCCGTCACCTCGCGAATTTCACCATCTGCCAAATGAAAGGACACTGTCTTATTGATAACCTCCACATATTCAAGCATTGCAAAAGATACCCTGACGACGCCCTCCCGATTCTTTAACACAAATCCCTGGTCCGCGTCACATATTTCAATCTGCATGTTTCCGGTCTCCCCGCCTTTCAAAAAATACGGGGGCAAGAAGCCCCCTTTTCCTGTTTTATACGGTTGCGAGTTTAATCTCTTCCGTAAATATCTCTTGTATAGATTTTGTCCTCCACATCGCGGAGCTCGTCCGTCATACGGTTCACAATAATAACATCGGACATCTTTTTAAATTCATCCAGATCACGTATCACTCTTGAATAGAAGAAATGCTCGTCCTTTAAGGTCGGTTCGTAAACAACAACCTCAATTCCTTTTGCCTTGATGCGCTTCATAATGCCCTGAATAGAAGACTGCCTAAAATTATCGGAATTCGTCTTCATGGTCAGTCTGTATACACCGACTTTCCTTGGTTTTTTGGCAAGGATCATATCCGCAATATGGTCCTTCCTTGTCCTGTTCGCATCGACAATCGCTGAAATGATGTTATTTGGCACATTCTCAAAATTTGCCCGAAGCTGCTTTGTATCCTTGGGCAGACAATATCCGCCATAGCCAAATGAGGGATTATTGTAATGTGCTCCAATTCTGGGGTCAAGACCTACGCCCTCAATAATCTGCTTCGTGTCAAGCCCCCGCATCTCCGCATACGTATCAAGCTCGTTAAAATACGCAACACGAAGCGCGAGATATGTGTTCGAAAAAAGTTTGATCGACTCCGCCTCTGTGGGATCGGTGAACAAAGTCGGTATATCCTCCTTGATTGCGCCCTCTTTTAACAGATTCGCAAAGACCTCCGCCCGTTTTGAGCGTTCTCCAACGATAATTCGTGACGGATAAAGATTATCATACAGCGCCCTTCCCTCACGCAGAAACTCAGGTGAAAAAATAACGTTGTCAATCCCGTACCGCTTCTTGATTCCCTCCGTGTAACCTACGGGAACTGTGGATTTGATAATCATGACAGCCTCTTTATTCACGTTCATCACAAGCTCGATCACATTCTCAATTGAGCTGGTGTCAAAAAAGTTCTTATCCGGATCATAGTTTGTAGGGGTCGCTATGATGATGTATTCCGCGTCCCGATACGCTTCCTCACCGTTTGTCGTCGCTTTTAAGTTCAGCGCCTTCGTCGCAAGGTATTCCTCGATTTCCTTGTCAATGATCGGTGATTTTTTGTTATTGATCATATCAGCCTTTTCCTGAAATACATCCACAGCCGTCACTTCATTGTGCTGTGCAAGGAGTATTGCATTGGAAAGACCTACATATCCAATTCCCGCTACCGCAATTTTCATCTTTAATACGATGTCCTTTCTACGTTTTTATAACCATTCTGTGAAATGAAAAACTTCTTATAGCTTCCAGATATCGCGATTGTACTCTGCAATCGTTCTGTCTGATGAGAAGAAACCTGCCTTTGCAATGTTTACAAGCATCATGCGCTTCCACTTTTCCTCATCCTTATAATCCGCAAGCATTCTGTCCTTCGTCGCAATATAATCCTCAAGGTCAAGCAGCGTCATAAACCAGTCCTTGTTGAGCAGCTCTTTTTGCAGTCTTACAAGGCGTGTTTTGTTTCCTACCTGCAAAACTGCCTTGCTTGTGATAAAATCCACAGCCTCTCTGATAACACTGCTCTTTTTATAAAAGTTCTTTGACACGTAATCCGCCTTTTCATAGTGCGCGATTACCGTCTCCGACTTCTCACCAAACACATAGATGTTCTCATCGCCAACCAGCTCATGAATTTCCACATTTGCACCATCGCTCGTGCCAAGCGTCACAGCGCCGTTTAACATAAACTTCATATTGCCGGTACCGCTTGCCTCCTTTGACGCAAGGGAAATCTGCTCAGAGATGTCACACGCCGGAATGAGTCTTTCCGCGTAACTTACATTGTAGTTTTCTACCATAACCACTTTCATGTAATCCTTCACATCGGGGTCGTTGTTGACGATTTCCTGTAAGCACAAGAGCAGGTGAATAATATCCTGCGCGATAATATACGCCGGAGCCGCCTTAGCGCCGAAAATGAAGGTAACCGGCGTGGAAGGCTTTTTGCCGCCTTTAATCTCAAGATATTTATGAATAATATACAATGCGTTCATCTGCTGACGCTTGTACTCGTGAAGCCGCTTAATCTGGATATCAAAAATCGAATTCGGATTGATATCCACACCCTCATGCTCCTTGATATATTCCGCAAGCTCCGCTTTTTTGCTATTTTTAATCGACTTGATTTCCGCCAAAAGCGCCTCGTCATCAATGTGTTTTAACAACCTTTCAAGCTCTGCGGCATCTTTCTTAAAACCGTCACCAATCGTCTTTGCAATGCACGCTGCAAGCTCTTTGTTGCACGAAAGCAGCCATCTTCTAAAGGTAATGCCGTTCGTCTTATTGTTAAACTTCTCAGGATACAGCTTGTAGAAATGATTCAGCTCCGTATCCTTCAAAATCTCCGTATGAATTGCCGCAACGCCGTTTACCGAAAATCCGTAATGGATATCGATATGCGCCATATGCACCCTGTTGTCCTTATCAATAATCTGTACCTTTTCCTCTTTATATTTTTTCGCAACTCTCTTGTCAAGCTCTTTGATGATCGGCATAAGCTGCGGCACGACTTTTTCAAGGTATTTCACGGGCCACTTTTCAAGCGCTTCCGCAAGGATTGTGTGATTTGTGTATGCACAGGTCTTGCTGACCACGTCAATCGCCTCGTCCATGGTAAAGCCTTCGTCTTCCGTGAGGATACGAATGAGTTCCGGAATCACCATTGTCGGGTGTGTATCATTAATCTGAATAACCGCATGCTCATATAACTCGTGAAGGTCATAGCCGTTATCCTTCATCTCCTTTAAAATAAGCTGCGCACCGTTGCATACCATGAAATACTGCTGGTAAATACGAAGCTGCTGTCCCGCCTCGTCGGAATCATCGGGATAGAGGAAGAGTGTTAAATTCTTGTCAATATCTTCCTTGTCAAAATCAATGCCATCCTTTACAATGCTCTCGTCAACCGTCTCAATATCAAACAGATGCAGCTTGTTCATGCCCTGTCCGTATCCGATGACATCAATGTCATATAATCTTGACATCACTTTCTTTTTTCCGAAAGAAACAGGGAACGAAATATCTGTTTTTGTAAGCCATGACTGCTTTTCAATCCAATCGTTTTTCTCCGCCGTCTGCTGTCTGTTTAAAAATACCTGTTTGAACAGACCGAAATGATAATTTAATCCGATACCGTCGCCCGGAAGTCCCAGGCTTGCGATTGAATCCAGAAAACATGCGGCAAGACGTCCAAGACCACCGTTTCCGAGGGAAGGTTCCGGCTCGACCTCCTCAATGCGGCTAAGGTCCTTTCCCTCCTCCTTTAAAACAGCCGCAAGCTCATCATAGATGCCAAGGTTGATGAGATTGTTAGACAACAGCTTTCCGATGAGAAATTCCGCTGAAATATAGTAAACCTTTTTCGTGCCTTTGATAACGCCTTTTTCCTCGATCAGTCCCTTTGTCATATTTAAAATCGCATAATAGAGTTCCTTGTCATCCAGTTCGCTTATTGCTTTTCCATACATTTTTTGTGTCATTGTTTCCAGATTTGTTCTTACACTCATTTTTTCGCTCCCTTTCGTGATCCTCTTTCCTTTTTATTGTTTAATTTTTCCACATATTTTATTCTATGCTTTTTCAACAATTGCCACGATCACAGACCGCGGACACATTTTAACCGTGTCCTTCCCTGTCCAGTTCGTCAACGCATGATAGTTAATATCCCTCTTGTGTTCAAACTCTGTATTCATCAAAACACGCCACTTTCTTCCGAGCGGAAGATTGGGAAGCTGCACATCCACACTCTCCCAGAAGGCATTGACGCCGATGTAAATGATATCGTCCTCAATATTTCCCTCGGTACGTCCCGCAAACATAATGCCAATGGTGCGCGTATCGGGGTCACACTGGCTGTTCCATGCCGTCTTGTTGTGAATCGATACCTCGGGGAAACCGCAACCGCTCGGACCCGAACGCCCTCTTAGTATCGGATGCTCACGGCGAAGACGGATCATGAACTTACAAAATTCAAACATCTCGCTGTATTGATCTTTTCTGTTCCAGTCAAGCCATGAAGTAATATTGTCCTGACAGTAGGCATTGTTATTGCCAAACTGCGTGTTGCAGAATTCATCGCCCGCCAAAAACATCGCCGAACCGCGGCTGCACATCAAAATTGCAAACGCGTTTTTGCGCAGACGGTTTCTGAGCGCAAGCACTTCGGGATCCTGCGTTTCTCCCTCCACGCCGCAGTTCCAGCTGTTGTTGTCGTTTGCGCCGTCCGTATTGTTCCAGCCGTTCTTCTCGTTATGTTTTTCATTATATGCATACATGTCGTAAAGCGTAAATCCGTCATGACAGTTTAAGAAATTCACCGTCGCGTTTTCTCCGCGGTTTTCTTTTCCGTATAAATCAAGCGAACCTGTGATACGGTTGATTGCCGCCTGTGCCATTCCGTAATCGCCTTTCAAGAAGCAGCGCATGTCATCACGGTATCTGCCGTTCCACTCCGCCCAGCGGTTCCATGACGGGAAACTTCCGACCTGATACAGTCCGCCCGCATCCCATGCCTCCGCAATCAATTTGACCTTACCGAGCACAGGATCAAACGCAAGACTCTGCAAAAGCGGCGGCTTACTCATCGGAGAACCGTCCTCGTTTCGTCCAAGAATTGATGCAAGATCAAATCGAAAACCGTCAACTCTGTAAGAAACCACCCAGTAACGCAGACACTCCAGAATAAACTGCTGCACGATCGGATGATTGCAGTTTAAAACATTGCCGCAGCCGCTGAAATTATAATATTTTCCGTCAGGCGTCAGCATGTAATAGATATTGTTGTCGATTCCCTTAAACGAAAAGCAGGGTCCCATCTCGTTCCCTTCCGCCGTATGGTTAAACACGACATCAAGAATGACTTCGATACCGTTTCTGTTCAGTTCATGAATCAGTTCCCGAAGCTCGTTTCCTTCTCGGTTATACTCGTGCTTAGAGGCATACGCTGTATTCGGCGCAAAAAAGCAGACGGTACTGTATCCCCAATAATTCATAAGTTTCTCACCGTCAAACTCGCGAACATCCTCCATCTCGTCAAACTCAAAAATCGGCATCAACTCCACGGCGTTTACGCCAAGCTCCAGCAGATACGGAATTTTTTCGCGAATTCCCTCATAGGTTCCTCTATGCTTTACGCCGGACGATTCATCGTTCGTAAATCCCCTTACGTGCATCTCATAGATGATCATGTCTTTCGGCTCAAGGCTCGTATTTTTAAAATTTCCCCAGTCGTAGCCGCTGTCAACAACGCGCGCCCTGTAAATCCGCTTTTTCGGGTCTTTTTCCTCTCCCCATATGCCTTGCCCGGCTACTGCCTTTGCGTACGGGTCGAGGATATAGTTGTTCTTATCAAACAAAAGTCCTCTATTCACATCATATTCACCGTCAAACTGATACGCATATTCAAAATCTTTCGCATCAATATCAAAAACCACCATCGAATATGTGTTCCCGAGACAGCATGACTCCGGAAACGGTATCACAGCATACGGTTCATCCTCGTTTCTGTGGAAAAGGCACAGCGTACAAGATTTTGCTCCGTTTGAATAAATCGTAAAATTCACGCCTCCCGGAACAAATGTCGCCCCATTTCTTAGGAACTTTCCCGGTCTGATCCTATATCCGTTTACCACATCAGTGTGGCCGTAATATGTCCGTCCCTCTGTATGGTCATTGTTTATCATGTTTTTACTCCTCCTCTTGTGACGATACGAATCAATATAATCCCTATATTATACACTCTGATGTGATTTTACATTATTTGTCAAATATTTTCAACATTTACTCTGATTTTAATTCAGATTTCGAAAAGAAAAACAGGTTTTAAGCCCTTTTTGTTTGGATTAAAACCTGTTTTCTTTTTCATATGTGTTTTTATGAAAATTTTTCAAGCATTAGTTTGTTTTCACGTTTTTTGTCACTTCTCCTTCAAAATCGCCCATTCCTTCAATCTTGACTGAAACTTTGTTTTTATTTGGTGTATCATATACAGGTGTTTTATAATCTGTGCCTTCCTTTAGTACTCTCTTGCTGTACGTAAGCGTCAGATTTCCCTGCGTTCCTTTCACGGAAGCCTTTTTAATTGCCTGTGGTTTGATGATAAATTCTTTTTCTGCCGATAAACCTGCATAATTACCCTTTCCTGTTACGATTACTTTCGCGCTTCCTGCGTGGAAGTTATCTTTATAGACCACTTTGTAGTCCTTGTTTTTGGAAAGTTTTTTGGTTTTACCGTCACTGCTTACACTCACAGTTACTGTCGGTTTTTGCAGCTTTCCGTTGTAGGTCTTATCCGGTATTTGTTTTATGCTCATCGGGTTAGACACTGCCGCACTGATTGTAAACGGCTTTACTACTTTTCCCTTGTATTCGCCCTTTCCGGTAACAATGACAAAGGCTGTTCCAGCATCCTTGTTGTTCTGATACTGTACTTTATAGTTCTTTGTTGTCAGTGTCGTTTCGCCTACTTTTACAGTCGGTATGACATCCTTAATTGCTTTTCCTGTGTACGGTACACTTTCTTTGTCGAGAGTCACATTATCGGGATTGATGATTTTTGCACCGGCTTCATACACGTTTAGCTTTACAGTAGTAGATCCTGTGTAATTACTGTCATCTGCCGCTTTTACGGTTACCGTTGCCGCTGTTGCCTTAATCGAATTGTAGTCGGAAAGCGTGTAGTCTGTACCAAGCTGTAATAGTGTTGTTCCGTCATATACATAAATTGGAAGATTAGATAAATCATCGCCTGTAATAGTTCCCGCAAGACTTCCTGCCACGATTTTAAGTTTCTTTATCGGCTTTTTGTTGATTATAAATTCTTTCTCCAATTTTCCTTTGTAAATTCCGTTTCCTTGGACAATAACTTTACCTATTCCGGCATTGACATTGTTTTTGTAGCATACACTATAATCGGCACCCTCTGTGAGTGTTGTCTTTTTTCCTTTTCCATTTACATTTACTGTCACTGTGACTTTGACAACCGGCTCGTACTCGTTTTTGTCATAGACTTTTGCCTTGATATTTGCAATGGTGCCGTTCACGGAATTTAAGTCGGTTCGCTCACTGTCTTCATATGGCGAATCACCCTTGCCACAGTCGCCGCTTCCCTCTATATCACTGCTTTCTTCTGTTTTGCTGCCCTCTGTATCGCTATTTTCCGTACCGCTGCTCTCTTCTGTTTTGCTGCCCTCTGTATCACTGATTTCCGTACTGCTGCTTTCCCCACTGGAACCGCTCTCTTCGGTGCCACCGCCTTCTTCTTTCTTAGATACGGTCAGTTTTACGCTTGTTGTCAGCCCTTGATACGTTATTGTCAGAGTAATTTCTCCTGGATTAGAGGTGTCTAACTCACTTACGTTTGTCGAATATTCACTGCTTTGTAACGGATTTACCGTACCGTCAGAGCCGTAATGTGTTACTCTTAAATCATCAATGTTTATTGTATCACCAACCATATAAGATTTCTTTGTCTTTGTCGCTGTAATATATGCAGTTACAACAGGTGGTTCATCCTTTGTCAGTAGTATTGTATTGCTTTTTCCTATTGGGAGTGTGGTATATTCCTTTCCTTCTAAATCATACCATGTGCCGGAGGGAAGTGAAGCATATCTACCAGATTCCAATATAGACTCAGGTACATTGAGCGGAGTATAGATTCTGGTAAGTGAATCACACTCAAAAAACATAACGCTCATAGTTGTTACATTGCTGGCATCAAAGCTGCTTAAATCCAAGCTTGTTAGACTG
>JAAUZZ010000019.1 GCA_014804345.1 Lachnospiraceae bacterium | reverse complement strand
TGCCTATCACAGGAATAAGTGAAACAGCAAGTCCGATCAAATACCAAAGCTTAAATGCAATCCCGGGTATGCGAAATGAAAAAATCTCCATGTCGTACTCACCGTCTAAGTCTAATGCCACAGCTGCAAGCGCCCAGTAAAGTCCTAATGGCGCAAGCCATGCCAACCACGGCTTATTATAGCCTAAAACTTTGAGCGCCTTCATGTGTGAAACCGAATAAAGCGCATACCATACTAACATGATAATGAGTAAAAGAACTAAAAAAGCTCCTAATACCCCGCTAGCTACCAAATCTGCATCTGACATATTTCTTCCTCCCTTAATATAAAGAAAATAAAGCATTTTTCATATCTAAAGACATGTATAATCATACGTCATATTTCGCGTACTATCAACAGATTTTGCATATATTATTCAAAAACTTTCCGGAAAATACAGAACTTCAGATATAACGCTCGTCGACTTCACAGCAAAACGAGCAGGGAGAATTCTTCCCTGCTCATTTCTATTTTCGTATTCCTTATTTTTAATTAAGCTTTTCCGATTGATCCGAACAGCTCCATCTTTGTCTTAACCGTTGCCTTAATCGCCTCTGCGCCGGGAGCAAGAAGTTTACGAGGGTCAAATCCCTTTCCTTCCAGATCCTTTCCAGCCTCAATATACTTACGGGTTGCTTCTTGGAATGAAAGCTGGCACTCTGTGTTTACGTTGATCTTTGCTACGCCGAGAGAAATTGCCTTCTTGATCATGTCCTCAGGAATGCCTGTACCACCGTGAAGAACGAGAGGCATAATACCTGTCTTCTGCTGGATAGCGTCCAGTGTTTCAAAGCTTAATCCTGCCCAGTTTGCAGGATATTTTCCATGAATGTTTCCGATACCTGCTGCGAGCATGTCTACGCCCAAATCTGCAATCTGCTTGCACTCCGCGGGATCTGCGCACTCACCCATTCCGACTACGCCGTCCTCTTCACCGCCGATCG
Source organism: Lachnospiraceae bacterium (assembly GCA_014804345.1). GTDB lineage: Bacteria > Bacillota > Clostridia > Lachnospirales > Lachnospiraceae > COE1. The sequence goes on along the minus strand of JAAUZZ010000019.1, from coordinate 35,911 downwards.
AACCAACTTCTGCCTCGATTGACATGCCCATACCGTGTGCTACTGCAACGAGTTCTTTTGTCTTTTCAATGTTCTCCTCGATCGCATAGTGTGAACCGTCGAACATAATTGATGTAAAGCCTGCCTTGATACACTTGTAGCATCCGTCATATGTGCCGTGATCCAAGTGGAGCGCTACGGGAACCGTGATGCCAAGATCCTGATCTATCGCCTTAACCATAGCTGCAACTGTATTAAAGCCTGTCATGTATTTTCCAGCGCCCTCTGATACGCCGAGAATAACCGGGCTGTTTAACTCCTGTGCTGTCTGCAAAATAGACTTTGTCCACTCCAGATTGTTGATATTGAACTGACCTACCGCATAGTGACCTTCTTTTGCTTTTTTTTGTTTTTCTGTTGCTGATACTAACATAATACGAACCTCCAATACCTAATTTTTGTTTGTTGAATTTTTCACGCGCACATTCTATGATGCCGTTATCTCTAGTATAGCTCTAATGGGTAAAAATGTCAATTTTTTAACAGGGTGTTCTTTAACTTTTTCTTTATATCTTACTAAAACTATGCTATACTCGAAAAGTGAAGTTCTGTTGTAACAGACGAATGAAACAGGGAGGATTATTATGTACATAACATGCTTAGACTTAGAGGGCGTATTAGTGCCCGAAATCTGGATTGCATTTGCCGAAGCAAGCGGTATACCCGAGCTGAAAAAAACGACGCGCGACGAGCCGGATTATGACAAGCTCATGACGTGGCGCCTCGGTGTACTCAAGGAGCATAATCTCGGTCTTAAGGAAATCCAGGAAACCATTGCAAAAATTGACCCGCTTCCCAGAGCGAAAGAATTTTTGGATGAACTGCGCTCTATCACACAGGTCATTATTATCAGCGACACCTTTTCACAGTTCGCCACACCACTTATGAAAAAGCTCGGTTGGCCGACCATCTTCTGCAACTCACTTGAGGTTGCGCCAAACGGAGAGATCACAGGTTTCAAGATGCGCTGTGAACAGTCAAAGCTCACTACTGTAAAAGCTTTACAGTCTATCGGCTATGAAACCATCGCAAGCGGCGACAGCTACAATGACTTGGCAATGATCAAGGCAAGCAAAGCAGGTTTTCTGTTCAAGAGCACGGATAAAATCAAGGCAGACAATCCTGATCTGCCCGCATTTGAAACGTATGACGAATTAATGACTGCAATCAAAAAGGCTATGGATTAACCCATAGCCTTTAATATGTTCTGTCCTGAAGCAGCGTTTCCATATCCATCTTGTAATCAAAATACGTTTCGTCTACATACTGCACTTTTTCAATCTCCTCGCCACGCTCAAGCTTTTGGATAATCTCTTCCACCAAGGGCGGCGTAATCGGGTTGCACTCAAAATCCGCCGCGATCTCGCCTTTTTGCACTAACAGCAGCGCATCTCGCACCGCGTCAAACGAGATAATAATGATATCTCCGTTCCTGCTAAGCCGAAGCCCCGCCTCTTTGATCGCCTCAATCGCGCCAAAAGTCATATTGTCATTTTCGCTGATGACTACGTCAATATCCTCATAGGTTTCCAAAAAATACTCCATCACCTCATACGCTTTCGCCTGCGTAAAATCGCCCGACTGGTATTCCAGCATATTCCAATTTGCGTGTTTCTCCATAACCTCCGCAAAGCCAAGCGTTCTTCCAATCTGCGCAGTCGAGCCGAGCGTCCCCTGTAACGTCACGATATTGATATCCTTATTTCCTCTGCCTCGCGACCGCAAATACCGCGCAAGCCATTCTCCAGCATTTCTGCCCTCTAACATAAAATCGCTTCCGACCCAGCATGTATACAGGCTTTCATCTTCTACAGATACGTTTCGGTCCGCGATGATCACAGGAATGTTTGCATCTTGCGCTTCCTTTAACACAGCGTCCCAGCCCGTTTCCACAATCGGATCGAGCACAATATAATCAACGCCTTTTAAGATAAATTTTCGAAGCGCCTTCACTTGATTTTCCTGTTTTTGCTGACCATCCTCAAATATGAGATAATAGCCTTTTTCCTCCGTAAATGTGTCTCGATATGCCTGTGTATTCGTAGCGCGCCAGTCCGACTCCGAACCTACCTGTGATACGCCGATCACAATATCATTCTCATCCGGCTCGCTTTCGCTCTCAAGTTCTGTTTCCATCGTCATATTAGAATCGGCGCCACAGCCTGCATACAAAAAACTGATGCCAACCAGAAAAAGCATCGCAAAAATCCCTCTTCTGATATTGCTCGTCATGCCTGCACCTCCTGTCTTTTCCCCAAATCCAATGAAGCATTGGATAAAATTACCCTTGCCTTTTGCACGATGGCAAAGACAAGGGTAAAAAATCATTATGCTTTCTTACTTTCCTTAATTTTAGCAAATATCGCCTGCAAGAGAATGAAGAAACATAACAGGATCGCCGTAATAATATTCGCCCACGAACTTACCAATTTACCATTTGATTTTACTAAAGTTGAAATCGTACCATTGATAAGTACGCCAACCAGTGAACCCAAAACATTACCCACACCACCGGTAAGAAGCGTTCCACCGATAACGGAAGATGAAATCGCATTCATTTCCAATCCGGCTGCCTGCGTTGTCGTACCACACATTGTATTTAAGCAGTAGCAAATACCGCCAATCGATGTCAGAAAACTACATAAGGTATAAGTAAGCAGCTTCGTCTTTCGGACATTCAGTCCCATCAATGTAGCGGATACCTGATTTCCGCCCACAGCATAAATGCTTCGTCCGAATTTCGTGTACTTCAGCATCAGGAAAACGAGAACAACAACCACAAGCGCTACAATAACCGTAGGACGGATAAAAGGAACCTGATATACACCCTTGTTGTTGGTATATCCTCCAAAAGGAATATTGATCTTCGCATTCGAAATTGCTGTAAACAACTTATCTGAAACGATACTTACCTGATCTTTACAGATTACTGCCGTCATACCTCTTGCGAAGAACATTCCTGCCATCGTAACGATAAACGGCTGAATTTCCAAATAAGCCACGCAATATCCCTGAACCATGCCAAATACGACACCCATGATCAACACCAGGATCATCAGCACAGGACTGCTCATCCCCCATTGTTCCATACCAACTGCTAAAAACATACAGTCCATGGCAATCAGGGAACCGACAGAGATATCAATACCGCCTGTCAGCATGACACAAGTCATTCCGCTTGCAACGGCAATCAATCCCGCATTATTAATCAACACATTTAAAAATGTCTGAAGATGTGTAAATCCTTTATCCGCATAAATGATGCAGCCGCCCAAGTACATAACAACAAACAAGATTACTGTGATAGTCAATAAGATATTATTGCCTCCAAGTTTTAACTTCTTCATCCTTATGCCACCTCCTTTACGACTGCTTTTTTAGCAGACAGTTTTTTGAAGTAGTCCTTTACAGGCTGTGACTGGATGACTACGATCAAGATAACCACGATTGCCTTGAACACCGGCGCCTGTGCAGAAGAAACGCCCAAAGCATACAGTGTTGTGGTAATCGCCTGAATCGTATATGCGCCTATGATAGAGCCGGCAAGGTTAAACTTACCGCCGCCAAGACTGTTACCGCCCAACGCCACAGCAAGAATGGCATCCAATTCCATGTTTAAACCAATGTTATTCGTATCCGCAGAATAAATTCTGCAAGTTGCAACCAAACCGGCAATACCTGCGCACAGACCGCAGATCACATAGCACAAGAGAATAATCTTTGCGGAATTAAATCCTGAAATTCTGGAAGCTTTTTTATTAATGCCGACACTTTGGATATACGTTCCAAGCGCTGTCGATTTTAATACAATGGATGCGATTGCAACACAAATTGCCGCAATAATAATCGGTGTCGGAATAATTCCACAGTATCCGCCAAAGAACTGGAAAGAAGGTACGCGCACATACACGATATTACTATTGCAAAGCAGAAGTCCGATTGCTCTGCCCGCAGACCAAAGGATCAGCGTTGCGACCATCGGCTGAATATTCATGTAAGCTACCAAAAATCCGTTGAACAGACCGCAGACACATGCGATTGCGATACCAGCCAGCATACCTACCCAAAGAGGCACTGCATAATTACTTACATTGGTCACGCCGTAGCCTGCCAACAGCATACAACACATACCACCGGATAAACTCATCACGGAACCTACGGAAATATCCGTACCTGCGGAAGCAGATACAACCAACGTCATGCCGATTGCCAAAATCGCAACTTCGCTGCCGCGGTTTAAGATATCGATCAAACGCCCATACAAAATGCCGTTATTAATACTGATTGAAAAGAAACCAAATGGAGGATTCCCACTTATAATATCATAGACCACGTTGATCATCATAACAAGGATCATACTAAAGACCGGCAGGAACAGCTTCATTTTTGTAATTTTTTTCACTTTATCCATTATTTTCCACCTCCCGCAATTGCCTTCATTACACCTTCCTGAGTCAGATCATCTCCGCTGATCTCTCCAACTTTGGCGCCGTCCCTAAGCACTGCCATACGATTACAGGTTCGAAGCATCTCCTCAATTTCCGAAGAAATAAACATAACGCTCTTTCCCTCATCTGCAAGTTTGAGCACCAGTTTCTGAATCTCAGTCTTGGTTCCGATATCAATACCACGGGTGGGTTCATCCAAAATCAGGAAATCAGGATCGGTTGCAAGCCATCTTGCCAAAATCGCCTTCTGCTGATTACCGCCGGAAAGCTGTTTGATCAATGTTTCCCTGCTTGCTGTCTTAATCTGTAAGATTTCAATAAATTTATCTGCGATTTCAATCTGCTTTGCCATTGGAATCTTTTTGAATATACCCTGTTTTGCCTGCATGGCAAGAATAATATTTTCACGCACGGACAAATCTCCGATAATGCCTTCCGCCTTTCTGTCATCCGGCAAAAGACCCATGCCAAGATTCATGGCATCAATCGGATTTTTGATCGTTACTTCTTTCTCTTTTACTTTTAATGTGCCTGTCTGCGCCCTGTCTGCACCGTAAATCGCACGAGCCAGCTCGCTTCGTCCGCTTCCCAGAAGTCCGGTCAGTCCGATGACCTCCCCTTTATGTATCTCCAAATCAAACGGCTTAATCGTTCCCGCATGGCTCAATCCCTTCGCGTCGATTACAAGGGGTTCCTTCGATTTGTCACCGCTACCCTCCTGCTTGATGCTGGCAAGATCATCAAAATCCTTACCCATCATAGCGGCAACCAGCTTCACGCGCGGCAGTTCTTCGATACTGTATTCTCCTACCAACGTACCGTTTCTGAGAACAGTGATACCGTCACAGACCTCATAAACCTGCTCCAGAAAGTGCGTTACAAACATGATGCCAACGCCCTTCTCACGAAGTCTTCTCATCATAACAAAAAGCTTTGCCACCTCATTATCGTCCAGTGAAGAGGTCGGCTCATCCAAAATCAGAACTTTACAATCCATATCCACTGCACGGGCAATCGCGATCATCTGTTGCAGAGCCAATGAATATTCTTCCAGATTCTGCGTTACATCAACGTCCAAATCCAACTCTTTCATCAGCTTTGCTGCCATCTCATTCATTTTCCTTCTGTTTACCGTGCCGATTTTCGTCATAGGCTCCCTGCCGATAAACAGGTTCTCTGCTACAGAGAGATTCGGACACAGGTTTACTTCCTGATAAACCGTAGAAATTCCTTTGCGCTGGGCATCTAAGGTATCCTTGTTCACAATCGGACCATCAATGCCGTCTAAATAAATTTCTCCGGCCTCAAACTTATTTACCCCGGTAAGACATTTAATCAGTGTGGATTTGCCGGCGCCATTTTCCCCCATGAGCGCACGAATCTCTCCTTTTCTGAGATTGAAATCCACATTTTCCAACGCTTTTACACCGGGGAAGGTCATACAGATTCCTTTCGCACTTAAAACAATATTATTTTCCATGTAGACATCTCCTTCCAGAGTTTTCCTTCCCGGGTATTCCTTTTTTTGTTAAAAATATGAGGGGAGAAAACCCCATCCCTCCCGGGATTTTCTCCCCTCATAAATTATCTTTTACATTTCAAATTAGTAAGCACGGCCATCCAATACTTCCTGGCTCATCGTTACTGCATAATCACTGTCGATACCGGGAGCTACGAAAGCCTCATCCTCAACGAGCGTCCATGCGTCAACTGCTTCGCCTGCCTCTAACTTCTGAACAACGCCTTCTGCGAAACCAGCCTGAAGAGGATTACACTCTACGTTACATGTAATCTTTCCATCAAGTGTGTACTGAAGTCCGTCATGTGTAGCGTCAAAAGAAATAATGATTACATCGCCGTCAACACCATATGTAATTCCGGCTGCATCCATAGCGTCCATTGCGCCGTATGCTTCGTTATCGTTCTGGCATACAACTACGTTGAAGTCGCTGTAAGACTTAATGAATGACTCCATAACTTCCTGACCGCCTGCCTGTGTGAAATCACCTGACTGTGAATCAAGAACTGTCCAGTTAGAATTCTGCTCAACGATATTGTTAAATCCTTCTGTACGTCCAAGTGTTGCAGATGCTCCAACAGAACCTTCGATTACAAGGATGTTTGCATCTTCACCGTCTAAGTACTCAGCAAGCCAGTTACCTGCTGTCTCACCCTCTGCAATCATGTCGCAGCCAAGAGCTGTTGTATACAGAGAAGCGTCAGCATCTACTGCACGGTCTACGATAAGAACCGGAATGCCTGCGTCCTGTGCTTCCTGAAGAACGGTATCCCATCCTGCTGACTGAATCGGAGCGATGCAGATGTAATCCAATTCCTGCTCGATAAATCCACGAACAGTTTCAATCTGAACTGCATGATCGTTGTCGCAGTCTACAAACGATAACTCATATCCGTTTGCTGCACTGAATGTGTCCTGATAGTTCTTTGTGTTTGCTGCACGCCAGTCTGACTCATGTCCAACCTGTGCAAAACCAACCTTCACTACGTCACCGCTTGCTTCAGGCGCTTCTGCCTGTGCTGCCTGTGTTTCTGCAGGCGCTGCTGCCTGTGTCTCAGCAGGAGCTGCCGGCGCCGGCTCTGCAGGTGTTGTTGCAGGTGTAGACGAATTGCCGCATCCTGCAAGCATTGTTGCTGTCATTGCTGCGCACATAAGTACGCCAACCAACTTCTTTTTCATAAATAAATTCCCTCCGTTTAATAAAAAATTATTTCGCAACCGATTCCTCGATTACGAAATAATTATATCGCATAATTTCGATTATGTATACTGTTAATTTCTGAAATTTGTGAATTTTTTTATTTTATTTTAAAAAATGCAACATTTTTTTGTGACAAAGGTATAATTTTTTACGAAAAAAGTTTATTTTTTTACGGCAGGCACTGTCACACAGATACAAGTTCCCTCTTGATAAACGCTCTCAATTCTTAATCCGTACTCACGTCCGTAATTTAGCCGTATCCGCTCATTGACGTTAAATAATCCAAATCCGCCCTTTTCCCTTGTTTCCTCCATCTCACCTGACATAATCTTTCTCACCGCGTCAAGACGTTCGGCATTCATTCCGATTCCGTTATCCTTTACCTGAAACTCCAAAAGTCCGTCCTTCATGTATCCCATGACGCTGATATGCCCCAATCCGCGCTTTCCTTTGATTCCATGATAAAGCGCATTCTCAACGAGCGGCTGAAGCGTGAGTTTTAAAATTTCATATTCATAAAGCTTCTTATCAATATTGATTTCATAGTCCAAAATATCGCGATAACGAAACTGCTGGATCTGCAGATAACTGTTAATATGCATCTCCTCGTCTTTTACGGAGATGTAATCTTTGCCCTTGCTGAGAGTCGTGCGGAAAAAGTCGGAAAGCGCAGACACCATGTTGACGACCTGCTCCGTTTCGTTCGACTCGGCAAGCCAGATAATGTTGTCGAGCGTATTATACAGAAAATGCGGATTAATCTGCTCCTGCAGCAAACGAAGTTCCGCTGCCCTCAGATTCAACTGCTCCACACGGATGTCCTCAACAAGCTTTCCGAGTTCCTCAATCATACGGTTAAAACTCGAATTTAAGACATCNATCTCATCAATATTCTCCTCATGGGCACGCGCCTCAAAATCTCCGCGCCCNGCCCGCTCGGCNGTGCGGCACAGATGNCGGATCGGTTTNGTGATGCCCTCCATAATCTTGCGGCTNATTGTCAGCGCNCCGATNAAAATAATCACCAAAAGTACTGTTGTAACGGAAATCGCCCGCTCTACATTGCTTCGCATTCCTTCTCTGAGCAGTTCCATGTTTTTTGTCTGCTCATAAATATAATACTGTATCTCATCCTGTATCAANTCGGTAAGCACTCTGATATCNAGATCGAGGCGTTCCATATTGCTGTCGTAACTGCCACTTACTAAGGCAGATTCTTCGATTTCCACGACTCTGTCTTTGAGCGTATCCAGACTCTTNATAATACCNCTTANNCTTGTTCGCGCCGCNTCNGTGTCCGCCTCTTTTGACAGCGTGCCAAACACCTCTCTNGCCTCCTCAATCATCTGAATCGGCTTGTTCGTGTCNATAATTTCANNGGCNCGCTCCGCATTGACAACNATAATNTACATNGAATANTCAAGGTCTTCCTTGAAATTGATATTATANTCATTTGCCTTTGTGATTTTTTCTACAATCTCGTCATACTGNTCCGATACGCTGTTCGTCATNACTAANAANTACATAATAAGCATTGTNAGCGGCAGAANACTTACCAAAAGCAGCATATANAGTCTGTTNTTCAGTGAATNCCTTTTCTTTTTCATACCAATCNTCATACCCTTAATGCATNCGATATTCTCTGGGNGTACAATTCTGCGTCTTNTTAAACAGGTTNCTAAAATAGTGCGCGTCTTTATACCCTACCTCATAAGCAATCTCCGTACTTTTTTTCGAGGTCGTGCGAAGGAGCACCTTTGCCTTTTCCATACGGACTCTTGTGAGATACTCAATAAATGTTTCCCCAAGCTCCTGACTGAAAATCGTACTGAAATGATTCGGACTTAAGCTTACGCTTGCTGCCACTGCATTCAGTGAAATATCATATTGATTGTAATTTTCCTCAATGTACGCTTTCGCCTGTTTCAGAATCTTGTCGTACTTGTTGGTCGATACCTTTTCCCGCAAGTCAATTGTGATTTCCAACAATTTTTTCAAGTAGTTCTTTGTACGCTCCACTGAATCCGATACCTTTACAAAGACTTTCTCATCACCGTAAAGCTCCACAAGCTCCTGCTTTTNGTATCCCATTTTCTGNGAAAAGCTGATCACAATAATATAGATGTCCATCACCACATACTGNCTAAAAAGCATGGACTGTATATTTTTATTTCCAATCTTGTCAAAATAGACCTCGATGAAATCCTCAATGTCACTCTTTAATCCCGTACTTAAAAACTGTTCAAACTCTTTGCGGTCTGTCTGCGACAGATTCAGGCTTTCGATGTCGAGCGCCGCATCTGTCATTTCCGTCACATCATATATTCTNTTTCGCGTCTTCAAGAATCTGTGCGCAAACTCCTTATCCGCAGTTTGATAACAGACTCCGATATCACCAAGCCGCTCTACGCGCCTGCCGAGTATTCCGAAATACTCTGTCTGCTGTTGCGTCCCCACAAGCTTTTCCAGCGCAGCCTTAAATTCTTTCTCCAACACTTCTAAGGGATACTCCTGCGTTTCCTTTAAAAGAAACCAGAACTCTTCCCTTCCCAAATTGACAAACGCAATCGGATAGCGCTCCCGCAGCTCTTCAAACCCTTGCTTTATTTTCTCGATGCGCGCATGGGATTCATCCACGTCCGTCCCCGCAAAAAGCTGCAAAAGCAGCAGATTATAGGCTGACGCCGCAAGCTCTATGCCAAGGGCGCGTCCCTCTTTTAATAGAAGGGAAACGCTCATGCTGCCCGAAACAAGCTTTCTGAAAAACTTTGTTTCTTCGTCCGTTCCACTTTTTGCCGCATTCTTTTCACGCTCGTCAAGAATTGCCTTTTCCACCTTATGAAGCGCTTCAAGCAGTTTCACGCTTGTAACAGGCTTTAACATATACTCCGTTATTCCGATATCGATTGCTTCTTTTGCATAATCGAATTCATTATGACCGCTCAGAACAATGATTTTAATATCCGGAAGCTCTGCCTTCACAAGACGGCTCAACTCCAGTCCGTCCATAAACGGCATCTTGATATCTGTGATCAGAATGTCGGGCTTTTTTTGTATAATTAGCGGATAGGCAAGTTCTCCGTCGCCTGCATCTCCCACAAACTCAAAATTCTCTTTTTCCCAGTCGATGTTTTTCTTGATGCCTTCCCGCATGATGATTTCATCTTCCACCAAAAATATTTTCAACATGGTAAGCCTCCATTGCAGCTCTTCGGATATACTGCGTTCTACTTCTTTTTACTGATTCCGTAAATCGCCGCCGTCGCTCCNCTGACTGCGGAAAGTCCGATCAGGAATACCAAATTCCAATCGATTCCCTCTCCCGTTTCCGCATTTTGTGACACATGTGTCATTTCTTGTTCTTTCTGCTCCTGCCCGACGGAAGTTTCCGCCGCATATGCATTTGCCGATGTGAANCCCAAACTCACATCGGCAAACGCTAACAAGCCTGTAAGCAGAAGAATTGTAATTATGCCCCCTCTGTTTTTCAAGCCTTTTCCTCCTTATTTTCNTGATGCCAGATCAAACTCGTCCAGCACTTCTTTTTCCGGTTCCGGCGTTGCCAGACTGACGGCAACGATAAAGATACACGCCACGATAAACGCAGGNAAAAGCTCATAGATATCCCATGCGCCGCCAAGCGGACGCACAAGNTATTTCCATACAAAGATCATCACGCCGCCCGATATCATTCCCGCAAGCGCGCCAAAGCGGTTTGTGCGTCTCCAAAACAGCGAGAACAACACTACCGGACCAAACGCAGCGCCAAATCCCGCCCATGCAAACGAAACAATGCCAAAGACCGANCTGTTCGGGTCTCTTGCCANNATNACGGCAAAAATAGAGATAACCANCAANGTGATACGCGCTGCCATCATTCCACCCTTNTCGTTTGTTTTCAGCTTTTCGCCAAGNAAGTCGGATGATACTGCNGANGATGCCGCAAGAAGCTGNGAATCTGCGGTTGACATGGTAGATGCCAAAATNCCTGCAAGAATCAAACCTGCAAGCAGCGCCATNATCACACCGTTTTGACTCATCANATCAGAAATTTTTACAATNATNGTTTCCGAATCCGATCCGGTAAGCATCTCAACCGCGCCCTGCACACTCATACTATAACCGACAATACCGATCAATACCGCNACTGCCATGGAAATGACTACCCATACAATCGCCACACGTCTTGAAAGNTANAGTTTCTCCTCATCTTCGATNGCCATGAAGCGAAGCAGGATATGGGGCATTCCNAAATATCCAAGTCCCCATGCCAACGTTGATATGATCGTGATAAANCCGTAAGGGGACGATGTGTTGTTCTCCGCATTATATGTTGCAAACATTGTCAGATAACCCGGAAGCTCTTTCGCGTTTTCAATGACNACATCAAATCCGCCGGCTACATTCACACCNAAAATTAAAACCACNATCAACGCNATCGACATGATAATACTCTGTATCAAGTCTGTTGTCGATGCNGCAAGAAAGCCGCCAAGTGTAGTATANCCCACAATAACAATCGCGCTCACGATCATTGCCGTCATNTAAGGAATTCCAAAAAGGCTCGCAAACAGCTTTCCGCATGCTGCAAATCCCGATGCCGTGTACGGNATAAAGAAGANGACAATTACAATCGCTGCGATGTATAACAGAAAATTGCTGTTGTCATGATACCTGTTTTTGAAGAACTGNGGCAAGGTAATTGAGTTATTTGCGATTTTAGAATAACGTCTTAACTTCTTTGCCACNATCAAAAAGTTCAGATATGTACCNACTGACAATCCGATAATNGTCCAGCCTGCCTCNGCAATACCGCACAAATACGCAAGTCCNGGAATTCCCATCAGAAGATANCTGCTCATGTCCGACGCNTCNGCGCTCATCGCCGTGACAAACGGACCCAGCTTTCTTCCGCCCANATAAAAATCATCCGTATTTTTGTTTTTCTTTGAATAAAGATAGCCAATATAGAGCACNAGCCCCAAATAGAACACAATCGCTATCAGAATACAAATCTTNGCCTGTGTCATTTTTTCATTTCCTCCTTGTTTTTCTGAAAGAAAAATGCGACTGCTCAATCAGGAGCAGAGGAAATTTCCTCCTACTANAATGTATATTTTTAAGNCNATCTGTTCGAGTATACCANAGAAANNGGCNTTNTTCAAGAAAANANATGCATATTTATGCANNATAATNATACTGCTTATTGANTTANGCACNTATANGCGGGTTCTTTATCCCTGCCCTAAAATCTGCCNCGCCACATAAACGCCNCTTGCCGANGCGTGCGAAAGNGAATGTGTCACGCCGCTTCCGTCACCGATNACATAAAGTCCTTTATGNCGGCTCTCAAGGTTATCGTCAATATCAACCTCCATATTATAGAACTTNACTTCCACACCNTAGAGCAGCGTATCGTCATTTGCGGTACCCGGCGCAATTTTGTCAAGCGCATAGATCATTTCTATGATTCCGTCAAGAATGCGCTTGGGAAGCACAAGACTCAAATCTCCCGGCGTCGCCGCAAGCGTCGGCGTCACAAGTCCTTCCTCAATGCGCTTTTCATTGCTCCTTCTTCCGCGCACCAAATCGCCGAAGCGTTGCACGATCACACCGCCTCCAAGCATATTGGAAAGCCTTGCGATACTCTCCCCGTAACCGTTGCTGTCCTTAAAAGGTTCCGAAAAATGTTTCGCCACCAGAAGCGCAAAATTCGTGTTCGCCGTCTGCTTACTCTCATCCTCATAGCTGTGTCCGTTCACAGTGACAATGCCGTTTGTGTTCTCGTTGACCACAATTCCGTATGGATTCATGCAGAACGTGCGCACCCTGTCCTCAAACTTCTCCGTGCGGTAAACAATCTTGCTCTCATAAAGCTCATCTGTGAGATGCGAAAAGATCACAGCCGGAAGCTCCACCCGAACACCGATGTCCACGCGGTTTGACTTGGTGGATATGTCTAATTTTTCACAAACTTTTTCCATCCATTTACTGCCGCTTCTGCCGACGGAAATAATGCACTTATCACACTCATATGACGTTTCGCCGCAGCTTATGCGGTACCCGTTCTCTGTAATCTCCACATCAGTCACGGGAGAATCGAAGTAAAAGTCAATCTGATCCTTCATCTCGGCATAGAGATTTTTCAGCACAACATAATTGATATCCGTTCCCAAATGACGCACAGATGCGTCAAGGAGATTCAGCTTATTTTGCAGACAAAGCTTCTTTAAATGCGTTCCGGCGGTTGTGTACATTTTTGTTCCCTCGCCGCCGTATTTCATATTGATATCATCCACATAACGCATCAAGTCAAGCGCCTGTGCCTTTCCGATATGTTCAAAAAGCGTTCCGCCGAAATCGTTTGTAATATTATATTTTCCATCCGAAAACGCGCCGGCTCCGCCGAAACCGCTCATGATCGAACAGCTTTTACAATTAATACAGCTTTTTACCTTATCGCCGTCAATCGGACATTTGCGCTTGTCGAGAGAATGTCCCGACTCAAAAATTCCGATCTTTAACGCGTTATTTTTACTTATCATTTCATATGCCGAAAAGATTCCTCCCGGTCCGGCGCCGATGATTATCACATCATATCTCATTTTGCATTACTCCTTTTACTCCCCGATTTCCAAACCAAGCGCTTCCCGCAGATTTACGAGAATTTCGTCGTACTCCTTCATAATGTTCTCATGCTGTGCCTTAATAAAAGCGATATCTTCGTTTCGTGACGCGGTTTCGAGCGCTTTTGCAAACTCCGACAACTCCACGGCTCCGATATTCAGCGATGTGCTCTTGAGTGCGTGCACTTTGATACCGTATTTTTTCCAGTCCTCTGCTTCGTAGTATTCCTCAATTTCATCACGCAGTTTTCCGACCGCATAGGATTTCAGCGCTTCCGTATAAATCCCCTCGCTTCCCGCGCAATACCCCAATCCGGCTCTTGCGTCAAGAAAATCGAGTTTTTCCATAATGCTGCGGTTATCTGCCGGCTGCTTTTCAGGCGGCGCCGAAACCTCTTTTTTTCGTTGTTCCTCTCCCTTGTCATGTATCGCAGTATCTTTGGATATCATCTCATCGGAGCCCCTATTCTCAGGCGCCGTTTCTTCAGTTTGAGCCTGCTTGGACACTATTACAAGTTCCTTCGGAAGATACTTTCGTATCATCTGCTCCAGCTCGTTTTCCTTGATCGGTTTTGCCAGATAATCGTCAAATCCCACATTGAAATATTCATCTTTTGCGCCGACCACCGCATTTGCGGTCAACATTATGACAGGCGTGTCAGAATTTTTATTGTCGGCAACCCACTTCATATTTTTCAATGTTTCCATGCCATCCATATCCGGCATCATATGATCGAGGAAAATGATGTCATATTTCTGAAACGTAATATTTCTAAGGCATTCTTTCCCACTCTCAACCGTGTCGATCTGTATCTTTGTACTTTTCAAAAGTTCTCGGATCACCTTTAAGTTCATCGACACATCGTCCACCACAAGAATCCGCGCATTGGGCGCCGTGAAATCGCTTTGGTATTCCTTTTCATGCGCTGTATTTCTCTGTGTATGTATTTCAAACTCTCCGATTGGGTTAAAAGAACGCACAAGCTGCGGGATTTCCACAGTAAACGTAGAACCTCTTCCGTAACTGCTCTTTACATGGATCGTTCCGTCCATAAGCTCAACGAGCTGCTTTGTGATTGCAAGTCCAAGTCCCGTGCCCTCAATATTTCTGTTGCGTTCCAGATCAAAACGCTGAAACGAATCGAAAAGACTCTGCTGATCCTCATATTTGATGCCCATTCCCGTATCGCGCACAGATAAGATCAACTTGATTCTGTCATCACTTATTTTCTCCCAATTGACAGATAATACAACTTCACCTTTCTCTGTGTATTTGACTGCGTTAGTCAAAAAATTGATGACAATCTGTCGGATACGCACCTCGTCACCATGCAGCCTATGCGGTATCGTTGTACTGTTCTCCATTCGAAAGAACAATCCTTTCTCTTTGGCACGCATTTGTATCATATTGTAGCAGTTTCCAAGAAGCGTGATGAGTTCATAATCGAACGGTTTTATTTCCATCTTGCCCGATTCTATTTTGGAGAAATCAAGGATATCATTGATCAGGGAGAGCAGATTTTGCCCGGCGCTTCTGATATCCCCCGCATACTCTCTGATATTATCCTCACGGCTTTCACGAAGGATCATCGTATCCATTCCGAGGATTGCATTAATTGGCGTACGGATTTCATGGGACACATTGGCCAGAAAGCTGCTCTTTGCGCGGCTCGCATCTTGTGCCGCCTGTCTTGCAGCTTCTGCCTCCTCGCGCGCCTGTAAGAGCATTTTATTCTGCTCCTCAACCTTTTCCTTCTCACGCTGCAGTCTTTCCGCCGCTTTCTCGGCATTTGCCGCAAACATCTTGCTGATCCGCCTAATATGTATATATACCATGAACACGGAAAACACTGTAGCGCCGACGCGGCTGTACTTCGCAAATTCTTCTCCCCTTGCGATGTACGCTCTCACCAAATCCGCGATAAATCCCAGCCCGAACGCCCCGATTGCAACGATTGTCAAAATCGTTTCCTTATCTTTTTTGCATTGCGCAATGCCTTCTGATTTGATTTTGTCCGCATATATTATAATTCCGCATATCACAGTAATTAAAATCAGCAAGTACGAAACAATTGCCATATTTATAAAATCAACGAGATCAAGCGTTTGCAGCACAATCTGTACGACCGCATTTACAAGTGTGAGCAAAAGCGTCCCCTTCAGCAGCTTCTGATATTTTTCCGCCACATTGGCTTCGAAATAGAGCAGCAAAAATATCGGCATCAGCATCAAGCAGAAAAACAGCATGAACGAATACAGCGTTTGATTTCCATAGACAGGACGGAGCAGTCTTGATTCTATCGTAAAGTATATAAAACTCACAAAACCGACACAATGCAGATATTCAACCCCGCCTGTTTTTCCCTTATCCGCCACGGATATCAGCATGGTTGCTCCCAAAATAAGCGCGGCAAATAATATCACCATGTTGCATACCATACTCGGGATCGTGTGTGCGATATGCCGCAAAATTAAAACATCTCGTCTTCCAACCTCGATTGCATATATATATGAAGCATAATTGACATATGCCGATGTCATTTCTATTCTTATTTTTCCCTCACCCAAGTTATTCGGGATATCCACATAATTGGTCACGCTTCCCGGCGTATGTCCGAACTTCCTCACGTCATTTGTTCCAAAACAGTATATTTCCTCACCGTCAAGCATTACACGAAACTGCTTTTCGGATGTCACAAATCGCATGGAAAGTCCCGCAAACTCTTTCGGCGCCGTATTTTCTATGACAATTGTTTCGTATGCCTTGCTCGTGCCTGTATACGGAAGCGTTATATCGGCGTTTGTGCCGTCTTCCCTGTAAATCGTCCAACCCGTATTAAAATCGTTGACCTCTCCCTTTACAAGCGTCACATCATCCACCTGAAAATATAACGCCACATATATTAATAAAACAATCTGTATCGCAATAATAAGCCATATGGCTCTTTTGAACCTTTTCATGTCACGCAATCCCTTCTAAAATTTATGTAACTGTATTTTTTATTTTAGCATCAATATCCGGAAATAGAAATACGATTATGCAAAAATTTACAAAAGTTCATTTACAAGTATAAACTTTCTATGATATCATGTCGATATAGATTAAAATGAAAGAATGTCTTTTGACAGCTCTGCAATATAAGTAACCACGGATGGTAAATAAAGAAAGGAAGGGATACCCATGAGCGTAACAGGAATTAGTACAAACGACGTTTATACAGCCGCTGCTACTGCCGCACAGGAGAAAACAACTGCACCGGAGAAGACCACGACTACAGCAGCGACAGAATCGGAAACAACAACAGGCGCTTCTGCTGCCACCACAAATACAGATAAAAAGACCAACAGCAATTCCGCTGCTGTCTATGACAAGACAAAACTTTCCGAAGATGACAGAAAGGCAATCGTATCACAGCTTAAGGCAGAACAGGAAAAACGCCAGTCACAGTTGGTTGACCTTGTAAAGGATATGATTTCAAAGCAGTCCAATACATACGGCGCTGCAAACAATATCTGGGGTTTTCTCGCAAAGGGCGATTTCACAGTTGACGCAGCTACCAAGGCTCAGGCACAGAAAGATATTTCCGAAGACGGCTATTGGGGTGTAAAGCAGACCTCTGAGCGTATCCTTTCGTTTGCAACGGCTCTTGCCGGAAATGATTCGAAAAATCTTGAGAAAATGCGCGATGCATTCTTAAAGGGATATGAAAAGGCTGAGAAGACTTGGGGCGGAAAGCTTCCCGACATCTCAAAGCGTACATATGACGCAGTGCTTGAAGGCTTTGATAAATTGATGAATCCCAAAACAGAGGAAGTTACAACCTCTGAAGACGGTACGGTTGTTTCTAAGTAAAAATTGAAAAAATTTTAAAACAGGCGACAAGGATTTCTTGACGCCTGTTTTTTTATGCACACGCCGATGCAGAGGAATCTTGATTCATATTTTTGCTTCAATCAATCTGCCCGGAGCCGTTCCACGATACTTTGCTTCTCCAGATTTCGAAAGCATACATATGGAAGCAACACGGCCAATATCACCAAAATTGGTGTGCAGCATACTAACGGGAGCAGCGTAAAATGAAATGTCGAAAATCCGCCTTCCACCATTGCACGCACAATCACACCGACTGTCACTGCGCCGAGAAGATACGAAGCAATCAGTGTCATACCTGCGTAATACCCTCCTTCAAACATCAGCATTTGGCACAATTGCCGTTTTGTCATTCCGATGCTCTGAATCATAGCAAACTCGCGTTTTCGTGAAATAATTGCTGTCACCATGCTGTTGACAAAGTTCAACACACCGACCAGTGCAATCACAATGCTGATTGCATATCCCATCACTGCCAACGCGCGTGTTTCCGCTTCGTATTGCTCCGCCATTGACTGTCGGGATACAATATTCATTCCGAGCGCTGTCGTCTGCTGATAATCTGTCAACAGTGCATAAGCATCTTCCATTGTTTCATCTGCTACATCAAAATAAAATTTTCGCAGATTATAGTCAGGCCAAAATTCCTGAAAAATATCCGCAGGTATCACAAGCGGCAAATCAAAGACTTGCTGTGATACTCCCGAAACCATTGGCTGTAACGGACGCACAACAGCCATAACTTCAAACTCGCGGTCTGCAATCTGTACTTTTTCACCAACGGAATATGTTGGCAGCGTGTCACTTGGATCTGTACTTGGACCAATTGCGAGACAATACATCCCCTCAGCAAATTTTTCTGCGTTAAAAGCACCGTTCAAAATATAGTTTTGACTTGCCGCTGCCTCTAAGATTAATCCATCTGCGCCATATATGGTATAAGTGTTTTTGCCACCGTCCAGCACATAATCAAACTGTTCTTTCCAAGACGGAAACGACGGGTCATACGATGCATAATCTTTTAACCGTTCGTCCGTGTAAAATGCACGCAGATTATTTTTTGCCTGTTCGCTCAAAGTCAACTCGACTTCCCCAAAATATAACCGTCCTGTCGCTTCTACTGTTCCCAGCGCTGCAATGTCCGCAAGCAGTGTGTTACTAATAGCCTGACCTTTGCCGGTCGTATCATGAATCTCATAATCCGCCACTGTCAAATCCATCAGATATTTTTCCACATCAAAGCTTGCGTTCTTCGCGTAAAAATAGCTCATCAGGACAAGTCCAAGCGTCAGGGAGCAAAGTACCATAACCGTACGCTTTCGATTGCGCCACAAATTTTCCCACGCCATTCCGTATAAAGACGCTCCGTTTTTTGTCTTTTTGCGCTTTTTTTGCACATTGTCGGGTGCGTCCGTATAGCGCAGAGCTTCTATCGGAGAAACCTTACCTGCCAATCGCGCGGGCAGCATACAGGAAATCAGGACTGTAACATAGGAAAATATTGCCGCATCAACAAAGATTATAGGATTGACCGATGTGGTCACTTCTATCTCCGTATTCGGAATTAGCATAGGCACTAATACACTGCCCAAAAGATATCCTGTGACAAGTCCTATGGGAATGCCAATCAGAGAAAGTCGGTTTCCCTGACCATAAATAATCTTTTTGATCTGTTTTGTCGTTGTTCCAAGTGTTTTCAGCTTTCCGTAAAATTGAATGTCCGAGGCAACGGAAATCTGAAATACGTTATAGATAATGAAGTAACCTGCAAGAAATACTAAAAGCATGCCGCCGTACATTGGCAGATTTTCCTGAAAAATACTGTACTGTACTTCCGCAGTGTAGGCGAGATTTGTGTTAAACTCCACGTCGATAATGCCGCAGTCACGAAGCGCTGTTTCCACCTTTTCATCAATATTTTTATTGTCCGAAAAGGTAATGCCCATCATGCGCAGACCTAAAATCTGTCCCTCTTTCGGCGCGGAAGCATTGTCGCACGCTTCCAGTACAAACGCCTCACTAACCCATGCCATACTTGCATAGACGGAAAGGTTTCCTTCCCACCAGCCGCAAAGCGTAAACGTGCTTGGACCTTCCTGCCACTCTAAAGTCACTGTCTGTCCTAATTCCAATGGAACGCCCAACCGTTCCAGAATCAATGTGTCCAGTGCGATTTCGTCTTTTGTTTCGGGCATTTTTCCGGTTGTGGGGTATGCAAAGCTGTCTTTTGCATACTGGTCGCTGCCATAACGGATTTCCAACTGCCGTCCTGCAAGGCGCTCATTTTCGGCTATCCCTGCCACAATCGATTTGCCGAAGCTTACTACGTCGGGATGCGCTGCAATTTGTTCGATTTGCGCGTCTGTTATTTGCTTTGTCGATGCATGTGCCATTGTGCCGGATTGGCGCAGATACATTTCCGTAATATTTTGCCCCATGCTCTGCGCGAGTGTGAACAGCGTTGTAAACATCATGGTTGTTAAAAAAATAGCAAGCGCTGCCACTAAATTTCGGCCTTTGTTTTTTTGAAAACTGCGGTTTGTTAATGTGCGAATCATACTGTCACCTCCCCTTTTCCAAAATCTGCGAATTGAAAAATCCCTGATATTTCAATTTTGCCATCTTCAATTTGGATACAACGGTCCGCCTGTTTTGCAATTTCGGGATTATGCGTTATCATTACAATTGTTTGATGAAATTGATGGCTGGTGACTTTTAAAAGGTCAATGACTTCCTCGCTTGTCTTGCTGTCCAAATTGCCAGTCGGTTCATCGGCGAGAATGATTGCGGGCTTGCTTGCCAGCGCTCTTGCAATGGATACACGCTGCTGCTGACCGCCGGAAAGTGTATTGGGCATATTGTAGAGTTTTTTCTCCAATCCCAAAAGTGTCGTTACTTCCCGAATAAATATTTCATCCGGCTTTTTCCCATCAAGCTGAATGGGCATGACAATGTTTTCATATACATTTAAGACGGGCACTAAATTATAGTTTTGGAAAATAAAACCGATGCAGCGACGGCGGAATATGGTCAAGTCCTCGTCGGAAAGTTTTCCTAACTCATAATTGTCCACCTTTACGCTGCCACCACTTGGACGGTCAAGTCCGCCAAGCATATTGAGCAGGGTGGATTTGCCGCTGCCGGACGTTCCGACAACTGCGACAAATTCTCCCTGCTCAATTGAAATGTTTACATCATCTAAAGCCTTTACAATGTTTGGCTCTTTTCCGTATTGTTTTGTTAAGTGTGTTGTTTGCAAAATGCTCATAAGCAGTACCTCTTTTCCTGTTATTTTCGATACAATAAGTGATGTTCCTGTTGGAATTAAACTCATTATATCTGTGCGGAAAAAAGGTACAATATAAAATGTAAAAACTAATATCTACAATGTAAAAATTAATCGATCGGCATCATAATCTGCAACCGAAACATTCCATTCTCCACCTTTGTACTGCACTGTCCGTCATAT
The DNA here is from genome assembly GCA_014804345.1 of Lachnospiraceae bacterium. Classification (GTDB taxonomy): domain Bacteria; phylum Bacillota; class Clostridia; order Lachnospirales; family Lachnospiraceae; genus COE1. Next base: position 14,738 of record JAAUZZ010000019.1, on the reverse strand, counting down.
TTTTGAACTGCATTGCGGATATTTGATAACCCGAAACCATGCATAAAAGTATCCTTCTTCGTTGTTCCCTTAGACAAGGTAAAATCAGAAGAAACGGTATTCTCCACAATAATCATAAGCATATCCCGGACGCGGTTGGCTCGCACTGTTATCAAGCGCTGTTCCTTTGACAGCTGTCTGCTTGCCTCAATTGCATTGTCAATCGCGTTGCCAAAAATCGTGCTGATATCCAGCGGCTCCATAAAATCACCATCTTCAAAGGAAATGACCGCGCTGAAATCAATCTGCTCCTTCTGCGCCGTTTTCGCTTTGTCCCGAATGAGGATATCCAAAAACGCATTCCCCGTGTGATAGTAATTTTCGTATTCCCGAATCTGATTTTGCAGCCCTTGAATCGATTCCTGAACCATCTGTTCATTTCCCATTTGTGCCTGAAGTACCAGCAGATGATTTTTCAAATCATGATAAATACTGCGTACCCGCTCCTCATCACGCATGCGGTCAGTGTAATACGCCTGCTGCCTTTCCAGCTCCTGCGCACGATATGCAGTCTGCATGGAATTACAAATGTAAGAAACAAGATAAATGCACCCAAAACCCGAAAAAATAGACGCGCCGCATATCGGATAGGCAACCAGCATATTTTCGGGCAGAAAGTAAATGATTGTGAAAATTGCAACAAACGACGCTAACATCAGGCTGTCCACAATAAGCCACATTTTCGTCGTCAGATTTGATGTAACCTGACACAGATACTTGCGCAGAAACCGCCATGCCGCAGTCCAGAACAAGAGCCGCAGCAACAAAGACAAGGTGTATATCACATTGTTCATCAGCTGCTGCTCCCACGTCCACCCAAACTCAAGCTTAGAAGGCGCTCTTGTTATTCCAAAAAAGCATCTTCTTCCGATATCCATCATCAGGTAATTTACGGCAATCAGCGGCGGATAAAAAATCAAAACTGCCGTCAATTTTTCCACCCACTGCCCGCGGTGAAACAAGCTAATATAAACACAAAATCCCAAAAGTGTCCCAAGAAGTCCCGCAAGGTCATTGGAATAAATAATTGCTGCCGAGATTGGAGCGCTTGCAACAAAAGCCATCATCCGCAAAAGCAGATTTTTGCGCAGCGGCAGAAACGTTTGTATCATACAAAAAAATACAATAGCGTAGCAAACGTCTATCACAAAAGCAAGAATTTCCAAAAACTGTATCATAACCGCTCTCCCCAATACTCCGTCAACTGTTCCATAAACTCCTTGCGCTTTGGCTGGCTGATTGAAAGTTTTTCTCCGGTAATCAATTCAAGCTCTAATTTTTTGACACCCTTCACGTAGAGCAGATTGACAAGATAACTGGTGTGGCAGCGTGCAAAACCTGCCTCCGCCAGTTCTTGTTCCATTTCTTTCATGGTCTTATAGCTGATGATATTCTCCTGTTCTGTATGCAGAAGCAGCTTGCGGTTAAAGGTTTCCACATACCGCAGCGATTTCAGAAAAATCTTATATTTTCCGCTGTCATTTACAACCACGATTGCAGGACTGTCATTCTGCCTGTGCTTTTTCAGCCATTGATTGAGCTCTGTTTTCAAGCGGACATACTTGATCGGTTTAATAATGTAATTGACTGCCTGATACTGATAGCCTTTTAATCCGTGTTGGGTAAGTGTTGTCAAAAAGATAATGCCCACTTTTTCATCAAATTGGCGAATGCGCTCTGCCGTGTATAGACCGTCGGCAAGACGCATCTGAATGTCAAGGAAAATCAAATCAATACTTGTGTCGTATCGTTCGATTAATTCCATTCCGTCATAGTAAGGCGTTATCTTAATTTCTTCGCCTGTTTCTGTGGCGTATTGATTGATTAGATCTGTTAAATATGTAACAAAGTTTTTTTCGTCATCACAAATCGCTATGTGTAACATTTTAATTTTCTCCGCTTGTCTTTATTTTAAATTTGCACGTTTTCGCATCCCCCTAGCCTTTTAACTTACCGGACTCCGTAATTTCCTGCAATACTGCATACAAAGTTTATCCGTACAGTTTGCGCATTTCAATGCGTCATTTGTATGTTCCCAAAACCGCTCAGGATGCAAAAGCACACACAATTCCCATACAATCCACACAACGATGGACATCAGAAGAAGGCTGCGCGAAAAGAAGCCTTTGACAAATAACTGCGGGCTGAACATCATCAGATGATCCCAGTTGAAGATACGGCAGGTCGTGCAGCAACGGTTCTGCATAATCAGACGGAATGGACACCAGATTAGCACGCAGATCAAATCACATACATAAAATATAACCGTAATCATAAATAATATGGCATCATCAATTATCTTATAGGAATACAGCACGCCCAATACAATAATCAGCGCTGTCCATAAAATAAATACTTTATATGCAGATTTTGTTGTTGACACAATATATTGTTTGAGCAGTTGGACGTTCACTTTTTCCCGAATCGGACGGAAGCGGAACCGAAACAGTTTCTGCGAACCAAGTGAAATCCGACTCTTTACAGGAACTACCTGTAGCAACATGCCAGCCATCCAGATTGCCCATATAATATGAAATGGTGAAAAATGTCTGAAAAAATTCAAGCCATTCATAATCTCAAATGATTCCCTGTTTATTGCATACATCATCCCGCAAAAACAGCATATCATGCAGCGTCCTACCAGCTTTGCTATGTATAGGTTCCGTATACCGGAAGCAGGCTGCATCTTTTTATCTTTTCTGTATTTCATCAATATTCCTCCATAGTATATTCCTAACCCCCAGCCTTATATCTAAGCCTGCGAACTGTCAAAAGAATCTTCGGCTCCTAATTCCAATCCACTGACAACACTAAATTCATCATAATCCCCTTTCGGAAAAGCATTCCCATTAGCTACTACGGGTAGAAGTTATATGTGTGCTTGAATGCAACGTATAGGAGTTCCAAGTAATTCTTGAATGTATGATAAGCATTCATAACTGAGTTCGTTTAATGGGTTCAAAATATTTAATTCAGTACATGAAAATCCACATGGAAAATAATATTGTAAATCATTAAGTGTGCTACTTTCGCCACAACATGGCAATTTTACATATAAATCCATAAAGCTGCTATTCGACGCTGTATCCATTGCTACACTCCACCAGTCAAAATCTATTATTGCACCGCATATAGGACACGTTATTTTCTCTAAATTACTTCCACAGTCAATAAACGCCGGATTATCATAAGTTTTCAATTCAACATTGTCTGCGGTAATTCTCGTTTTCAAATCATCAACAATTTTTTTTATTTTTTGTCCATCTATGTGGTAATAGGGATTAATTGGTATAATCTTGATGATATAGTCTGACATGGCATACCTCTCATTCTCTCTTACAGTTTGAAAATTCAGATTATGATTGCAATTATAACCTATTTTTAACAGGTACACAATTCCAAAGAGGGAGAAATCATTTATAAGCTACCCTTTTGCAGCTTAATCACCTCTGTAAAATGGTATGTTTATAGATTTTTTCATAATGTGTTGACTTTTATACTGAAATCCAATAGAATGATAGCAAGCGCTTGCATACAGATAATGTTACACAATATTGTAATCAAGTTTACATGAAAACTTGCAGTCTTTGAAAGGAGCACTGTTATAAAAATGGACGACACAAGTCAAAAAATTATTGACGCAACCATGTCGCTAATTCGTGATAAAGGATATGTTGCCACTACGACAAAGGACATTGCGCATTTGGCGGGCGTAAATGAATGCACCCTGTTTCGGAAATTTGAGAGTAAAAAAGATATCGTACTACAAGGTGTATCGCAGGAAAAATGGCGGGCAAACGTTACGCCGGAGCTTTTTCAAAATGTACAGTGGGAGCTGGAACCGGATTTAGAGATGTTTATGAATGCCTACATGGACAAAATAACGCCGGACTTTGTCAATCTCTCGATTGGATTAAGAGCGCCACAGCTTTATGCTGAAACGGCTCCATTGATTATGAAGGTGCCACAAGCATTTGTTTCTTCTTTAACGGAGTATTTCACAAAAATGGAAGAATTAGGAAAGATCGCGCATTTTGATTTTGAAAGTCTTGCGATGACGATTTTCTCTTCTACCTTTGGATTTACGTTTTTAAATGCGTCCTTCGACCAAAATCTCGCCAAAACGAGCAGAGAAGAATTTATCAAATGCAGTGTGAAAATTTTTGTAAATGGTATTGAGAGGATAGTGTGAAAAATAAATTTTTCACACGACAAATTTGTGCTTACGCCCAAATTTGCAGACTTTGGCAAAATGGGGGAATTATTATGAAAAAATCGTTTTCGTCTGTAATGATTTTAATATTTGTTTGTGTTTTGTCTTTCGCGGGTTGCCAAGATAACGAAAAAAAGCAAAATTATTTTAATGCAACTGTCCTTGAAATACATGATGATTCTATTCTTGTTGAATGTCTTGATGTAACAAATGGAGTTGTTTCGCAAGGAGAAGAGGTAGAAGTCAGTACAAACGTTGTTTCTGCTAATGGAGTTCCCGAATTGGAAATTGGCAATAATATTAGAATTGTATGTGGGGAAGTAACTGACTCTATTCCATTAGAAACGGAACAGGTATACGCAATCTATCTTCTCGACGAGGATGGAAACGTAATTGTTCCCGAATAAATATACCTATAATAATCGATAAATCAAAATTTGAGGAGAACTGAAAATAAATATGACTAAGCTAAGTAAACTCTATTTAAGTTATACATTTTTAATTATGTTGATCGGTTGGGGTATATGCTTAATTTGTAGTTTGAACGGGATTTCACTAAATGATAATTATTTACTATATATACCATACTTGATAGGTGGATGGTCACCTACGATTGCGTCATTTTTGTCACTAAAGAAAGCCAATAGAATTACAAATATCAGGGAATGGTTGAAGAATATTTTTGATTTCAGACATAATATTTTTTCCTATATTATGGTGATAGCTGTAGCCATTTTATTTATTTTACCGCAATGTTTTATTTCCGGGTACGAAAATGGGGCTCCGCTTTTTGCGATTGTTGTTATGATACCCATTATGTTAATCGGCGGCGGATTGGAAGAAGCAGGGTGGCGATATATACTTCAACCGGAATTAGAGAAAAAGTACTCGTTCACGATATCGACTATTATCGTTAGTATCATTTGGTGGTTATGGCATTTGCCTTTGTTTTTCATACAAGGTGTCGTTCAATACGGACAAGATTATTTCGCATTTGGAATCAATATATTGGGATTGAGCTTTGCTTTGGCAAGTATAAGAAAAAATACGAACAGTGTCTGGCTATGTGTATTATTCCACTGCATTGAAAATTGTTTATCCGGAATTTATGTCATTAACGAAAACATTTTGGGAAATATAGCGGCAACAATACTTTTAATTTTATGCTCATATGTTTTAATAAAAATCAATGATAAGAAGAAGATATTTTATTAAGCAATTTTGCATGGATTTTTACTTGGGTACGATACGTTTTCTTACGGGCTTGGCTGTAAATGCTAAGTCCTGTTTGAAAATTATTTTTTATATCATTTACGCAAGCAAGCACATGCATTCAAGGAGGGACAAAATATGAATATTACAGGAGCTGCACTATTTGTAAAAGCGCTAAAAGAGGAACAAGTAGATACATTATTTGCATATCCGGGCGGACAGGCAATTGACTTATTTGATGCGCTCTACGGCGAAAATGACATTCGTGTCATTTTACCGCGTCACGAGCAGGGGTTAGTCCATGCCGCAGACGGATACGCACGTTCCACAGGAAAAGTCGGCGTGTGCCTGGTAACAAGCGGACCAGGCGCGACAAACTTGGTGACAGGAATTGCAACCGCTAACTTTGACAGCGTTCCGCTGGTATGCTTTACCGGACAAGTGCCTACTACGCTGATTGGCAATGACGCATTTCAGGAGGTTGACATTGTCGGTATTACAAGAAGCATTTGTAAATATGCCGTAACCGTGCGCAAGCGTGACGAGTTGGCAACGATTATAAAGAAAGCATTTTTTATTTCCCAAACGGGAAAACCAGGCGTTGTCGTGGTGGATTTGCCAAAAGATATACAAAGGGCATATGGAAGCGATGCCTATCCGGAAAAAATCGAAATTCGAGGGTATAAACCTAACGTAACGGTTCATGCAGGACAGATTAAGAAAGCATTAGACGCATTAAACCTTGCGAAAAAGCCTCTCTTTTTAATTGGCGGAGGCGTTATGATCAGCCACGCAAAAGCAGAGATGCAAAAACTTGCGGAAACAACAGGCGTTCCGGTTATCACTACCATTATGGGAAAAGGGGCAATTCCTACTACGCATGAGCTATACATTGGAAATATCGGAATACATGGCAGCTATGCGGCGAACACAGCGATTAGTAAATGCGATTTACTCTTTTCCATAGGGACACGATTTAATGACCGCATCACTGGAAAAGTCGAGCAGTTTGCCAAACATGCAAAAATCATACACGTTGACATTGATCCCGCTTCTATCTCGAGAAATATTGCGGTTGATATTCCGATTGTTGCGGACGCGAAAAAGGCAATTTTCGCATTGCTTGAAAAGGCGCAGACACTGGATACACAGGAATGGTTGGCGAAAATTAATCATTGGAAACAGCAATATCCTCTCACGATGAAAACAAAGGGAATGAATCCCGAAAAAATCATACAGGAAATCAACCGCGCTTTTGACAATGCAATTATCGCTACCGATGTAGGGCAAAATCAATTATGGGCTACGCAGTTTTTGGAATTGGGCAATGAAAAACAAATGCTTACCTCGGGAGGCTTGGGAACAATGGGATACGGATTTCCTGCCGCAATTGGGGCAAAAATCGGGAACCCGTCGAAAGATGTTATCGTAATTTCGGGAGATGGTGGGATACAGATGAATATTCAGGAAATGGCTACCGCTGTTGTATATGAACTGCCTATAATCATTTGCATTCTCAATAATGGCTACTTAGGAAATGTAAGGCAATGGCAAGAGATGTTTTTTGAGAAACGGTATTCCAGCACTTGTATGCGTTGGCGCAAAAGCTGCACGAATAACTGTAATACTCCGACGACGCATTGTCCGGAGTATACGCCGAATTTCATACAGTTAGCCAAAAGTTATAGTGCAAAAGGCATTCGCGTGACTGCTGAGGAGGATATTGCATCTGCCTTCAAAGCGGCTAAAAATACGTTGAATGTGCCTACTGTTATTGAATTTATTATTGAACCGGAAGAAAATGTTATGCCGATTGTTCCGCCCGGCAATGCTTTGGAGGACATGATTTTGGAAAGCGAGGATAACGGAATATGAAAAAACGATGGATTTGTTTATTTGTGGAAAATGAAATCGGCGTACTTGCCAGAATTGCGGGATTATTCTCTGCAAAATCGTATAATTTAAATAGTTTAACCGTCGGGAAAACCAAAGACGAAACAGTCTCCCGTATGACAATCAGTTTGACAAGTGATGACAAGACGTTTGAGCAGGTAAAAAAGCAGCTTAATCGATGTGTTGAAATCATTAAAGTAATTGATTTTATGGATGTTGCCATACATAGCAAAGAACTGATGTTTGTTAAGATAAATAATTGTTCCGATACTGATATTGATGAACTTTTTCGGATTTCTCACATATTTACGCTGTCCGTTATTGATTATAAGCAAAATGCGATATTGCTTGAAAGTGTACAGGCGGAAGAACACGACAATGATTTAATCAAATTATTGGAAAAACATTATACAAACCGAATTGAGATTGTCCGCGGCGGAAGCGTTGCGGTGGAGACATTGTAAATTTTTATATGAGTATGAACCTCTCATTAAGTCAATATCTTTTTACAAATTCAGTGCTAACAGTGAGGGAAAATATTGCTCACTTTACGATATTGTGTTCCTACTAAAAACAGCTTATACTTATTTTAGCAAATCGGGAATTTATGGAGGGCAAATGTATGGGTGTAAGTACAAAAAGAAGGCGAAAAATTATAGTAAATGAAAAAAGCTATGTGTGGTATATTAAACCTGATGACGACAATCCATACAATATTTTGAACATTATTTCCGAAGATAAAAAGTTCATCATTTTATGTCCTCTTAAAACAAATACTTCGTACATTATTAGCAAAGGATTAGTGTTTCAGAATAAACAGACCCGTGGTTGTTGGGAGCGGTATCTATTACCCTTTTGTATTCCTGAAATGATTACCCCCCAATTTATTACAAAAGTAATTTTATGGTCAACACAAGGCGAACAGGCAGTCAAGGTTGCTTGGAATATATATAATATTCCTGTTTAGATAACTTACAGTCAAAATATATAATCAGGAGCTTTGTAGGAGTATGTATGATATAATTTCCTTGAAAAAAAGTCCGTATTCAAACGACGATTTTGATGATGCAAATAAAATAAAGTTAGGTCAAGGCAGATTTTATTATGTTTTAAAGAATGGAATTCCATTCTTGCGTGTTGAAGTAGATTTAACATCATCCTCATTTGATACTGCTGTAGTATTTTATGAGACCCTCTGTATCGGTGTTGAAGATAAGGTCTTTTTTATTGATATGAATAATTTTATATGTAGAGAAATATGTGTTCAAATGTATTTCGGCTATTTTTATACATATAAAAATCTGCTACTTGTTTTATCCGGAAACGGGGTGATCGCTTTTGATAATAATATGCATGAAAAATGGCGGCAGCCCGAGCTGGCGGTAGATGGCATGGTAGTTAATGAGATAGAAAATGATAATGTCTTGGTATTGTCATGTGAAATGGATCCTCCGGGCGGCTGGATAACCAAAAGAATCAATATCTTTAATGGTAAGGAAATGTAATGGAAAAATCGTTGCCGACTTTAAATAATAAATTTAATTTGAAAAATAATGCATTACATTCTGCCTACTTTTTTCGATAAACTGTTTTAAATTCATCTCTCTGTACTACGACTAATACATCTTATTTTCATAATCCTGCAAGTCATGAAAAATATTATCTACAAATACTACATTGTCAACGATACGATATAGCATAAAATATCTGTGATTCAAGAAGTTAATACGTCGATATTCTAACTGATGTATCTTGGATTATCACACACCTTCAAACTTCCTGCCACATGCATTAGGCTTTCGATTGTTGCATCGTAATCATTCAATACATTTTCTGCTGCCTGCATACTCCCTTTCTCAACAATAAGATATTTAATAAAACGCTCTAAGTCCTCTTCTGCATCTCTTGTAACTACTACCTTATAATCCATACTTTGCCCTCATATCAAGAGAAACTTCTGCCGCATCTTTATACATCCCTTGTGCCGCGTGCTCACGCGATTTTTCCAGCTTATCTAATATTTCATGTTCTGTTAATGCTTCATATGGAGTTGGATTCGCCCTTTTTATTTCAAACGGAAAACCATTTACTGCCAGCGCCTGTGTTAAAAACATACGGATTGCTGTGGTGGTATCTGTTCCTAAATCTTTAAACAAAGCATCTGACTTTGTTTTTAAATCATCGTCTACTCTTACTTGAATCGTACTCGCCATTTACGTTATCTCCTTCACCTACTCTATTTCTATAATAAGAATAGCAAACAAATAATGCTAAGTCAATACGTTTGTAATGATTTAGCATTATCTGTTTTATATGAAATCGTCAGTGTATCGTTTTGGGGGAAATGGATAAGCTACAGCTAATAAACTTGTTTTTATTTTATATACTGACTTACTCCTTTATAAAGGATTTATCCGCTGCCGGAATACCTCTTTCGTCAGATACATATCGTTCTACTTTCATATGTAAATCATATTTTTCCCGAAGTTTGATAATTTGCGCCATCATTGGTGAAGCGTGATGAACATCTATTGCGTGCTGGTCTTCCCAGCTATCAATTAATAACACTGTTTCTTCATCATCAATCGGATAGAAATATTCATATCTGATATTTCCGTCTTCTGCGCGAATTTTACTGACAATACCGCTCGAAATCATTTCTTCTGCAAATTTCTTTGCGTTTCCGTTTTTACCGCTATAATAAATATTGATTGTAACAGCCATTTTTAGCCCCCATATACCAAATAAAAAATCAATTTTTAAAATTTGATAACTTCCGGTTCATGTGTAAATGAAGATATGGTAGCTGTTGCATTTTCCAAGTAAAACACCTGCGTATTTCCGTCGTCTGCCGCATACATATTTTGCAGACTCGGATAAGCGTCAAGCATAGACTGTCTTGCCTCTATCCTGTCATCTTCCACAAGCGTACCTGCCACCCTAATCCAATCTCCTTCTTTCATGGCACATATTTCCACCTTGCTATTTGCCGTAATCTGCTTAGACACCTCCTTTACCTTGCCGGTCTGAATATAAAGTTTTCCCTCAAAAATATGTATTGTGCCAAATGGCCTTACCCTCGGCTGATCCCCCTCAACCGTTGCAAGATAATAAGTTTCTGCATCCTTTAAAAACTGAAATACTTTTTCCATGTTCCACAATTTCCTTTCATATTTTTATCTCCCTTTTCGGGAAAGTATTTCTATTTACTCCATCCTCTGATGTTCTCTCCAAAATGCTATCGTTTCTTCTAAATCGGCTTCATCTTCAAACAAGTCCATCTTTTTCGCAACTTCTATCGCAAAGTCAACATATGCATTTGGTCTGGCAGTTATAACATTGTCGGCAACTACGACATCCAAATCGCCGGAATGTGTCGACTCGATTATTTCAAGAATTCCTGCATGGTCTAATACATCAACACCTGCACATATTCCCGCAATCAGTCCCTGATTTGACTGGACATCCGCAAGGTACTTCCACACCTCACTACGATCGATCTCTGTAATATCTCCACCGGGAACGATCATGAGCTCCACATCTTTGGGGTTAATATTCAGCAGTTTATCAGATACATTCATGGAATATCCCTCCATGGCAATGATTGGATTTCCATCATATGATACAAATACAATATCCTTACCCGTATATTTCAGGAAATAGTTCAAGATCACAATTTCGTAAATACAGCTTGTATTGTATAAAAGCACAACTGTTTTCATTCATTCTTTCCTCCGTAAATCCCGATTTTGTTAATGCAATTATAACCTGTTATTAACGGGTACACAATTCCGTAAACAGAGTTTTTTACTTATTGATTTTATTAAAATTCTTCTTCCCGGTATCGCGGTAATGATACAACCGTATAATCATGGTTCATTGCCGGAATGATTTTCTCCAGCAGATCCTTCGTCGCAAACTTGATGCTTGAAGTATTGATGCATGGATGACATCCAACTTCGGCTCCCTCCAACACATCCTCATCAATGACAAGCCGCACTTTCTGCTCCTTGTCATTCATAAGCCCCATAACACTGACAGAACCCGGTGTTATGTCAAGAAACTGCAACATATATTCTTCTTTCGCAAATGACAGCCGGGATACTCCCAACGCTTTTGATAAATCCTTTGTCTTAAATTTTTTATCCCCCGGCATCATCAGCAGATAAAAATCCGTTTCCTGCCGATTGCACAAAAAAAGGTTTTTGCAGATTGTCGCCTGCAAGGCTTTGTCTATTTCTTCACAAACTTCCATGGTCATTGCTTCTTCATGGTCGATGCGTTTATATTCTATTCCCAGTTTATCAAGCAAATCATAAGTTCTGATTTCCTTATCCGGTCTTCCGGTCAAATTCTTCGGACGACCGTTCTCAAGTTCAAGCATTTTCTTTCTATTCTCCTTTGTTTTTTAATACTAATTTATTATAAAACATTTACAACTCCCTCTGCAATATTCTTTTCTCTTAATAGTTTATATAGGCTCTTATTCCTTATTAATGGATATAGCATCGCAATCGTTTTTACCCTCCCTACGCGTAAAAATTTTCTCCCTTTTCGGAATTGTGTACTCGTTAAAAACAGGTTATAATTGTATCAACAAATCGGGATTTAACGGAGGTTGGGCAATGGAAAAGAAAGTATTTTCAAAATGCGGTAACAGATGTGATTTATGTTTGCTTTATCGTCCTAATGTTGAGAAGAACGACAGACGCAAGGATATTTGTAATGTATATAGCAAAATATTTCCAGGGTATAATGCTGACCCCAATACTATAATTTGTGATGGCTGTTCATGTGAAAAGGAAAATGCTGTTTTACAAGACCCCAAGTGTAAAACAAGAAAATGTGTGATTGAAAAAGGTTTTGAACATTGTGGATATTGTGGGCAATATCCATGTGATATTTTCCCTGCTGAACCCACACATGAAGAGCTTGTTCAAAAGATAGAGGTTGAGAAGCAATGGACTTGGGAAGATGAAAAGTTAATGGAAGCATATAGTTGTAAAAAGAATATTGATGAGTTTAGAAGAAATAAATAAGTCCCGATTTACAGAGTGGTTCATTAGGAACACTTTTCCGAAAAGGAAGAATTTTTTTATTTGGATAAGAAGACAGCGGTAAATCTGTGATAGGTTTACCGCTGAAAAACATTTTACAGTTGTTATATCTAACTTAATTGTCAATCAATTTATCCTCATTATTCCAACTATACAACTTACGGACTTCTGCACCGATAACTTCTGCCTGATGCTCTGCTGCCAGCTTCCTTAATGCGTTAAAATGAACCTGTCCTCCGGCAGACATTTCCAAAAGGAAATCTTTCGCAAAAGTTCCATCCTGAATATCCGATAAAACCTGCTTCATAGCTTTTTTTGTATCTTCTGTAATAATTTTAGATCCTGTAATATAATCACCATATTCTGCAGTATTAGAAACAGAATATCTCATTCCTGCAAAACCTGACTGATAAATCAAATCTACGATTAACTTTACCTCATGGACACATTCAAAATAAGCATTTCTTGCATCATAACCTGCCTCAACAAGCGTTTCAAAACCAGCCTGCATCAATGCGCAGATACCGCCGCACAAAACAACCTGTTCACCAAAAAGGTCTGTTTCTGTTTCTGTACGGAAAGTAGTTTCCAAGACACCCGCTCTTGCACCGCCAATAGCTAATGCATAAGCCAGCGCACGCTCCAATGCTTTTCCCGTAGCATCCTGCGCTACAGCTACCAAACATGGAACACCTTTACCCGCCTGATATTCACTTCTTACCGTATGTCCGGGACCTTTAGGTGCAATCATGGTAACATCGACATTTTTCGGTGGCGTGATGCAGCCAAAATGAATATTAAAACCATGCGCAAACATCAGCATATTTCCTTCTTCCAAATTTGGCTCAATATCTTTCTTGTACATATCAGCCTGCAGTTCATCATTAATCAGAAGCATGATAATATCGGCTTTTTTAGTCGCTTCTGCTGCATTATAAACTTTAAATCCCTGCGCTTCTGCTTTTGCCCATGATTTACTTCCCTCATAAAGCCCAATAATAACATTACATCCGGATTCCTTTGCATTCAAGGCATGTGCATGCCCCTGGCTTCCATAGCCGATAATCGCAATTGTCTTTCCTTCTAAAAGGCTTAGATTACAGTCTTCCTGATAATAAATTTTTGCGTTACTCATAATTACCTCCTTGTGATAAGACATCATATTAATTGTTGTACGACAACTATACAACAATTTTATTTTCTTGTCAATACGATTTCATTACTTGAACAAAAAAATGCCACACTGTAATCAGTGTGACAGTCCTGCTTATGCATATTACTTTTCCAATTCTTCTGTAAGCATTGCGTTATTCAAGTGAATCTTGATTGCGCATTTAATGGCTTCCGGATTCCGCTGCTCTAAAAACTTCATAATCATAGCATGGTCTTCATATGCCTCTTTTGCAATAATATGAAGATTATGATCCAAATCAAAGGTCTTTTCTATCGTTGCAGTCAATACCGGCAAAAACTGCCCGATAAACTCATTGTGAGATGCCTTAATAAGCGCGCTATGGAAGGCAATCTCTGATTCTATTCTCTGTTTACCTGTATGACTTTTCTTCAAATGTTTTTGACATTGTTCCCCTAATTCTAATATATGCGCAATTTCTTCATCACTGGCTCTTACACATGCCAAAGCCGCTGCTTCAGGTTCAAAGATCATTCTTGTTTCATATAAATCCCGCAAGGTCACTTTTTTGCTGCTTATTTCCTGCAGGTCAATCCCACTATCCGCATGACGCTCCAACTGCTCTACAACAAAAGTACCTTTCCCTCTTTGAACATTCAGCAATCCCTCTGAGATCAGAATACGGACAGCTTCCCGAAGCGTTGTTCTGCTGACACTTAGTTCCCCGGAAAGCACATTTTCATTTGGAAGCTTATCCCCAAACTTATATATTTTTTCGGTAAGTATCAAATTTCTCAACTTGTCTGCGGTACGCTGCGCCAGGCTTTGCTCTTGCATATATTTATTTCCTTTCTGGTATGTACTTCCGCCATTTCCCTTAATTTATTGAGACAAGTATATCATTAAACTATTGATTATGCAAATAATCCAATCACAATAGCTAAACTACTGAATACCCACACTTCCAAGCCACTCCGCTATGATATCTTTAGAAGTCCCTGCCTCAAATCTCCTGCTTTCAGACCATACTGTGGAATCGGGACAAAGGGTGTGCAGGTTTGCTATGCAAAGATTTATACTTTTAAGAGAATTTGTTGTTTTACACTAAAAAGGGTCAAAAAAACAGCGGTTCAGATCATGCATCCAAACCACTGATTATACATTAATTATTCGGGATTCACATCAAAGCAGT